>NZAK01000005.1 GCA_002687515.1 Rhodospirillaceae bacterium
GGCGCGGCGCGCTCCTCGCCGGAAACCTTGCAACGCCGTCGTAGGAGTGCAAATTAGATGATACAGACCACTAGCGCATGCGTGTCTATGTTTGTGCGTAAAACAGTCATCGTGTCGGGCGCAGATTATCCGGTCCTAAATTTAATCCATATCAATAGATTTAGATTTCACCGGGATCGATTCAAATCGAAATCGGATTGAATCGATGGCGCGGATCGCACGCACATGGATTGCCGAATCGCGATTTTTTCGAATTGATCTCAATCAAGTATAAATCTGAAATTTAATGACTATTTTAAATAAAAATTTCTAATAAAATTATATTCATATGACTAAGATGTGACAGTATATTTAATAAAATTATTTTATTAAAATATTGAAAACGGCGAATATTATACCATATTTAAAGTAAGATTAATTATTTTGGGGTAAATTGCTCTTGTTGCGGTAATTCCAATGAATCAAGGGATTTATCATGACCATTTTTACATCCAAAGATTTTGACCGGCACGAATTCGTGACCTTCAAATTTGATCAGGAATCCGGTCTCAAGGCGATCATCGCCATCCACGATAGAACACTTGGTCCGGCCATCGGCGGATGCCGTATGTGGCCCTATCAAACCGAAGCGGATGCGATTTCCGACGCGCTACGCCTGTCGCGCGGCATGACCTACAAGTCAGCCATCTCGGATTTGAACTACGGCGGTGGCAAGGCCGTCATTATCGGCGATCCGAAGAAGGATAAATCCGAAAAATTGCTGCGCGCGTTCGGGCGAATGGTGCAGTCCCTCGATGGTCGCTATTACACCGGCGAAGACGTCGGGATGACCGTCCCGGATATGGATATCGTCGCCCAGGAAACGGATTATGCACTTGGGCTTTCCGGTGGAACGGGAGATCCCGGCAAGGCGACATCCTTCGGCGTGTTCAAAGGAATTCAAGCCGCCATGAGGTTTAAATTCGGCCACGAGGATCTCGGCGGCGTTCGGATCGCCGTGCAAGGGTTGGGAAATGTCGGTTATCGCCTGTGCGAATATCTTCATAAAGCCGGAGCGAAATTGATCGTCGCCGACATCGATTCTGTTAAGTCGAAGCGGGTAGCCGGGGAATTCGGCGCGACGATTGCTGTTCCCGATGAAATCCATCGCAGCGAGGCGGATGTATTTTCACCCTGCGCATTGGGCTCGGTAATCAATGATCGGTCGCTTCGGGAAATTCAGGCACCGATAATTGCCGGTTCGGCCAACAATCAATTGGCCGAACCACGCCACGGCGATGAATTGATGGCCCGCGGGGTGCTCTACGCGCCCGATTATGTCGTCAATGCCGGCGGACTTATCGATGTTTCGAGCGCACTGAATACCTATGTGCTCGAAGACTCGCTCGGCCATGTTGCCCGCATTTACGGCCGGCTGCTGGAAATCTTCGAGCGGGCGGCGGCCGAGGGCCGGTCGACGGCGGCAATAGCCGATCGCATGGCCGAGGAGAGGTTCCTCAGGCCTTCACCGATACACTCGCAGGCCGCGTAATTTATGAATGCCGGACAGGGGGGAGGCAGGAGCCTTGCCGGGCTCCTGGAACAAGGCATCGTACCGCAGGTCCCGGTCGTTGAGCCCATGCCTGATCGAGATCGCACGAGAACAATGAATGAGATCGAATAGAATAAAGTCGCGTCAATTGTCCGACTTGCTTGGAAGGCGTCCTAGGCCTCTCAGTAACAACCGGACTTTTGAGACCGGCACACCCAAATTAGACCCCCCATATTCGGGTAGGATGGCGGCATTGACTGCGACCACCTCTCCATCGATGTTGAGCACCGGTCCCCCGCTGCCGCCATGTGTGGTTTCTGCATCGTAGACGATTGCCGACGGCGTCGCCTGACCAACAATTCCCCGGCTGGCAAGAGGCGCGATAAGCCTCTTCTGGGCCAGCCTAGCTGCCACGCTCCAGAATTCCGTATCGCCTGATGTTTGCAGTTCCTCGATAAAGGCATCGCCTGATTGGGCCAGCATCGAGCGCAGGCCGGTGGGGTATCCCATGACAATAATTTCGTCCCCGGGCGCGGGCGGTTCGGCTGCGAGTGTCAGGGAATTTTTCGGTCCGTCCTCGTTTTTGAAGCGAAGGGCAGCCAAGTCTGCATTCTTGCTGGCCCGAAACAGTTCAACATCTACTGCCTCAGGAGACCCGGGCACATAGAAGATGAACTTGATCATCTCCGGCTTCAGGCCCTGACCCGCAAGCGCCTCGACGCTTGCATCGTTCTCCCATGGCAGGGCCACATGCCGGTTCGTGATAAGCACCCTCTTTTCACCGGCCACAAAGCCGGTTCCAATAAACGGTCGTTCTGCCACCGGCCCATTACCTTCGAGCGACAACAGGGGCTGCCCGAGAGGCGCGTTCAAGGGACGGCCCTCCTCATCAACGACATTGCGAAGCATGCGGCCACTGGATATCTCTCGAAAACCGTAGGCACCTTGCAGAAAGACGACCGCGGGTAATGATTCGGTAACCACGCGGGCGGTGGCTTCCGAACGGTGTTCCAAAGCCTTTAAGCGATCTGCATAGGAACTAAAGCGGTTTCCGATGTCCCGCCGGAGGGCTTTTAGATCGTTTGGAGTCAACGCCTCCTTGCGCGCCCGGCTTAAGGCGCGGGAGACGCTATCAAGCCGGGTCGCATCCCGTTCGATACGTTGTTGCAGCAGCACGTTCAGACGGTTCTGTTGGTAAGTCAAAACAACAAGGGCGGATATCGCCACAATGACGCCCAGGCGAAAGAGTAGCGTCGTCTCACGCATCAACCGCCTCACCAGTCCACCAAAGGCCCACCCTAGCCGCTGAATTAGTGGCCGGCGGCTGACGCGCAGATACACGAATCCGTCGCTCAGTATGTCGCCGATCGATTTGCGGACCGGCTTGTCTCTATGATAGAGCCGAAAGCGGGACAACGGTCCAGCGTCGCCGAATTCGATCATGTCCCCATGCTTGAGCAATTGTGTGGTGGTAGCCTTCCTGTTTACCAAAACCGTCGCCGGATCAAGGGCTTCAATTTCATAACTGCCTTCGGCACGGTGGAGGCGCGCGATGACCCCGTCCCGCGCTTCACCTGGATGTGTTTCACCCACCCGGACCAGTCTGCCTGGACTTAGGAAGACGTCCAAAGTGGAACCTTTAAGCCAACAGACCGCATCTTTGGATGGTCCTGTCTGATGCACCAGGGCGGCCACGCTGTCTTGTTCACGCTTACTCGGTAATTTGTTCATTGTTCAATCATTCTACCGAATGGTGAATTTAATAGCCGATATTTTAGAACAAGTTGAAAGGATGGCAATCGCTCAGGCAACAAACGGTAATGTCCGCTATGGGTCCAGGCTGTGTGAATACGTGACCTATGATAGAATCGCGTCATGATACCGACGAGGGATTGTGATGAAGCGTTTTATTGAAGGCCATGACCGCAGCCAGAGCACTTTATTCCCGGAACGACTTGAAGACCGGATTGGCGGGGACAACCCGGTTCGTGTGATTTGGCCTGCCCCCATCAAGTGGTCCAGCCTTCAAGTTAGAGTTTGGCGCTGGTTAAGTTGATGTTCCGGCTGAAGCCCATCAACAGCGTNGGGCGGAACATCAACGTTTGGCAATGCGGTTTCGGGAGCGGGTGGTCTTTATCCCAATGAACTGTGCGGCCTGACCGTATTGTAGTGGTGTCGCCATCTCTCGATCAGCACTTTCGCCTCCTTCAATGTGTAGAAGATTTCCGTGTTCAATAGCTCGTCTCGTAACTTGCTGTTGAAGCTCTCGTTATAGCCATTCTCCCAGGGTGACCCTGGTTCGATAAACAAGGTCTTCACACCGACCTTGACGAGCCAGTCCCTGACGGCGTTGGCGGTAAACTCCGGACCATTGTCCGAGCGGATATGATCCGGTGGGCGGGACCGCGTTGTCGGTGCGCATGGAGGGGCCTGGCGGGGCACCCATGGCCACGGGAATCGCCGATGCGATCGGCGATCCAAAATAGCGAAAAAGCTGCCTCGGCGACGGGGGAAGCCCCGTTCTCAGCGCTCATGCGATCACGTGAGAGTTCATAATCCGCTGGTATCGGCTTCAACCGGCAGGCCGCGAGTTCGCCATCCTAGGCGCGCTGCAAATATTACCCCGCTTCGCGACCCGGTGCGCTACAACTCGATGTTGACGCGCTCCCGCATGCCTTTGACCTGGACACCGTTGCGCCACTGTTTGATGTAGTCGGTCGGCGGCCGGATGTCGGGAGCGTGGATCCAAAACCGCCAAAGCCGCCGCTTCCTTTCCGGTTCGGGCCAGTCCTCGAAGCCGTTCCGCGTATGCAGGACCACGGAATTGTTGGCGAACTCGAAATCGCCGCGCTGCAACATCGCCTCGAAATGGAGTTCCTCGCACAATTGTTCGGTGAACCTCATCGCCTCCAATTGAATGTCCGTCATATCGGGGGCTGCCGCCAAAGCGTGCCCTTTCTCCATGTGTTTGGGCCCGAACGACGCGCAGAAATAGCCGTCGAGAAAACTGAAGACGGGGCTTGTGTAGTATGGCGCCTCGTCGGGATCGGTTTCGGCGTGTTTGGTCCAACAATAGGGTTGGCAAAGAACCTCGACCAATTCGGGGCGCCGTTTCAGGAGTTCATTGTAGNCGGCCACCGAGCTTACGACCTTGGACATGCCGCCCGATTTGGCCGTATGGATGCAGAGCAAGGTGACGATGTCGCACTGATCGCTATGGTAATCCATGGTCGCGTTGGTCTGATAACCGCGAACGTCGGCATCGTCGTAATCCTTGCCCTTGTCCACGATCTGGCTGAACATGTCGCCCTCGGGACTGTTCGACACGGCCCTGCCGAGATGCCGGCCGATACCCCAGTAAATGATGGCCGCATCGTCCAACGTCATGTCATCGAGGGGAAGGCCGCGGATCAGGACGGCTCCGGTTCCATCCTTGAGATTGTTGCGCACCGAACTCAGGGTGTCGGTGAACGCGCCAAGGTCATAGTCCTCGGCGCTGGTGTCGAGCAGGCCGTCGAGATCGGCGCCGATTTTCTGTTTCACCCGCGATCCCATGTCGCGAAGATCGGCGATTTCGGAGTCGCTCAACAGGTACAGCCAGTCGTCCCTTTGGCCGAATTCGTCGCCGCTCCAATCGGCCGGATCAACGACCGGCTTTCCCGGAACGGCGGGCTCGCGTCCGACGCTGGCAAATTGCGTGTCAGGTTCCATCGTATCCTCCCTTGCTTATGATCCGGCATTTCCCAGATAACCTTCAAATCGTATGCGATCCTACACAATTTCCACAATCATTATAAGGATAATTCCGCTACAGCGTTTGACCAATGTCTGCTCCGCCCCCGAAAGCGGACCTACCGGGAATTGACGTTGGATGCCGTCGAGGTGACGGTTTTTCAAAACCGTCTGGAGCGCGGCGCGAAGCTCATGGTCGGATCGAAAACCGCCGCCTTGAAGATGAGAATGCGGAAGCTGTAATAGCCGATGAGCAGCGCGCCGGCGACGGGAAGGGCCATCCGGGGTACGCCCGCCGACAGCGCGATCATGGTTGCGGGCAAGATCAAACCAACGACAATGACCAGCGAAATGAACCATTTGGCATAGGGTCCCCTGAGCAGGAGCATGACCGATTGTTGCCCCCCCTTGGAACCGTAGCTGGCCGCGTGCATCAGGCTGGCGAGCATTACCAGGGCGTAGAACGCCAGCCCGAGCTCGATCATCTGCAACGATGCCAAGGCGCCCGGCCGGCCGGCCAGGACGCTATCCGATGCGAGCACGATCATTACCGAAATTCCGCACATGATCGCATAGGTGAAGCTGATCACCGGCATCAGCCCCGAGCTCCACAGCGTGATCGCCGAGGAATGGGACATGGCCAGTCCCTGGTAAACCATGATCACCATGGCCGCCACCCCGGCGACGACTGTAACCGGGAGCGACAGCGCCTCGGGCAGAAGACCGAATGTCAGGCCGGCCAGATCGAGAATATGCAGGATGCCGAAACCGGTGAACAGGATGATCGCCAACAGGCCGCGGCTGACCCACGAGCGGTCCAGCTTGACGATGGCGCGCCAGGCCCGCATCGGCTGGCCGAGATGCATCATGTGGCCGCTGGTCTTGCCGATCACAGTCAAACCCAGGCCAAGGATCAGGCCTGGCAGGAAATCGAAAAACAGGGAAATGAAAAACAGCCCGGCCCCGACCTCTCCGAAAAAGAACGCCGTGGCCATCGACCAGCTCCAATTCCTTTGCAGCCGGAACCCGCTTCGAAACATGTCGCCAACGATGGCCATTTGATCGGTTGCCATTTTTCGGTCTCCAGCCTTCAATCGATATAATAGACCTTGGGATTGGTATTCTTTTCGGGCAGGGGTTGCAGGCCCTTGCGCTCGTAGATCAGGCGCCGCGCCTTGCTGTCCGGGTCGTCCAGATCGCCGAAGATGCGCGCCGTCGTCGGACAGGTGGTGACGCAGGCCGGTTCCAGTCCACCGTCGACGCGCTCGTGGCAGAAGCTGCATTTGACCACCGTTCCGGCAACGAAGCGGGCATTGCCCTGTTTTTCGTAATCGGTGAATTCACCGCTTTTGAAAAGCCCTTCGCTAAGTTGCCCGGGCTCCAATAGGGTGCGCACATCGTAGGGACAGGCGACGACGCAGGAGCCGCAGCCGATGCATTTTTTCTCGTCGACCAAGACGATACCGTCGGCGCGGACATGGGTGGCGCCGGTCGGGCAGACCCACTCGCAGGGCGGGTCCTCGCAGTGATTGCACAGGGTCGGAATATAGACGCGCGAGACCTTGGGATATTCGCCCACTTCCTCGCTTAGCGTTTTGGTAAAGAAGACGTCGTTGGGCAGGTTGTTTTCCTGCTTGCAGGCGACGGCGCAGGCGTTGCAGCCGATGCACCGCTTGAGATCGAAAACCATTCCGTAGCTGGCCATCAGAGCCTCCCCCTCTGAGCGAAGACGCTGTCCGGCGGCAGGTCCCCGGGCAGGGCCGAAAGCTTGATGATCTTGACCCGGGCCACCGTTTCGGGCTGCGAGGAGCAAGCATCGGTGTTGCGCAGATCGGCCGGCAGAAGCTCGTTGAAGTGCCCGCCGCCGTGTCGGACACCGGTGTGTTCGCCGGCTTCCCTTGTGAGCGCGTTGGAAACGCAGACGGTCTCCGGATGCACCCCTTGCGACAGCGAGACACGGCCGAAAATATTGCCGTAGGGCGATTCCATGCGCACCACGTCGCCGTCCTTCAGCCCCTTTTCGGCGCCGGTTTTTGCGTTCAGGAGGAAAGTAGTATGCACCGGATCGCGGAAGACCACGTCGTCTAACCAGGGATTGCCCAAGGTTTCGGCAAAATTAAGCTGCACTTCCTTGAAGGAAATGGCGTAGAGGTCGAATTCTTCCGGCTCCTCTAGGACCGGGTCCAGCAGGGGCACGGGCAGGGGCTGGTAGCACTGCCATTCCCATTCGCCGCGGATCGGCACCTGGGCGGCATCCATCTTGCCCTTCAGATCATCCCGCGCCTCGACGATGTCCTCGATATAGAAGCGCAGGCGCATGCCCTCCCAGGGGCGATACCATTTGTCCGGACGGCGGGGGGTCACCGAATGGCCGCGTTGGGCATACCAGTCCAGATCCTTGCCGTTCCACAACAGCCCCTTGCGGCGCGCGATTTCCTTGTCGGTATATTTCTTGTCCAGATCGAGCAAGAGATCGGGCTTCATGTCGAAGCCGATGGCGCGGTTCAGCCGGTCGTTATATTCCTCCAGGAAGCCCAGGCGCTCGGCCAGTTCGTAAAAGATCTCCTCGTCGCTTTTGGTGTCGTAAAGGGGTTCGCAGACCGGTTGGCGCAGGCTCATACCCTCGGTATGGGCGGCGTCGTTCATCAGCATGTTCCACGATTCCAGGAAATCATGACCCGGCAGGATGACGTCGGCGAAGATGTTGGTGTCGTTGGGGATGATGTCGATGGCCACCATGAAACGCATCGAACGCAGCAGCTCGAACCAGGTCTCGCGGTTTCCAGGCACGCTCCAGATCGGGTTGGCGTGGCAGAGGAGCACGGTATCCGGCCGGTAGGGAAGATCGAACCTGTCCGGGTCGGTCAGGACCTGGTGGTTGAGATGCCCGGGAATCCAGCCGAAGGGAAAATACCCTTCCAGGTGCGATTCGTTGGGTGGATAGGAAAAGGCCGGCGGCGGGCCGAAGGGGTGCGTGACCACGTCGATCAAGCCGTCAGCGCCCGGCGCCACATGACCCCTATCGACCATCTTGTCGTCCACGGTGACCCCGACATGGCCGCCCGGCGCGTCGATATTGCCGACAAGCATGTTGACCATTTTGAAGGCGTGGTTGGAAATGGTGGCGTATTTGTGGGCGCTGGCGCCCCGGTAGTAGATGTAAGACGCCGGCCTCAGCGGCAGGGTGCGTCCATCGACCTCGATGGTGGCGCCGATGCGCGCCGCCTTGGCGAACTCCCGCGCGATGCGCCGGATGGTGTCGGCGGGCACCGTGCAGATTTCCGACATTTGTTCAGGCGTGCAGTCTTCCAATATCTCCTTGAACAATTGGAAGCCCGGCCTGCAGGGGGCGCCGGCGACCTCGTGGGCGCCTTCCAGGGCGAAATCCTTGATCGTCGCGTCGTTCCACGCCTTGGCCCGGCCATCGACCGGGTCCCAAACTTGGACCTGGCCATCCGTATCGCGCACGAAATAGCCGTCCTCGCCCACCAGGTAGGGCGCGTTGGTATCCTTTTTGAGGAAGGCTTCGTCATACAGCTTGTCGGCGATCATCACCTGGCAGAGGCCGAGCGCGAAGAAGCGGTCGGTGGCCGGGCGGATGGGGACCCATTCCTCGGCCTTGGCGCCGCCCACCGACAGGCGGGGCTCGACACAGACCACGCGCATATTGCGCTCGACCCGCGCGTCGGCCACGGCGCCTGCCTGGGCGGCCACCTGCATATGCGACGAAAACCCGTCGCCCGATCCATTGGTTAGCCAGTAATCGCAGTAGTTCACGTCGGTGGCCACCGAGAACGTGGAATGAATGAAACCGTTCATCGAATGGTAGCCGCCGCCGCAGTAGCTGCTCAGCGAGGAAAAGATATTGGACGTGCCGAACACCGCCGGCCAGGCGCGCAGATACCCCTTGTGAAAATAGCCGATGGCCGGCAACAGCTTGCGCGGATCCTCGTCGCGGGTTTTCTTGAGCTCGGCGGCGACCAGGGCATAGGCCTCGTCCCAACTTATCGGCTCCCACCGGGGATCGACGCCCGGTCCTTTTTCCGGATTGGTCCTTCTTAAGGGCGACTTGAACCGGTTGGGATCGTAGTGGCGCATGATCGCCGCGTTGCCCTTGGTGCACAGCTTCGATCCGTTGGCCACGCTGGAGGGCTCGCCCTCGACCTTGATGACCACGCCGTCGTCGGAGACCAGCACCCGCATGTTGCAGGTGAACAAACACATCTTGCACGACGTCTTGATCCACTTGCCCGGTTTCATCGAGTTCTGCACGGGATGCTGGATGTTCATGCGGCCCCCCCGCGATAAGCCCATTCACATTTATAGCTGGGTTCCGAACGCCTCACCCTAATGGCAATTTGACCGCCTCGCAATCGGTAGGGAGGCAGGGGCTAAAATTCGGCCAAAGCCATTGCCGGGCATGGTCAGAGGAAACAGACTTGAACCGGTGATCGCTGTTTCCCAGCGTCGGCGGAGGAGAAATCCATTCCGGTAACAACCGTCGCTGGATGTCGGCTTTTGACCCCTTCCTGACCTTCGCGGAATTCGCCTTAACCGATTGTCATTGGTCCGGCATCGACTAGAATAACATCCAACAGCAAGCCCGGGGGAGATAGGTGGCGGATCGGGAGATCCGACGCAGACTTGCGGTTTTCCTTTTTGCAGATGTGGCCGGGTAGTCTTGAACCATGAAAGGGAGATGACCGAAGTGGCAGGCCAACTTGAGGTGTCGCAAAAATTGGCACTCCTTGAAAGGATGCTGGTGGTCCGCCGATTCGAGGAAAATTTGGTCGAACTATGGCAGGCCGAAGCCTTTCGCGCCCACTATCACCTTTATATTGGTCAAGAAGCGACCGCCGCGGCGATTATCGAGGTGCTGCGGCCCGACGACAAACTGGCCTCCACCCATCGTAACCACGGCCACGTGCTGGCCAGGGGCGCCGACCCGGCGGCGGCTTTCGCTGAAATTCTAGGCCGCGAATCAGGCTTGAACCGGGGCCGCGCCGGAACCTTGCATATGAGCGATCCGGAAAGAGGATTTCTCCATACTTCCGCACTTGTCGGCGGCTGTATAGGTCTGGCCACCGGTGGCGCCTATGCGATGAAACGGGCCGGCCAGGGTGCCATCTGCGTGGCGTTTTTCGGCGATGCATCGCTGGAAGAAGGGGTCAGTTTCGAAGCCATGAATATCGCCGCGCTGTGGTCTCTTCCGGTCCTGTTCATCTGTGAAAACAATGGCGCCGGCGCGATCGGATCCAAGGCAGGCGGCTTTCCCGCTTCTGAAATCGCCGCCAAGGATTTAAAAAGCATCCCGGCGGTTTTGGACATTCCAACCAAGGCGGTTGATGGCAGGGACGTTATGGCCGTTTTGAACAGCGTCTCCGAAGCCGTCGTCCATTGCCGCGAAAAGGGACCTTACTTCATCGAGGCGGTGACCAGGCGCTGGGCTGGAAGCAGCCCCTTGTGGCCCGAACTTCCCCTCGGCCGGACAGATATCACAATGGCATGGGAGCATAGACACGTGCCCGATGAACATGTTGACTGGATCGAGAATCAGGATCCCATTCTGCTATTTGTCCGCCAACTCATGGCCACCGGCGAAGCCAACCGAAATGAGATTCTTGCAACCGACGGCGCCGTCAACGACCGCCTCAACCGGGCGCGCCAATTGGCCCTCGACAGCGCCGTGCCGGAACCGGAGGGCGCGCTCTCCGGCATATTCGCGTGAGGGGAGAAGCGGTGCGGATGACTTACGCCGAAGCGATGGTCGATGGGCTATTCGGCTGCATGGATGAGGACCCGCGTGTAACAATCTTAGGAAATGAAATTCTTGGATTGGGGCCACAACGGATTCACCTGCAGCGGATCAAGGATAAATTCCCCGGCCGCATCAGTTTCCCGCCGACCTCCGAGGCGGCTTATTCGGCAACGGCTATCGGCGCCGCGATGGCCGGGGAAAGGGTTTTCGTCCACCTGGGTGCGGCGAGTTTTTCCTATCTGGCGATGTCGAGTATCGCCAATGAAGCGGCGACCGCCCATTATACGTCGGGCGGCGCGATCACGGTGCCGGTGGTCATTCATATGCTGCACGGGCTGCGCGTCGGTGGCGCCAGCCAACATTCGGAAAGCCCGCAAGCCAAATATTGGAACACGCCTGGATTGGAAATCGTGTTGCCTTCCTCGCCCCGCGACGTAAAGGGTTTGGTGCGCTCGGCGATTGCAAGCAACAATCCCACCGTTATGTTTACCCATGACCGGTTGATTCCGCTGCAAGGCGATGTGCCCGAAGGTCCCTTCGACATACCGCTCGGTCAGGCGGAAGTGAAGCGCCAGGGCGGTGACGTAACCATCGTCGCAACATCCTACATGGTACAAATCGCGTTGGATGCCGCTGAAATATTGGCCGAGGACGGGATTGACGCCGAAGTCGTCGATCCCAGGACGCTGGTGCCGCTGGACAAGAAGGCGATACTCGACTCGGTGGCGAAAACCGGTCGGCTGGTAATCGCCGACGAAACCAATCTAAGCTGCGGCGTCGCCTCGGAAATCTCGGCGATCGTGGCGGAGGAAGGCTTTGCGTCGTTGAAATCGCCGATCATTCGGGTTAGCCGGGGAGATGTCGTGGTCCCGGCAAGCCCGTCGCTGGAAGGCTATATTACGCCGACGGCGGACAAAATCGTGGCCGCGGTGAAGGGAATTATGGGATGAGCGCCAAGAAGGGAATAGGTCGGCACGTTCTCCGGAAAGAGGATTTTCAACTTCTGACCGGCCAGGGAAAATTCAGCGACGATATCTCGCTGGCCGGTCAATGCCACGCCTACATGCTCCGCTCCCCCCATGCCCATGCGCTGATTAACTTCATCGATGCGACGGCCGCCGTCGCGGCGCCGGGGGTTTTGGCGGTCCTTACCGGCGCCGATTATGAGGCTGACGGGTTGAAGCCGATACCGCCGGCATTGCCCCCGGGCACCGATCTTGCTCTCACCCGCCGGGACGGAAAAGACGCGGCGATTACGCCGCTCAACCCGTTGGCCCGCGAAAAGGCGTTGCGGGTCGGCGAGGTGATTGCACTGGTCGTCGGCGAGACCCTTGATCAGGCGCGCGACGCCGCCGAAAAGATGGTCGTCGACTATACGCCGTTGCCGGCGGTCACCGACGGCCGGGCCGCCATCGCCGAGGGGGCGCCTCGATTATGGGATCACGCCCCGGGAAACATCATTGTCGACGATTGCCGGGGCAACAAGGAGACCGCTGAGCTGGCCTTCGCCGAGGCCGCTCACACCGTTTCGCTGGAGCTGTTGAACAACCGCGTTACCGGTGTGACCTTGGAAGCGCGGGCCGCCATCGGCGAATATGACGCCGCCAAGAAGCACGGAACGCTCTACGCCGGAAGCGGAAATTCACTCCGCCAAAGGGATGCCCTGGCTGCGATATTCGGCACCGATGAATCCGAGTTCCGCGTTGTCTGCTGGAATGTGGGTGGCGCCTTCGGCACGCGCGGCATGTTTTATCCTGAATACGCCCTGGTCATGTGGGCCGCGAAACGTGTCGGCCGGCCGGTCAAATGGACCTGCGAGCGGAGCGAAGCCTTTCTCAGTGACGCCGCGGCCCGCGATCAATATACCCATGTCGAACTGGCCTTGAACGGGGAAGGTCGGTTTCTGGCGTTGCGCGCCGCCCATATCGCCAATCTGGGTTCCCATGTCTGTTCCTTCGTGCCGTTGACCCGGGGCATATCGGTCACCACCAGCGTCTATGACATCCCGGTCATTTATGTCGACGCCAAGGCGGTGGTCAGCAATACCAATCCGATCCATACCTATCGCGGCGCCGGCCGGCCCGAGGCGATGTATCTGGTCGAACGGCTGATCGACACGGCGGCGCGCGAGATTGGCATCGACAGGGTCGAGCTTCGAAGGCGAAACCTGATCCCGCCCGAAGCGATGCCCTACCAGAACCTGACGGGCATGACATTCGACAGCGGTGAGTTCGAAATGAATATGGATATGGCCCTCGAACTTGCCGGTTGGGATGGATATGCGGAACGCAGGGAAGCAAGTGCCGGGCGCGGAAAACTGAGAGGCATCGGTCTTTGCAACTATATTGAAACGGCGACCGGAATACCGCCTGAACGGGCCGAGATTTACATCATCCCGGAGCGAAGGATCGAACTTGTCGTCGGAACCCAGGACAGCGGGCAAGGACATGCCACCAGCTATTCGCAGATAATCAGTGAATGGTTTGGCGTTCCGTTCGAAGACATTCATCTGACCGAAGGCGATACCGATATCGTCAAACTGGGGAACGGATCTCATTCCTCGCGCTCGATGCGGCTTGCCGGCCTCCTTCTGGGCCAGGCCCGGGACGATATAATCGATCGCGGCCGGGAAATCGCATCGCGCCTGCTGGAAGCGGCGGCGGCGGATGTTGAATTTAACGACGGTGACTTCATCGTCGGCGGAACCGATCGCAAGATTGACCTATTCGAGATCGCCCGGGCGGCCGAGGAAGATTCCAGTCTGCCTGAAAATCTTCGCGGACCGCTTAGCGGCGCGGCGCAAATTCTTGAACCGTTGCCGACCTTTCCGAACGGCTGCCATATCTGCGAGGTGGAAATCGATCCCGATACCGGTGGCGTCGATCTTGTCGCCTATGGGGGTGTCGATGACGTCGGCCGGGTTATCAGCCCGATGCTTGTCGACGGCCAAACCCACGGCGGTATTGCGCAAGGTGTCGGTCAGGCGCTGCTTGAGGACTGCACCTATGACGAAAACGGTCAACTGGTGGCCGCATCGTTCAACGATTACGGCATGCCCAGGGCCGACCACTTTCCCGCCTTTAAACTCGAAAATAACGAAGTCCTTGCCCACAACAATCCGTTGGGGATCAAGGGCGCCGGCGAGGGCGGTGCAACGGGAGCCCCGCCCGCCGTCATCAACGCCATCGTTGATGCACTATCGGTGTTGGGGATCCGTCACCTCGATATGCCGGCAACTCCGGAAAGGATTTGGCAGGCAATCCGGCGGAGTGGCGTGCCCTAGGAACATGATCGGTGATCCCGATCGAGCCCGATTCAATAGGCCGGTCGGCGCCACTCAAGCCTGCCGGCGACGGCCTTGTCATCGGCGATGCCATTTTGGTGGCGAGCGAAGGCGGCCCGCGCCGGTGATGATGACGACACGGTCCCTTAACCGACTTCCGGCAGTTCGAGGGGCACGTTGACGAGCCGTTCGGCGCGATTGCCCCGGACAACCACCATGTCGCCGAACATGCAGCCGACATCCGATTTCCAATTCGGATTGAAGAGGTCGATATTGTTGCCGAAGACCATGCCTTCCTCGAATACGAAGTCTCCGATTTTATCGCCGTTCATGCTGGGGAGGCCATATCCCGGCCGGTAAACCACGGTCGGGAATTCGGGCGATGCCATGCCGTGGCCGTGAAAGCCGAGTTCGACGAAATCGAGACCGGCGCGCTCGGCGGGCGCGCGGATCGCCTCCCAGGCTTGCCTGAGCGTATTCCCCGGCTTGATCACATCGAGACTGGCCTCCAGGCATTCGACATTGACCATGTGCAGATCCTTGAGCTCCTGGGGCGCCTTGTTGCCGAGATAGACGGTGAATTCCGTCGCCGCCAGATAGCCGCCATATTGGGTATGCCATTCCCCGGTGATCACATCGCCCGATTGCAGCGGCCGCATGGACGGGACGGCGGGCTGCTCGACGCCGTGCAGAAGGTGCCAGAGCTCGCTTTCCTTATGCTCCACCGGCCCGCTGGCGAGGAAGAAGAAGACCTGGGGTTCGGCGCCGTTGACGATCTGGGTCTTGATCAATTCCGCCCATAATTCGGCTTCCGTCATGCCCGCTTTGGGATACTCGATCATGGTGTCGATGACCTTGCGCGCGATCTTTCCGGCTTGGCCGAGGACGGCGAGTTCCTCTTCGCTCTTGATCAGGCGCATTTCCTCCAGGATATAGCCGGCATTGATGAATTCGACCCTGGGCAGCTCGGCTTCGAGCCTCAAGACATCGCCATGCAGGATCGTCGGCGTGGTCATGATCGAGGATGAAAACCCGATCAGCCCGATCTTGCCCGCATCCAGCCCACGGCCCCGGATCTCCGCCGCCATTTCGCCAAGACCCAGGAAGGGGCGGATTTCGGTGACCCAGTCCTGGGTGCCGAGATGGGGGTTGGTCGGGCGCTGCTGATGGGGCAGCGCGTTCCAGACGATGGGGTCTTCGTCGAGGAAGAAAAGCACATTGGTTCCGGCCTTGGAGCCGATCTGGGTCAGGTAGCGGGCATTGACCAGCCCCATATCGAAGAAGATGTCGTAGCCGATGATCAGGAGCGCGTCCAAATTCGCCATCTTCATGCGCTTGCGGGCGCCGTCCCAACGGCGGTCGCGCTCGGCATGCGTGAATTGCGGGCGGAATTCCCTAAGGTCCGCCGGTTTAGAGCCCTTGGGGTTATCGTGCCAGTCGGTGCCGGAATCCTTGGCCATCATCGTCTCCTTATTTCAAGTGCTGCGTCCCGCCATTGTCATGAGAGAATTTCCACCGTGCCGGCGGTGCCGTCGACGCGCAGCCTGGCGCCGTCGGGGATGAGCCGGGTCGCGCGCGCGGTGCCGAGGACCGCCGGGATGCCGTATTCACGGGCGACGATGGCGGCATGCGATAGGGTGCCGCCCTGGTCGGTGACGACAGCGGATATTTTCGAGAACAAGGGCGTCCAAGAGGGACTGGTCGAGCGACAGACGACGATCTCGCCGGCCTCGACCTTGGCGAAATCCTCGAGACCGCCCACATGCCGCGCCACCCCCTCGATGATGCCCTGGGAGGCGCCGAGGCCCTCGATTTTGGTGTCTTTGGAATCCAATTGCGCGCGCCCACGGATGCCCCAGAAATGGTTGAGGATATAGTCGTCGAGGATGTCGGGAAGATCGCCGATATAGCCCGGCGGTTCGGTCTTCATCTGGACTTTCCATTCGGCCCGGCGTTTCGCCGCGAGCCCGCCATAGAGCGTCATGTCATAGATGCCGGCGCCAAGGTCCACCAGGGCGGTCTCAAGCTCGTTCTTGGTCAGGAAGTGAATATCCTCCGCCGCCTCGAAGACGCCCGCCTGAGCCAGGCGCCTGCCGGCCTCGAGGGCGACCAATCGGACCTGGGAGATGGCCCAGAGCAGATAATAATTGTCATCCTCCATCGCCGCCTGGAACTTTCTCTTGGCGGCAATCAATTTCGAGAATTTTTCCCGCGCCTCGGCGCCTTCGATCCTGGCCAAGGTCTCTTCGATCAGGGCGTCGCGTTCCCGGGTCTTTTCCGCCTCAATGCCTTCGAAATCGTACTTGCCGCCTTGCGCCAAAAAACTGCGGATGGTCTTGAGAACCGAAACCGGGTCCTCCTTCATGGTCGGGTCGATAAGGTCCAGGGGCATCACCTGGCGGACGCCGAAGGTTTCCAGGAAATCGTTGAACTTGGCGAGCCAGGCCCTGCCCTCCTTCGATCCATCCAGGGCCGCGGGAATTCCGTCGTCCGCGGTGTCGGCGAATAGGGTGTCCAAACCGGCGGCGATGGCGTCCGCCGCCAGCAGCCATAGCGCCATATCGAGGTCCGTCTGGCGCGTCCTGCCGTGGGCCTGGGTCAGTTTCCCAACCTCTTGCGGATCGGTCATGCCAGCCAAATCCTCGGCCTCGTGGCTTAGCATGCCGGCGAGAACGTGATGCGGAAAGGCGATAAGGAAATGGAGCTTGAAGAAGGTATCGAGCATGACCAGAGAACGCCGCCAATGGGCGAGAAGCTCGAGATGGCTGGCCTCCGCCAGGCCGACTTGGTCCCAATAGGCCTTCTCGCGGTCCTGTTCGGCGTGATAGCGGACCAAATCCTCGTTGATGGTTTCGGCGAGCCCGCCGATGCGCGCCATGAAATGTTCGAGCCGTTTCTCGATCTCCTTTTCATCGGTGACCCGGATCGGGCTCAGATAGGTGTAGCCGTTGAGTATCCTGACGCTGAATCCCCTGGAATCGGGGAATTTAAGGTCATCGCCGATGCACAGAACCGCCTCCCCCCATTGGTCCTGGAAGACATCGGCGCTCAGCGGCGCCTTGGGCTGGATGGTGTAGAGCTGTTCGCGAACCCACCAGCGTTCACGGTCACCCGGGCGCTCGAATTCCCATTTCAGTTCCGGTCCCTCCGCTGTCTTGGCCATTCCGTCGCCTCCCGTCCGCGCCTCAATTGCCTTTCGAATTTTGCTCCTGGTACTGCGCCAGGATATGCTTGGCGAGTTCGCCCCTGGTGGTGATCCAGACATCGGAATGCCGCTTGGCGTACCTGATCACGTCGCGGAACGCCCAGCGGCCCCAGGACCGCCCGTAAAGATGAGCATGGGTGGCGGCGCGGACCAATCCCGGACGCCCGGTCAACGCCGCCTCTTCCAACAACAGATCCAGGGTCTTGGAAAACTCCTCGAAATAAATGCGCGGCGTGTTGCGCTGGTTGATGGTGACCGGATAATCATTCACCGCGAGGCCCGAATAGGGAACGATAACCAACGGCTTGCCGCCGATTTCGAGCACATAGGGCAGTTCATCATCGGCGTAATCGCCGCACCAGGTGAACCCTTCCTCGATGAGCAGCCGCATGGTGTTTTCCGACGGCGTGCCGCGCGGGCTCTCCCAGCCGATGGGGCGTTCGCCGGTGACCTTCTCGATGACATCGACGGTTTTCCGGATATTGGCGCGCTCGGCCTCGGCGTCGGTGAAGTCATAGGAGCTTGCGTCCTGGGCATAGGAATGGCCGCAAATTTCGTTACCGCGGGCGTGTATCTCCCTGACGATTTCCGGGTTTTCCTCGATGGCGCGGCCATTGGCGATGAGGGTGCAGGTGATTCCTTCGCGGTCGACGATTTCAAGCAGGCGCTTGATGCCGACCTTGGCCCCGAATTCGATCATCTTTTCGACCCGGATGTCGCGCGTCGGCAAGGTCATATCGGAACTGATGATGCTGCCGGAACCGGGCATGTTCTTTCCGGGTGTCGAGCCTTGCGACCACATCTCCAAGGCGATGGAACTGACCAGGGCGACCTTGGCGCCATTCGGGAGAGAGTAGGGATAGGGTTCGCCGAAAATCACTATTTCTTCCCCCCCTTCTTCCCGGCCGCATGCTGGGCCAGGACATGATCGCCAAGCTCGCCCCTGGTGGTGATCCAGACATCGGCAAAGCTCTTGGCGTAGCGGATGACGTCGCGAAAGGCCCAGCGCCCCCAGGAGCGGCCATAGACATGGGCATGGACCGAGGCCCGGATCCAGCCGGGACGGCCATAGAGGTCGTATTCCTCGCGCAGGATGTCGAGAGTTTCTGTAAACTCCTCGACATAAATGCGCGGCGTGTTTCCCTGGTTGATGGTTACCGGATAATCGTTGACCGCCATGCCGGAATAGGGAATGACGGCGATTGCCTTGCCGTCGATTTCCTCGACATAGGGCAATTCGTCATCGGGGAAATCGCCGCACCACCTGTAGCCTTCCTCGACCAGGAGCCGGAGCGTGTTGTCGGACGGCGTACCCCTCGGGCTCAGCCAGCCGATGGGGCGTTCGCCGGTGACGCTTTCGATGGCGTCCGCGGTGCGCCGGATATTGTCGCGCTCGGCCTCGGGATCGCCGAAGAAGTCGTAGGAGCTGACATCCTCGGTATAGGAATGGCCGGCGATTTCATGGCCGCGGGCGTGAAACTCGCGGATCAGCTCCGGGCTTTGCTCGACCGCGCGGCCGGTGGCGAGCACCGTCGATGAGCAGGTTTCGCGTTGCAAAAGCTCGAGCAGGCGCGGCATCCCGACCTTGCCGCCGAATTCGATCATTTTTTCGACCCTCAGGTCGCGGGTTTTAAGCTTGATGTCGGAACTGATGAAGCCGCCCGGCATGTTCTTGCCCGGGGTCACGCCCTCGGTCCACAACTCGAAGACCAGCGACGGCAGGAACACGACCTTGGCATCGTCCCTCCAGGTATAGGGATAGGGATCGCTTACAAAGGCATCCATCATTTTCTCTCCATCGTCCTTAGTTTCCCTGGATTGGTCACTCGGCGCGCGGCCGGGGGGCGATCAAATCGGCGAGCGGCCCCTCGTTCAAACCCTGTTCCAGACAGCGCCGGGCCTCGGCGGCGAAGAGGTCGAGGCCCCGGGGCGAGGCATTGGTGATATCGGGCGTGGTGACGTCCCCGTCGGCGCCGCCGAGTTGGCGCAGGGTCACGACCTTCCCCGGATCCGGTTTCAGGGATTGGGTCAGCACATCCGCCTGCCATTGCTCCATGACGATGGCGAGGTCGCAGTCCTCGAACATATCGCGGGTCATCGGCGTCGCCTGGTGGGCGCTCATGTCGAGGCCGAATTTTCGCCCGAGTTCGACGACCTTGGGGTCGGCTTCCATGCCGCCCCGGCCGAGTTCATGGCAACAAAGGCCGGCCGAGCGGATGCGGGTACCAGCACCCCATTCCCGATCATCGATGAGTTTCCGTAACAGGTATTCGGTAAACGGGCTGCGGCCCCGATTGGCCGTGCACATAACGAGAATATTGGCGATCTCCCCCACCCGGTGTTACCTCTCGAAATTCCCGGCCCTTTGTTTGCCGGGCCTGTTGCCCGTTACCGCCGGATAGATTTGGTTTTTATTGTCCGTCATCGAAACAAATGGGAACCCTGAGCCTGTTATTTAACGGAGGATCCGGCTCACCTTGGTTTGATGTTATGCCGCTAGCCGCTGATGGTGCAAGCGGCGGTTTCCGATGGTGAGTTTTTTGAGCGAGCAAAGGCCGGAAGGGGCCGGGATGCGTTGAGCGCCGATTGCCGGGCGCGTGACAAGAATTTGACACCGGGCCTGCTATACACAGCCGATGCGAACCATCTTTAAACAGGGATGCCCAATCTAAACACTCCATCTTGCCGTTTAAGATAAAGTGTTGCGTCGACCGGTTGAGGCGGCCCCCCGAAAGCAAACATTCCCCGAAACTCGCATTGGTGTGTTCGCTAACCCCTTGATATGTTGAATCAAACCACATTATCTCGGGTTCGTTAGAACTCGCGGTACGGATTTTCAATTTTATATATTATTGATTATTTTTATAAACTTTTGTTTTTAAACGATGAGCGACCTGAGAGATAGGTAACAGTTTGTACCGGACACATGGGTAAC
>NZAK01000006.1 GCA_002687515.1 Rhodospirillaceae bacterium
AATTTTCGAAAACCTTTCGGAATTTTTCTTCACTCGACTTCAAGGCGTCTTCGGCGGAAGTCCGTTCGGTGATATCCCGAGCCACAATTGAGGCTCTCACCAATTTTCCTTGATCATCAAAAATTGGAGTGACTACCGATTCAAATATCATGCCTTCGCGCTCATCCACCATTTTATAAAAGGTCTTCGACCTTTCCAACTCGGCCCATACCGCGTATCTCCGCTCGGCAACATCAGGTGGCATATAATCGAATATGCACTTTCCCGATAATTCGCTAACGGTTGTTCCAACTGGGAAAAATTACTTTACTTTCTCTGAACGGGAGAATGCCATGAGTGGGGGAACACACAAATTATTACCAATTGACGATGTCACATTGGACAAAACGAACCCTCGTATACAACGCATGATCGCTATGTATAGAGGAGAGCCATCCGAAGACATGATTGGCCTCGCGTTGGGAGCAGGAGCCGAAGTAGGTGTTGGTGGTGGCACTACGTACGCTAGCCTGCAGGCTTCAATAAATCCCTGTTTGCCAAACTTGAAGCCGCCTGCCAATGGGAAATGGCGTCAGCGCTTCAAATGCCGGCCGAGAAACGCCGTCACGTCCGGCCAATAATCGCCGACGCTAAAGAACAGCTGATGGCCGTCGCCGCCAAATGGCGGATAGACGATCAGCCTGGCGTCGCGCTTCGCCGCCTTGAGCGCGGCGGCCAATTCCCGCGTATAGCGCAGCGTGTTTCCGCCCATCGTGGTGCGCGAGCCGGTATCGTTTTCCGCCACCAGGATAAGAACCGGAGCGGAAACCGCCGATGCGTCCTCGGAAGACAGGGCATCGCCCCTCGGGCCGGCGGCGGCGGCCATGATCACCACCGCCTTCAAATCGTTGCGCCGCACCGCCGTTTGAAAGGTCAGCATGCCGCCGCGTGAAAAGCCGATCATGCCGAGGCGGGCGCCATCCACGCCGGGAACCGATTTCACATAATCGATGGCCGCCGCGACGTCATCGAGGTGCCCGAACAAGGGCCGCGTCAGCCGCCGGATCGGCGAAAATCCGACATAGCCGGCTTCGGCGAGGGCGGCGCAGGTGGCGTCCGGGGCCCCGCCGATGATCCTGCCGAGGCCGCCGTGATTGAAGATCACCGCCGCGAACGGGCCCGGCCCCTCGGGCTTGCACAAACGGCCCGACAGGGTCGGCTCGCCGCTCCGGTAGGTGACATAGGTGCCGGCGCTGACGCAGGCCGCGACTAGGAGTGTGATAAATACCGATGGCAGATTTCTGATCATTACGCCTAGCGCACCAGCAGCGCGTTCCTGAGCGCATCGGCGCCGGGATTCCGGTGGGCATGATCGATCAGGATCGATTGCGGCGTCGCGCCGCGCCCGTAATATTGGGTGTTGTAATCGTTGCGCCGGATCATCGCCGCGCCTTCCAGCGAAGCGCCGCCAAAGAGGCCGAGCACATCCGAAAAGGCGACAACGTCGAGCGCCAGGTTGGTGGTGATCGAACCCTCGACCCCGCCGCCATAGCGGCCCACCGTAATGCCCGCATCGGCGCCGAATTTGCCTTGATGATCGATAATCGCCTTGACCGCGCCGGGCGAGCGGATGACGAAGGCGGCGCGCGCCCGTTGGCCGCCGGCCTGGAATCCGAAGCTGCCGGCGGCCAGGGTGTAGAACGCGGGATAGCCCCAATTGCCGGATTTGTCGCGCGCCAGCATGACGCCATTGCCGCCTTCGGCGCCGACGATAAACCCGGCCTTGTAGAGGGCCGGGAAAATCATGATGCCGTGCGCGCTCTTAAGCATTTTCCGGAATTCCGGCATGCTGTCGTTTACCTTGAGGCTTGCAATGGCGATGCGCGCGGCATCGACCAGGGCCGCGGTCTTGGGCTGCTGAGGCCCGCTGGCACAGGCGTTCAAGACGATCAACGCGCCCAGCAAAAATACGGTCAGCCGGCAGTTTTTCATCGCTTTGCTCCGCTATTCGAGAAAATCCAGATTTTGCGTGCGCCGCCGCGCCATTTCCATCTCGTGGCGGCGCGATTCCTCGGCAATGAGATTTTCGATATATCGGCCCTGAAACATGTTGATGCCGATATCCTGGCCGAATTTTACGGCGCCCTCGTCGTCGCAGCGGCTGAGGATCACCTTCGATGCGCCCGCCGATTTGACCAGGCGGCGGACACGCTTGGGTCCTACCTCGTCGGCCAGTTCCGTCTGCCAGATGAGCTTGACCATGTCGGCGCCAAGCTTGTCCCGGTTGACGAAGGGCATGGTTTCGTGGGTCAGGCCATCGATGCAGATGCGGTAGCCGCGTTCCTTGGCGAAATCGCGGGCAAACATGTAATCGTTCAAATCCGAAAAAATATCGACTTTTTGCAGTTCGATAACGATGGAACCGCGCATCGCGGCGATGACGGCATCATCGAAAGCCATGAATTCAGGTGAAAGCAGTGTCGAGATATTCAGGTTGATGCTGATCTCGCCGGTGATCGATCGGTCGGTGGATTTCGAGAGCATGGCAAGCACGCGCCGATCCAAGGTTTCGGTCAGGTGCTGGAACAGCCAGCGGCTTTTGGTCAGGTTGACGCCGGGCATCAGGGTCTCGCGCAAATCCTGGATCGAAATATACAACTCCGAAAACAGGGGCTGCGGCGCGGCTTCTCCGATCAGCGCGCAAACGAATTGGCGGCGCACCATGTTGGATAGATCGGCGCTATGCAGCGATTCCTCGACCCGGCCCAAAACCCGCGGCGACAGGGCCTCGCCCCCCCCCTGCTGCCGGCCGACCAGTTGGGATCTCGAATCTTCGACTTGCTCTTCTTCGGTTTCGTCCGTCTGGCTGTCATGGACCATGCCGCGGACCAGGGCAAGGATGTCGGTATAATCGCGTTCCACGTTATAATAAGTGCGAAAGGCGTCGGAATCGGAATGCGTTTCCCGTGAAGCTTCATCGAACAGCGGATCGTCGCTGAACAGGAACTGCAGCTTGAGGATCGATGTTTCGACATCGTTTTGTGAATCGCCTTTATAGATAAAGAACAAGTCCGAATTCTTGAGGCTGAAGAGCTGCCCTTCCAGCATCTTGACCAGAGGCTCGAAGGTGTTGGACGCGATGCGGATATGATGGTCCCGGCGGTTGTGGACATCCAACTTCGATATGTGCACATGCACCGCGCGGCGGCCCTCCATGTGGCTTTCCAGCCGGTGAATATAGTCGAGCAGCAGGCTTTCCTGGCTGGCCGGCTGATAGCTTTCGTTTTCCGGGCTGATCGCCATCTTAGCTTGCTCCGTCGTCCGAAGTGGGGGCGCTCGGTGCCATTATTTCCTGCCTTGCATGGCTTTCTCGGCCTGCCTCTTGACCAGCCGATCGATGAAAAAGCCCTGGAAGCGGCGAATGCCGAGGGTCAGCGCCCAGCTCATCGCGCCTTCGCTGTCGGTGCGGCCGAGAATGAAACATTCGGGTCCGATTTTTTCGACCAAGGCGGCCGTCTCGGCATGGGCTTCCTTGGATTCGGTTTCGACAAATTCGGTTCCCCAAGCGACTTTGTAATAATCGGCGCCCAAAAGGCCGGGATCGAAATATTGCAGCGACAGCGGATTGAGACCGTCGAGCAGCACCCGGTAGCCCCGGTCGCGCAGCCAGTTTCGCGCATAGGTGAAATTTTCGATGTCGGAAAAGACATCAATTTTCTGCATCTCGATAATGAACTTGCCGGTATGTTCGGCCACCGCTTCATCGAAACGCTGGAAATCCTTGGACAGAACCGATTTGACGTTGAGGTTTAGGCTGATATTGCCGGAAATTTTGGCGAAATCGTCACGTGCCATCGCCGCCATGACGCGGCGGTCGATGGTTTCGGTCAAATGCTGGAAAAGCCAAGGATTTGAAACCAGGTTAAAACCCGGGGCCACCCGCCGTTGCAGTTCCGCTATGGAAACGAATTTTTCCCGGAACAGGATTTTTTCGGACCCATCCAATCCGACGATCACCGCCGGCTGTTCGCGTAATAATTCGACGATGCGCAGGCGTGACAAGGAATCGTCCACTTTGGCGAGGCTGTACGGGTCCAGCGGTTGACCGGCAAAGCCGGTGCCGATGCCGCGCCCCGCCGAGGCATCTTCCGATCGCGCGGCGTTACGCTTGGCTCTGGCCGCCCAGGCCCGCGTCAGTTCGAACAATGCGTCGAACTCAACTTCAAAATCATACCAGTCGGTGAATTCATGCCCGCCGGCACCGCCGCGCGCCGCCAGGGGATCGTTGCGGAACAGGGTGCGCAATTTGTCGATCATATAATCGACATCATCGATGCGCACATCCTTGCACATCAGGACAATATCGCCATTGCCAAGCACGTACAGTTGCACGTCGTGGGAATTGAGCAAGGTATCGAATGTACGGCTGGCGATGCGGATGTGGTGCGGCTGCCGATTGTGGGGGCTGAGACGCGAAAGGTTGATGACGACCGCGAAACGGTCGCTGCGGGCGTGCGTGCCCCGTTCGACGTGATCGAGCAGCGAACTTTCCGGCGTTCGCTCCTCCGAAATGGCGGTGACCACTGAGCCTGTGTTATCTGCCATGATGCGATGCCGGTATCTTGTTTCCCTCTTGGTGATTAATATAGGAAAATGTCTTAAACAACCATAAATCAATCGCTGGAAATGCCGCCGGTGTGAGGGCTATTCCAACTTCTGATCGCGCCGGATTTAGTCCAGTATTATAGCATTTTGGAGGCCAAACCGCCCCATGAGATATCGCCATGATGCGCGGCCGCCGGACGGCACGCGCCTTTACGCCATCGGCGACATGCACGGCCGCCTCGATCTCTTAGCCGAGCTCGAGGATAAGATCCGCATCGATGCCGAGAATTCGGGCGCCGCAAATCGGATCGCCGTGTTCCTCGGCGATTATATCGACCGCGGGCCGGAATCCCGTGAACTGGTCGACTACCTCATGCGGCGGCCGTTCAATGGCTTCGAACATGTGTTTCTAATCGGCAATCACGAGGATGAGATGATGCGGTTCCTGGACGGATCGCAAGAGCCGGCGAATTGGTTTGCCAATGGCGGTGTTCAGACCCTTGAAAGTTACGGCATCGCGGCGCACGGATTTCCGTCACCGGACGAAGCCGAAGATTGGCGCCGGCAGCTGCGGCGGGCATTGCCGCCCGATCATCTATCGTTCTATTCGGACCTCAAATACAGTTTTGAATGCGGTAACTATCTGTTCGTTCATGCCGGCGTCAGGCCCGGCGTTCCGATCGAACTTCAGGATCGGCATGATCTCATCTGGATCAGGGAGGCGTTTCTGGGATCGGACCAGGACTTCGGCCGTTTCGTTGTTCACGGCCACAGCATCGAGCGCACGCCGCAAATCAAATCCAACCGGATTTGTGTCGATACCGGCGCCTATCGTTCGGACCATCTGACGTGCGCCGTATTGGACCAGGACGAAGTTTGGTTCCTGCAGACTTGAACCGGCGAATAGAGCCGTATATCAAGCACTTCCGAGGCACCACCATGCCAGGAGCGGTTAATTCGGTGGTTAATTCGGTGACAGTTTACTTTTAGTACTTTTAGGTTTCAGTTTATTTTTGACCAACTAAAAGTAAACTGTCACCGAATTAAAAAAGTAAACTGCCACCGAATTAGCCGCCTAGGAATATGGAATAGATGAGTGGGACCACTAGAAAACGGGTTTTGGTAACCGGCGGAGCCGGGTTTATCGGCTCGCACCTGTGCGAACGGCTGGTCGCCGCCGGCGACGACGTGATCTGCCTGGATAACTACTTTACCGGGGTCAAGGACAATATCGCGGCGCTCCTGCCGCAAACCAATTTCGAGCTGCTGCGCCACGACGTGACCTTTCCGCTCTATGTGGAGGTCGACGAGATCTACAACCTCGCCTGTCCGGCTTCGCCGATCCATTACCAGTACGATCCGGTGCAGACGACCAAGACCAGCGTGCACGGGGCGATCAATATGCTTGGTCTGGCCAAGCGGACGGGCGCCAAGATTCTGCAGGCCTCGACGAGCGAGGTCTATGGCGATCCCGATGTCCATCCGCAGGCCGAGGATTATCGCGGCAACGTCAATGCCATCGGGCCGCGCGGCTGTTACGACGAAGGCAAGCGCTGCGCCGAAACGCTGTTTTTCGATTATTACCGGCAGCACAATCTGAATATCCGGGTGGCGCGCATCTTCAATACCTATGGTCCGCGGATGCGCGCCGATGATGGCCGCGTGGTCTCCAATTTCATCGTCCAGGCCCTGCGCGGCGAAGCCCTGACCATCTATGGCGACGGCAAGCAGACCCGCTCGTTCTGTTTTGTCGATGATATGATCGATGGCCTGGTGGCGCTGATGGCCGCCCCCGATACCGAGACCGGACCCGTAAATCTGGGCAATCCCGATGAATTCAGCATCCGCCAGTTGGCGGAACTGGTGATCGAACTAGCCGGCGCCAAGGTCGAAATTGAAACCCGCCCGCTGCCCGAAGACGATCCCATGCAGCGCTGCCCGGATATCACCCGCGCCCGCGAAACCTTGGATTGGCAGCCCTCGATCAAGCTGCGCGACGGTCTTGCCGATACCATATCCTATTTCAAAAGCGTCCTTTAACCGGCGCAAACCGGGTCATTCCCGGGTTGGCGCCGTTCGATTCAAAGGCTTGGCGGCAAGGTTCGGCAATTCATCATGGCAACCGCCGAAGCGCCCGGCCCATTGCGAACATTTACTGAACAAATTGACGCCACATTTGTTTGATCAATGGATGCGGGATGTTCATCGGCGGCGATTCTAGTATTTGGCAAGATATTATTAACCCAAGTAAAGCCATTCTGTCCCATTGACGCCCATAAAAACCCATGATATCCCAAATTGACCCAGATTGTTTGGGTCAGTTTAGGGCATCCCTGGACGGGATCGGTTCCCGGGCGAGGAATGGCCGTATTTGGCGCGTTTTGAGGCGGAAATGGCTGCTTTATTCGGCACGCATGTCAACAAGATTGATCGCAAGGGCCGGGTTTCGGTGCCGAAACCGTTTCGCGACGCCTTGACCGAACAGCAATTCGCCGGGATTCACGTCTTTCCGTCCTTCAAATATGCCGCCATCGAAGCGCTCAGCGAGGCGTTCTTCAATCGCGTCATCGCCAATCTGGAAAATCTCGATCTCTTCTCCGACGACCAGGACGACCTGGCCGCCATCGTCGAAAACACCCATGCGCTGCCCTACGATCCGGAAGGACGGGTGATCCTGCCCAAATCGCTGTTGGCGCATGCCAACCTTGGCACCGAAGCCGCCTTTGTCGGGCGCGGCGGCCGCTTCCTGATCTGGGAGCCCGGCGCCTATGAGCGGCAGCGCCAGCGGGCCTTCGAGCGCGCCCGCAGCCGGGGCGCGACGCTGCCGCTCGGGACCGGCGCCGATGACGGGGGTGCCAAATGAATACGCCTGCGCCAAATAGGCCGGATAAAAACACGCATGTCCCGATCATGGTCGATGAAGTGCTGTCGGTCCTGGAGCCCAAGGACGGCGGCATCTATGTGGATGGCACATTCGGCCGTGGCGGCCACAGCCGCGCCATATTGGAGGCGGCGGCAACCACCGTGTTCGGCATCGACCGCGACCCGGCGGCGATCGTCATCGGCGCCGAATTGGGTGAACATTGGGGCGGCAGATTGCGCATTTTGAAGGGCCGCTTCGGCGACATGGCGGTGCTGATGGCATCGATGGGCATCGAACGCGTCGATGGCGTGGTGCTCGATCTCGGCGTTTCCTCGCCGCAGCTTGACGATGCCGCCCGCGGATTTTCATTTAGGGGCGATGGGCCGCTGGATATGCGCATGGGCGATGCCGGGCCGACGGCGGCCGACCTGGTCAACGAGGCCGAGGAACAGGAGCTTGCCGATATCATCCGCACCTATGGCGAGGAGCGCCACGCCAAGCGTATCGCCCGGGCGATTGTCGAGGCGCGCGCCGAGAAACCGTTGATGCGTACCGGTGAGCTTGCCAACATCATTCACCGCATCCAGCGCAAATCCAAGGATGGATTGGATCCGGCCACCAGGACATTCATGGCGCTTCGCATCCGCGTCAATGACGAACTTGGCGAATTGGAGCGTGGTTTGAACGCCGCCGAACAATTGCTGGCGCCGGGCGGCCGCTTGGCGGTCATTTCCTTCCATTCCCTCGAAGACCGCATGGTCAAGACCTACCTGCGTGAACGCAGTGCCGGCGGCGCCGGCGTATCGCGCCATCTGCCGGCCGCGCCGGGCGCGCCCCTGGCGCCGATATTCCGGTTGATCAAGCGCGGCGTGATCAAGCCATCGGACTTGGAGACGGCCAGCAATCCGAGAGCCCGGTCGGCACGGCTGCGGGCGGCTGAGCGGACCGATGCGCCGGCGCGGCAAGCGGCTTAAGGGGGGCATATGCGGCAAACAACCATTCTTACATTATTGGTGGCGGCGATGATGAGCGTCGCCCTGTTCTTCCTCAAATACGAGGTGATCGGCCTCGAAAGCGAGCTCGACATGCTGAACCAGGCGATCGTTTCGGATCGCGAATCGATCCACGTCCTGGAAGCCGAATGGAGCCATCTTAACGATATCGAACGCTTGAAGGCTCTTGCCAAACGGCATCTGAAGCTGCGCCCGACCGACCCGGCGCAACTGCGTTCCCCGGGCGAGGCGCCGCCGCCGGGCGGCGTTTCGTTCACGCCGGCTTCGAAACGGTCAGGCGCCGGGCAGGATGGGAAATGAAGATCGATCATTTCGAGCATCCTCATTACCGGGCGCGCCGCACCGGCGCCGTGCCGCGCCCGCCTCGGCCGGATATTCCCGACACCGTCGAGCTTGAGGGCATTCGCAGCCAAGCAATTAATACCAGCCGCAACCGGCTGATCGTCACCGGCGCGTTGATGGCCCTTGCCTTTGCCGTTATTGCCGGCCGATTGATCGAACTGGCGGTGGTCAAGGATGGCGCGCCAAAACCTATTGCGCGTGTATCCGAAACGCCGAAACCGCCCAAGGTGCGCGCCAATATCGTCGACCGCAACGGAACCCTGTTGGCGACCAGCCTGCCGACCGCGGCGCTCTACGCGAACCCCAATCATGTGCTCGATCCGGAACTGGCGGCGGCGCGCCTGGTCAAGGTCCTGCCGGAATTGGATCGCCGGCAGGTTCTGAAAAAGCTGGCAAGCAAAAGCACATTCGTTTGGCTGCACCGCAATCTGACGCCGGACCGTCAGTTCAGGGTCAATGCGCTCGGCGTTCCGGGGCTGTATTTTCAAAGCATGGAGCGCCGGGTCTATCCGCATGGACCCTTGGCGGCGCATGTCCTCGGCATAACCGATATCGATGGCGTCGGCTTGTCGGGCGTCGAAAAACAGTTCGATGCGACGCTGACCGGCGGCAAGGGTTCCTTGCGGCTGTCCCTCGATATCCGCGTTCAAGCCATGTTTCGCGGCGAGCTGGCGCGCGTTCAGGAAAAATTTTCGGCGATCGGGGCGGTTGGCGTTTTGCTTGATGTCAACTCGGGCGAGGTTGTTGCGATGGTATCGCTGCCCGATTTCGATCCCAACAATCCGGTGACCGCCGCCGGTGACGCCGGCTTCAACCGCGCCACCAAGGGCGTCTATGAAATGGGGTCCACCTTCAAACTGTTCACCGCCGCGATGGCGCTGGACAGCGGCGTCACTAATCTGAATACCCGCTTTGACGCGACCAAGCCGATCCGCGTGCACGGCTACACGATTTCCGATTTCCACCCCTTGAAACGCTGGCTTACGGTTCCCGAAATATTGATACACTCGTCCAATATCGGGGCCGCCAAGATGGCCATCAAGGTGGGCACGGCGCGCCAGAAAAAATATTTGCGCTTGCTTGGATTGATGCGCGCGGCGGCCATCGAACTGCCCGAAGTGGGCGCGCCGCTGACCCCCGACCGTTGGCGCGATATCAACACCATGACCATTTCCTACGGCCACGGCATCGCCGTTTCGCCGCTGCAACTGACCGCCGCCGTGGCGACCCTGGTCAATGGCGGATTTCGCGCCGAGCCGACCATCGTCAAGCAAAGCCAGTCCGCCAATCGGCCGCCGGAACGGGTGTTGAAACCGGGAACGTCCGAAAAAATGCGCCGTCTGATGCGTCTGGTGGTGACCAGGGGAACCGGCAGAAAAGCTGACCTGAACGGCTTTTTGCTCGGCGGCAAGACCGGCACCGCCGATAAACCGGGAAATCGCGGCTACCGTGGCCGCCGGGTGATATCATCCTTTGTCGGCGTGTTTCCGTTCGACAAGCCGCGTTACGCGATCCTGGCACTGTTCGACGAGCCCAAGGGTCTGAAAGAAACCTTCGGCTATGCCACCGGCGGCTGGGTCGCGGCGCCGGTGGTGCGCAACGTGGTCGGGCGGCTGTCGCCGATTTTGGGCCTGCGTCCGCGCGCCGAAAGTCCAATAGCATCGAAAAACCGGCAGGCCAAAAACCAGCCAACAAGACAGCGGAACAAGAATCTTGCGGCTAACTGAACTTATGGCGGGAGTGGAATGGACGGATATGAAAGATGGGCGGCTGGTTGACGCCGACATACACGGCCTGAGCGCCGATTCACGGAAAATCGAGCCGGGTTTTCTGTTCGCGGCGCTGCCGGGCGCCGAGACGGATGGCCGCGATTACATCGCCGACGCCGTCAAGCGCGGCGCGGTGGCCGTGCTGTCGCCGCCCGGTACTGAAATTGGCACCGAAATCGCCGTCGATGGTCCGCCGGTGGCGCTGCTAACGCACGATATGCCACGCCGGCGCTATGCCGAACTCGCCGCCCGTTTCCACGGCGGCCAGCCGGCGCATATTGCGGCGGTGACCGGTACCAACGGCAAAACCTCGGTTGTCGATTTCACGCGCCAGCTTTGGACCCGTCTGGGAAGCCCGGCGGCCAGTTTGGGCACCCTCGGCCTGGTGGCGCCCGGCCGGCGCACCCAGGGCGGGCTGACTACACCGGACGCCGCCGATCTGCACGCCACCTTGGCGGACTTGGCGGCAGAAGGGGTCGATCACGCCGCCATCGAAGCCTCCAGCCACGGCCTCGATCAATTCCGCCTCGACGGCGTCCAGGTATCCGTCGCCGCCTTCACGAATATCAGCCGCGATCATCTCGACTATCACGGCTCCATGGACGCCTACCTGGGCGCCAAGGCGCGCCTGTTTTCGGAGCTTTTGCAGGCCGGCGGAACCGCCGTGCTGAACGCCGATGACCCCCATTGGGAAAAGCTGCTGGCGGGGCGCGACGTTCGCAGCCTGACCTATGGCTGGGCCGGAAACGACGTTGCCCTAGAGGATTGCCAGGCCCATGGCGACAGCCAGCGGCTTACCCTCGAAATCTTCGGTAGCGGGGTGGAAATCGACTTTCCCCTGATCGGTGATTTTCAGGTGATGAACGCCCTTTGCGCCCTCGCCATTGTCATCGCCGGCGGCGCCGAGCCCAACGCCGCGTTGCAGGGACTGGTTACCCTGGAGCCGGTGGCCGGGCGTATGCAACTCGCCGCCCGGCTTGAGAATGACGCCGCCATTTATGTCGACTACGCCCACACGCCCGACGCGCTGAGGCGCGTCCTCGCGGCCTTGAGGCCGCATGCAAGCGGCGCGCTGCAAGTGGTGTTCGGCTGCGGCGGCGACCGCGATACCGGCAAGCGCCCGGAAATGGGCCGCATCGCCGCCCGGCTCGCCGACCGGGTGATCGTCACCGACGACAATCCGAGAACCGAAGACGCCGGCGCTATTCGGGGTGCCATAATGGAAGCCGCGCCTGGGGCCCGCGAAATCGGTGACCGGGAACAAGCCATATTCGAAGCCGTCTCCGGCTTGGGTGCCGGCGATATCCTGGTCATTGCCGGCAAGGGCCATGAGCAGGGTCAGATCGTCGGCGCCGAGATAAAGCCGTTCGATGACTTGGAAGTGGCGCGCCGCGCCGCCCGGGGGGTGGATCAATGAACGCCGATCCCAATCCCGCTCTTTGGAGCGCCGAAGCCGCCGCCGCCGCGACCGGCGGAACGGTATCCGGTAATTGGACCGCCGGTGGCGTTTCCATCGACAGCCGCAGCCTCAAACCCGGCGATCTGTTCATCGCCCTCAAGGGGCCGAATTTCGACGGACACGAATTTCTGGATGCCGCCTTCGCAGCCGGCGCCGCCGCCGCCATGGTCTCGGACCGCGCGGCGGCGGCGGGCGGTCAACCGTTGCTCGGAGTCGATGACACGATGACCGGCCTCGATGCACTGGGCGCCGCCGGGCGGGCGCGGGCGCATGCAAAAGTTGTCGCCGTTACCGGCAGTGTCGGCAAGACCGGGGTCAAGGAAGCCTTGGCCCGGCTTCTCGGGCGCCAGGGCGAAACCGGGTTCAGCGCCGGCAGCTTCAACAATCACATCGGCGTGCCGCTGTCCCTGTCGCGATTGTCGCCGAGCGCCCGCTTCGCGGTGTTCGAACTGGGCATGAATCACGCCGGCGAACTGACGCCCCTGTCGCGCATGGCGCGCCCGGACGTCGCCATGGTCACCAATGTCGAGGCGGTGCACACGGCCTATTTCGCCTCGCTCGAGGAAATCGCCGAAGCCAAATCGGAAATCTTCGCCGGCCTCGAGCCGGGTGGAACCGCGATCCTCAACCGCGATAATCCTTATTTCGATCTGTTGGCGGAGCGGGCGCGGCAGGCGGGGGCGGCGCTGGTCACCGGCTTCGGGGCTGACGCAAAAGCCGATTTCCGGCTGTTGGAGTTCGATCTGGGCGCCGAATATTCATCGGTGAAGGCCGGCTTCCGGGGCCGCACGCTGGAATACCGTCTGGGGCTTCCCGGACGCCATTGGGTGCAGAACAGCCTCGCCATCCTGGCCGCCGTCGATGCGGTCGGCGCCGATATTTTCGAGGCGGCGCGGGCGATGGCCGAACTGACGCCGGCAGTCGGGCGCGGCCGGCGCCATCTTGTCGATAGCGGCCAAATCGAGTTCCTGTTGATCGACGAAAGCTATAACGCCAGCCCGGTATCGATGATGGCCGCGCTCGAGGTGCTGGCATCGCTGCAACCGGGACCGATGGGGCGCCGGATCGCGGTGCTCGGCGACATGCTGGAACTGGGGCCTGAAAGCGGCGAGATGCACCGCCGGCTGGCGGCGGCGGTAACGGGCAATCAAGTGGATCTGGTGTTCACCGCCGGCGACAGGATGGGCGCCTTGTTCGGCGCGCTTCCCGGCGGGCGGCGGGGCACGCACCATTCCGGCTCGGAGGAGCTGGCCGCAACCATGGGCGCCGCCCTCAAATCCGGCGATGTGGTGCTGGTCAAGGGCTCGGCGGGATCGAGGATGGGCGCCGTCGTCGCCGCGCTTCTGGCCATGGACAGGGGCAACCGGTCCGAATCCGACGCTGCGAAGGCAACACCGAACGGGGAGGCGCCCAATGCTGTTTAATTGGCTGGTCCAGTTTTCCGATCAATTGGGAATATTAAACCTATTCCGCTACATCACCTTCCGCACCGGCGGCGCCATGATCACCGCCCTGATCGTCAGCTTCATCTGTGGGCCGATGATCATCCGCTGGCTGCGCAAGCATCAGCATGGCGGCCAGCCGATCCGCACCGACGGCCCCGAAAGCCACCTGATCACCAAGGTCGGCACGCCGACCATGGGCGGCTTCATGATCCTGCTGGCGCTTCTGGTTTCGACCCTGATGTGGGCGGATTTGCGCAACGGCTATGTCTGGGCGGCGCTCGGGGTCACGGTCGGTTACGGCATGATCGGTTTCATCGACGATTACATCAAGGTAACGCGCCGCCATTCCAGCGGCCTGCCGGGGAAACTGAAACTATTGTTACAGATATTCATCGCCGCCGCCGCCACCATATGGGTGGTCAGCATCACCCGCGAGCCGTTGTCGACCTCGCTGGCGATCCCGTTCTTCAAGAATGTGCTGATCGATCTCGGCGGTTTCCTGTTCGTGGTCTTCGCCGTCGTTGTGATGGTCGGCTCGTCGAACGCGGTCAACCTGACCGACGGTCTCGACGGCCTCGCCATCGGACCGGTGATGATCGCCGCCGGCGTCTTCGGGCTGATCGCCTATATCATCGGCAATTCGGTGTTTTCCAATTACCTGCAGGTTCATTACGTGCCCGGCGCCGGCGAGCTTTCCATATTCTGCGGCGCCCTGGTCGGCGCCGGCCTTGGCTTTCTCTGGTACAACGCACCGCCGGCAATGGTGTTCATGGGCGATACCGGTTCCCTGTCGATGGGCGGGGCGCTCGGTATCGTCAGCGTCATTACCAAGCATGAACTGGTGCTGGCCATCGTCGGCGGCCTGTTCGTTCTCGAAACGGTGTCGGTCATCGTTCAGGTGATCTCGTTCAAGCTGACCGGGCGCCGGGTCTTTCAGATGGCGCCGCTGCATCATCACTTCGAAAAAAAGGGCTGGGCGGAGCCGACCATCGTCATCCGGTTCTGGATCATTGCCTTGATCCTGGCGCTTGCCGGGCTGGCCACATTGAAATTGCGCTAAGAGGGGCAAGTGATCGAGGTCGATACATTTTCCGGTGAAACCATCGCGGTCATGGGCCTGGCGCGGTCCGGCCTGGCCGCGGCGCGCGCGCTGCAAGCCGGCGGCGCCGAGGTTCGCGCCTGGGACGATGCGCCGGAACGCCGCGAGGCGGCGGCCGAAGCCGGCGTCGCGTTGAGCGATCTTAATCAATGCGCATGGGACGGCGTCCGGGCGCTGGTGCTCAGCCCCGGAATTCCCGATAGCTTCCCGGAACCGCACCCGATCGCCAAGGCGGCGCGGGCCGAAGGCTGCGAGATCATATCCGATATCGATCTCCTGGCGCGGGCCAGACCCGAAGCCACCTATATCGGGATCACCGGCACCAACGGCAAGTCGACAACCTCGGCGCTGATCGGACATATCCTGAAGGGCGCCGATGTGCCGGTAGAGGTGGGCGGCAATATCGGCGTCCCGGTGCTCGACCTGGCAACCCTCGGCGCCGGTGGCGCCTACGTTCTGGAACTGTCGTCCTATCAATTGGAACGGACGCCGACGCTGCGGCCCAATATCGCGGTGCTGCTCAACATCTCGCCGGACCATTTGGACCGGCATGGCGGGCTCGACGGCTATGTCGATGCAAAAAGGATGATTTTCGACAATCCCGGAACAGGGGGGCCTGTCTCCGCCCATGCCGTGGTCGGCATGGAAGATGCCCATTGCCGCGGCATCGGCATGGAACTGATGCTGCGCGGCGATCACAAGATCATCCCGATATCGGGCAGCACGCGCGCCGCCGGCGGCGTCTATGTCGAGGACGGCATCCTGTTCGACGATATCGAGTACCGGCAGGCATCTGTCGGCGATTTGCGGCCGGTGACCGCGCTTCCGGGCCGGCACAATTGGCAAAACGCCGCCGCCGCCTACGCCGTGGCGCGCCTGATGGGCTTGGCGCCGGAACCGATCATCGCCGGCATCGCCACATTCCCCGGCCTGCCGCATCGCCAGGAACTGGTCGGCGAGATCGGCCAAATCGCCTATGTCAACGATTCGAAGGCGACCAATAGCCTGGCGGCGGCAAGGGCGCTTCAATGCTACGACGCCGTCCACTGGATCGCCGGCGGCCAGTTCAAGGAAGATACGCTGGCGGCGCTCGATCCGCATATCGGGCGCGTCCGGGGCGCCTATCTGATCGGCGAGGCGGCGCTGGAATTTGAAAACCTGCTTGGCGGCCGCGTGCCGGTCCGCCAATGCGGCGATTTGGAAACGGCGCTCGCCGGGGCGCACGCGGCGGCGCAGGCGGCGGCGGAAGCGGCGGTGGTCCTGTTTTCGCCGGCCTGCGCGTCGTTCGATCAGTTCGACGATTTCGAAGCCCGCGGCGACGCGTTTCGCCGGCAGGTCCGGGAGTTGACGGAGGCGCCCGCATGAACACCTATTCGCGCACCAATCTGAGCCTGTTGGGTGCCTGGTGGCTGAGCCTCGATCGTTGGATCATTGCCGCCTTGATCGCCCTGGCGGCGGTCGGCGCCGTCCTCGGCATGGCCGCCAGCCCGCCGGTCGCCGAACAACTGGGCAAGGATACCTTCTACTTCGCGCAACGTCATATTATCTTCCTTCCGATCGCCCTTATCTTTCTGCTTGCCGTCTCCGCCCTCGATGCCGGGCGGGTGCGCTTGCTGGCGCTCGCCGTGTTTGCGGTAACCGTTGCCCTGATGATCCTGACCATTATTTCCGGAACCGAGATCAAGGGCGCGACGCGGTGGATATCGTTCGCCGGCTTTTCCCTGCAGCCCTCGGAATTCATCAAGCCCAGCTTTGCCGTCCTGTCGGCCTGGCTTTTCGCCAATTGGCGGTTGGGTGAAAGCGTGTCCGGCTATGCCCTGGCCATCGGCCTTTACCTTATCATTGTGGCGCTCTTGCTGGCGCAGCCCGATGTCGGCATGGCGATCCTGGTTTCGATCATCTGGGGAACCCAATTTTTTCTCGCCGGGCTGCCGATGCTCCTGGTCATCGCCATCGGCGTCATATTCATCTCGGGCGGTATCTTTGCCTATTTTCAGTTCGCTCATGTCCGCGCCCGCATCGATCAGTTTCTCGATCCCGCCGGCGAAGAAGCCTATCAGGTGGCGCGTTCGCTGGACGCTTTCCGCGGCGGCGGAATTTTCGGCGTCGGGCCGGGCGAGGGCCATGTCAAGGAGGTCTTGCCCGACGCCCACGCCGATTTCGTGTTTGCCGTCGCCGGCGAGGAATTCGGATTGTTGATGACGCTGATGGTGGTTGCCCTGTTCGCCTTCATCGTCTTGCGCGGTTTCGTCCGCGTGTTCCGCGATTCCGATTTGTTTACCCAGTTGGCGGTGGCCGGGTTGCTGGTTCAATTCGGATTGCAGGCGATCATCAATATGGCATCGACGCTCAATCTGATGCCGACCAAGGGCATGACGCTGCCCTACATATCCTATGGCGGTTCATCGATGTTCGCCCTGGCCTTTGGCATGGGCATGGTCCTGGCGCTGACCCGCGATGCCAGTGTGCCGAGGCGGCCGCGATGACTTTGGCGCCACAGAATTCCCCGGCAAATTTCCCGGCAAATTCGCCTTTGGTCGCGCCATTGGTCGCCCTGGCTACCGGCGGCACCGCGGGCCACGTGTTTCCGGCCGCCGCCTTGGCCGCGGAATTGGCGAAGCGCGGATGCCGGCTGGCTTTGATCACCGACCGGCGCGGCGGGGCGCTCGGCGGGCGCCTCGACAAGATCGAAACATTCCGGGTGCGCGCCGGCGGCATCGCCGGCAAGGGATTGGCCGCCCGCATCAAAAGCAGTTTCGAGATTCTGGCGGGTATTGTTCAAGCCTGGCGCATTCTCAAGAAAATCAGGCCGGCGGTGGTCGTCGGCTTCGGCGGATACGCATCGGTGCCGACCATGTTGGCCGCCCGCCATTGCGGTGCCAAGACCGCCATTCACGAACAAAATGCGGTGCTCGGCCGCGCCAACCGGTTGCTGGCGGGCCGGGTCGCCCTAATCGCCACATCCTACGAGGTGGTCGCCGCCATGCCCGAAGGCGCCGCCGAAGTGGCCAGGACCGGCATGCCGGTGCGGCCCGCCGTTACCGAATTGCGGGACAGCGCCTATCCGGACCGCAAGGAAGGCGGCGCCATCGGTATCGTCATCTTTGGCGGCAGCCAGGGCGCCGCTGTTTTTTCGCGCGTCGTGCCAGAGGCGATTTCCCGCCTTGAAGGCGATTTGCGCGGGCGTTTGTCGATCGTGCAGCAATGCCGGTCCGATGACCTGGCCGGTGTCAAAGCGGCCTATGCGCGCCTCGGCGTGAAGGCCGAGGTGGCGGCTTTCTATGATGACCTGCCGGCGCGCATCGCGGCGGCCCATTTGATCATCTGCCGGTCCGGCGCTTCCACCGTCGCCGAACTGACGACCATTGGCCGGCCCTTGGTCATGATTCCCTATCCGCACGCCGTCGACGACCATCAATCGAGCAACGCCCATGCCGTCGACGCCGCCGGCGCCGGCTGGCTGATGCCGGAAGAAGCCTTTACTCCCGAAGCGCTGGCCGAGAGGCTTGGCGCGCTTCTGACCATGCCGCGCATCCTTGAAAACGCGGCCCAAGCTTCGAGCGCCTTCGGCCGCCCCGATGCCGCCGCCCGGCTTGCCGATGTGGTCTGCGCAATGCTGCCGGCGGGCGGCGGTTGGGATTCGGGGAGGCGGGCGGCATGAGCGCATTGCCATTGGATCTGGGCGTCATCCACTTTATCGGCATCGGCGGCATCGGCATGAGCGGCATTGCCGAGATTCTGCATAATCTCGGATATTCGGTACAAGGCACCGACCTTGCCGAGGGCGGCAATATCCAGCGCCTGCGCAAACTCGGTATTGCCATCGAAATCGGTCATTCCGAGGGCAATTTGGGTGATGCGCGCGTGGTCGTGATTTCGTCGGCGGTGAAACCGGATAACCCGGAATTGACGGCGGCGCGCCGCAACTTCATTCCGGTGGTCCGGCGCGCCGAAATGCTGGGCGAATTGATGCGCCTGAAATGGTCGATCGCGGTCGGCGGCACGCACGGAAAAACGACGACCACGTCTTTGGTCGCGGCCATGCTCGACGCCGCCGGCATGGACCCCACCGTCATCAATGGCGGTATCATCAACGCCTGGGGCTCGAACGCGCGGCTCGGCGCAGGCGATTGGATGGTCGTCGAGGCCGATGAATCCGACGGCACCTTCGTCAAGCTGCACCCGACCATCGCGGTGGTCACCAATATCGATGCCGAGCATATGGATCATTACGGTTCGTTCGACAGCTTGCGCGCCGCATTCGTCAATTTCGTCGAAAATGTGCCGTTCTATGGCTTTGTCACACTGTGTATCGACGATCCCGAGGTGCAAGCCCTGATCCCGCAAGTCGCCGACCGCAAAATTGTCACCTACGGCCGCAACCCGCAGGCCGATGTCCGCGTCACCGCGACCAGCCCGGCAGGCGGCGGATCGAAATTCGATATTGTGGTGGCCGGGCGCGGCGCTGCGGGTGAAAGAACGTTGAAGGAGCTCTATTTGCCGATGCATGGCGCCCACAATGTTCAGAACGCGGTGGCGGCCGTCGCCATCGCCATCGAAATGAATCTCGATGATACAGTGATCCGTTCGGCGCTGTCCGGATTCCGCGGCGTCAAGCGGCGCTTTACCAAGACAGGGGAGGCCGGCGGCGTCAGCGTGATCGACGATTACGGTCACCATCCGGTGGAAATCAGCGCCGTTTTGGATGCGGCGCGCGCCGCCGCCGGAGACGGGCGGATCATCGCCGTCGTGCAGCCGCACCGCTATTCGCGCCTCAAATATTTGTTCGAGGATTTCTGCACCTGCTTCAACGATGCCGATACGGTCATCGTCGCCGATGTCTATGCCGCCGGTGAGGAACCGATCGAAGGCATCGACCGCGCCGCCTTGGTCGAGGGCCTGCAAGCCCGCGGTCATCGCAACGTCATTTCGCTGGACAACCCTAAGCATCTGGCCGCCGCTATCGCCGCCATCGCCGAAGCCGGCGACATGGTGGTCTGCCTCGGCGCCGGCAATATCACGCAATGGGCGGGCGCGCTGCCGGGTGAATTGGCGGGCGCCTTCGCGGCCCTGCGAAAGGCCCGCGGATGATGGCGTCCGGCGACATCGAGGGCCGCCTGATCGACCGCTTGCCAGCCGTGCGCGGCCGCATTAGCGAAGATGCCGAGCTTTCGAAATTGACCTGGTTCCGGGTCGGCGGGCCGGCGCAAATATTGTTCCGGCCCGCCGACGCCGACGACCTCGCCGCTTTGCTGGCGGCGATGCCCGCCGATATCCCGGTCACGGTGATCGGTATCGGCTCCAACCTGCTGGTGCGCGATGGCGGCATTCCGGGCGTCGTCGTCCGCCTCGGCGACGGGTTCTCCGGCATCGAGGTCGACGGCAACGCCATCGCGGCCGGGGCCGGCGCCTCCAATCTGAAAATCGCCAATGCGGCGCTCGATGCCGGACTTTCCGGTCTCGAATTCCTGAGCGGCATACCGGGTTCGATCGGCGGCTCGCTGCGCATGAATGCGGGCGCCTTCGGCGCCGAGATGTCGGATATCGTCGAAACCGTTACCGCCCTCGACCGGATGGGCCGGCGGCGCAAGCTGCGGGCCGGGGACATGCGTTATTCCTACCGGCATTCCGATACCAACAAGAACTTGATCTTCATTTCCGCCGAACTTCTGGGCGTCCCCGGCCAGGCCGCCGACATCAGGCGCCGGATGGCGGAAATTCAGGAACATCGCGAGATCAGCCAGCCGCTTCGCACCCCGACCGGCGGCAGCACATTCGTCAATCCGGACGGGCACAAGGCCTGGCAACTGATCGATCGGGCCGGCTGCCGGGGGCTGCGGCGCGGCGGCGCCATGGTTTCGGAAAAGCACTGCAATTTTCTGATCAATACGGGTTCGGCCACGGCCGCCGATTTGGAAGGGCTCGGCGAGGAAGTGCGCCGCCGCGTGTTTCAGGAAACCGGCATCCGGCTGCAATGGGAAATCCGCATCGTCGGCGTGCCCCTTGAAGCGGGCCTGCAAGAGGTGGGTGCATGAGCCGCCCCACGATCCAAAATGTCGCCGTGTTGATGGGCGGCTGGTCCGCCGAGCGCGAGGTGTCGCTGGTCTCGGGCGCGGCGGTCGCCGGCGGGCTCAAATCGGCGGGCTATCAAGTTACCAGCATCGATGTCCAGCGTGACATGGGCGCCCTTTTGACACGGCTCTATCCGAAGCCCGATGTCGTGTTCAATGCCTTGCACGGGCGCTACGGCGAGGATGGCTGCGTTCAGGGCCTGTTGAATATTCTCGATATTCCCTACACCCATTCCGGGCTATTGGCGTCGGCGCTGGCGATGGACAAACCGGCGGCGAAATCGATATTCGCCGCCGCCGGGATCAAGGTCGCCGAACATGTCATCGCCAGCCGCGAGCAATTGGCAGCCGGCGAGGTTATGGCCGCGCCCTATGTCATCAAGCCGCTTAACGAAGGTTCCAGCGTCGGCGTGCATATCGTCGGCGACGGCGATAACTATTCGCCGGCCGGCGATTCGTGGCCTTATGGGCCGAAAGTGATGGTCGAACGATTCGTGCCGGGCCGCGAATTGACGGTCGCCGTGATGGGTGATCGGGCCCTCGGGGTCACCGAAATCACCACCAAACGCGGATTTTACGATTACGACGCCAAATACGCCAAAGGCGGCTCTGAGCACCACTTGCCGGCCGATATTCCGGGCAAAATCGCCGCTGAAGCGTGCCGTATCTCCCTGTTGGCCCATGACCAGCTGGGCTGCCGCGGCGTTTCCCGCGCCGATATTCGTTTCGACGGTAAGGATTTGTACATTCTTGAAGTTAACACTCAACCTGGGATGACACCGACATCTCTGGTCCCGGAACAGGCGGCTTATGCCGATATTTCGTTTCCAGAGCTGGTCGGCTGGATGGTGGAGAACGCTGCGTGCGACTAAGGGGTAAGAACCTTGGGCTCGGCAGGATACGCCGGCGCCGGCGACACATCAAATCGATGTGGCGGCGGCCCGAGGTGCGCGCCGGCCTGGCGACATTTCTGATCGCGGCCATTGCAGTTGCCGGCTGGTCGGTCCGGCAGACCGGGTGGCTGCAACGCACCGCCGAGCAATCGAAATGGACAATCATCGCGGCATCGACAAAGTTCGGTTTCGCCCTTGATGAAATTTTCGTCGAGGGCCGTCATCAAACCCGGACCAGGGAACTGCTGGCGGCGCTACGCCTCAAGCGCGGCGCGCCGATCCTGGCGTTTGATCCCGATGCCGCCCATGCGCGGCTGAAATCACTGCCCTGGGTCCGCTCGGTTTCCATCGAACGGCACCTGCCGGATGTTATTCATCTGCGTCTGGTCGAACGCCGCCCAATGGCCATTTGGCAGCGCGACGGCCGCTTCCGCCTAATCGATACGGCGGGCGAAGTGGTGCCGATCAGCGATATCGGACGGTTCGGCAATCTGATCGTCGTTATCGGGCGCGATGCGCCGCGCCATGCCTCCGGCCTGCTCGATATCCTGGCGCGGGTGCCGGAATTGTCGCGCCGCGTCAACGCAGCCGTGCGCGTCGGCAACCGGCGCTGGGATCTGCATCTCGGCAACCGGCTGGCCATCCAATTGCCGCAATTCGATCCCGAGGCAGCGCTCAGAAATCTTGCCCGATTGCAGCAAAGCGAGCGGATACTGGATGGTGACTACGCCGCCATCGATCTGCGTCTCGGCGACCGGGTGGTGCTGCGTCCGGCAGCCGATAAAACACCCGATCAACTTCTCAACGAATGGGATACCTGAATACAGTCATGTCATTCTCGCGCAAAAACAAGAATGCCGCCAGAAGCGGTTTGATTACCGCGCTCGATATCGGCACCACGAAAATCGTCTGCTTCATCGCGCGCCCCTCAGGCGCGACGGCCGAGGTTATCGGCATCGGCCATCAAATTTCCAAGGGTGTGCGCGGCGGCAACATCATCGATATGGAAACCATCGAGTCTTGCGTCGCCGCGACGGTCGAGGATGCCGAGCAACTGGCGGAAGAGAATGTGCGCGACGTGGTGCTCTGTATTTCCGGCGGCGCGCCGCAATCCAAGTTGATTTCCTTCGATGTCGCGATTTCCGGCCATGAAATCGGCGATGCCGATTTGCGCCGCGCCCTCGATCCGACCTGGCTATATGCAAAACAAAGCGATGACCGCCGCATCCTGCATACCTTGCCGGTCGGATATTCGATCAACGGCAGTCCCGGCGTGCGCGACCCGCGCCGCATGTTCGGCGAAAAGCTGGGCGTCAAGATGCATGTCATTACCGCCGATGCCTCCTCGGTGCGCAATATCGAAGCCTGTATCGATGCCTGCCGCCTCGGCATCGAGGCGAATGTCGCCGCGCCCTATGCCTCGGGCCTCGCCTGCCTGGTCGAGGATGAAAAGGAAATGGGCGTCATCTGCATCGATATGGGCGGCGGCACCACCGGCATCTCGGTCTTTGTCGATGGCGAGGTCATTCATACCGACAGCGTTCAATTGGGCGGCACCCACGTGACCAACGATATCAGGCGCGGACTGTCGACGCCGCTGGCCCATGCCGAGCGCATGAAGAACCTCTTGGGCAGCGTCATCCCATCCACTTCCGACGATCAAGAGGTCATCAAGGTGCCCTTGGTCGGCGAGGAGGAGCAGGGCGAAAACGAGATCACGCGCGCCATCCTGGTCGGCATCATCCGGCCCCGCCTGGAAGAGATATTCGAGCTGGTGCGGGCCAAGATCGAGGCCGCCGGCATCGATACCGAGGTTGGCCGCCGCGTCGTTCTTACCGGCGGCGCCAGCCAACTGAACGGGGTCGCACAGCTGGCCGGCGAAATATTGAACAAACATGTGCGATTGGGGCGCCCGGCGCATTTCAAGGGGCTCGCCGATTCGACCAATGGACCGGCGTTTTCCACGTCCGCCGGTCTTATCCAATTTGCGCTTAACGAGCGGGCGGAACAGTCGGTGACGTCGTTCCGTTCGATGGAGGTGCCGAAGAACCGGATGGGCCGGTTCGGGCAATGGCTGCGTGAACATATTTGAGTTTTTTAGATTACGCGTCCCGGAATGCGGGAGGCATCCAATTCGTCCTCGCCACTCTTTCGCGATTGGGGGGACCGAAGCGCGCCTTCGCCGAAGAAACCGGCGTTTGCGGCGGTTATCCAACCTCAGTTCATTGGAGGCTTAAATGAGCATCAAATTATCCGTACCGACGACCAAGGATGCAACGGATCTGAAGCCAAGTATCACCGTCATCGGTGTCGGCGGCGCCGGCGGCAACGCGGTCAACAATATGATCGAATCGGGGCTCGAGGGGGTCGAATTCGTTGTCGCCAACTCAGATGCGCAGGCGCTCGCCAATTCCCATGCGGAACGGCGGATTCAAATGGGTATCGACGTAACCCGCGGCCTCGGCGCCGGATCGAATCCGGATATCGGCCGCGCCGCCGCCGAAGAATCGCTCGAGGAAATCATCGGGCATATTCATCATACCAACATGCTGTTCGTGACCGCCGGGCTTGGCGGCGGCACCGGCACCGGCGCCGCGCCGGTGATCGCGCGCGCCGCCAGGGATTATGGAATATTGACGGTCGGTGTGGTGACCAAGCCGTTTCATTTCGAGGGCGACCGGCGCATGCGCCTTGCCGAAGCCGGCCTCAATGAGCTTCAGCAATTCGTCGATACGCTGTTGATCATTCCCAATCAGAACCTGTTTTACGTGGCCAACGAACAGACCACCTTCGCCGATGCCTTCCAGATGGCCGACCAGGTGCTTTATTCCGGGGTTCGCGGGGTCACCGATTTGATGGTCAGTCCGGGCCTGATCAACCTCGATTTCGCCGATATCAAGTCGGTGATGAGCGAGATGGGCAAGGCGATGATGGGCACCGGCGAGGCCGAGGGCGAAAACCGAGCCACCGAGGCCGCCGAGGCGGCCATCTCCAATCCATTGCTGGATGATTCGTCGATGCAGGGCGCCCGAGGGGTGCTGATCAACATCACGGCGGGCAAGGACATTACCCTGTTCGAGGTCGATGAAGCGGCAAACCGAATCCGCAAGGAAGTCGACGACGACGCGAATATCATCTTCGGCTCGACCTTTGACGAGGCGGTCGAGGGCCGGGTGCGGGTTTCGGTGGTGGCCACCGGGATCGAAGCCGAGGCCCAGATGCTGGCGGACCACGAAATTCCGGAGATCACCGATGCACGCGACGCGGCCACCAAAATCGAGCAAGCGGCCGAAGGCGAGATTGCCGAGCCGCAGGAGCCGGCCCCGGTAACGGATTTCCCGCGCCCAATGAAGAGCGAGCCGGCGGCGGCGGATGCCGTGCTGCCCGGCATCGCGGAGCGGCCGGAGAAACCCCTTTATGTGAAGCCCAAGCCGGCGGTGACCGGTATAACGGCGCCGATGCAGCCCGCGCCGGCGGCCGAGGTTCAAGAGGCGCCCGCCGCCGCCCGCGATGCGGTTACGGCCCATTCATCCACCAAGGCAACCATTGAGGCATCCTCCGAGGCGCCGTCGGCCCGCGCGGATGTGTTCATACCGGCGCCGCCGGTCGCCGGCAACGTGGCGATTGACGAAATGCCGAAGGCCGATCCCTTCACCGCCGCCGATATGGTCAACGCGCGGATCGAGCCGGAAAAGATCGATCCGCCGAAAAAATCCCTGTTCGAACGGGTCACCGGCGTGACCCGAGGCGACCGGCGCCTGCCGAAAAAGGAAAGACCCCTGCCCAGTGCGATGCAGCCGGCGGCGGAGATGTCGGAGGCCGGAGGCGAACCGGTTCCCGAGAATTCGCGGGCGAAAGAAATTCTAACGCCGCCGCCAACGCCCCCTCTAACGCCCCCTCTAACGCCCCCTCTAACGCCCCCTGGTGCCGAAACGGAATCGCCGCCGGCGCCGGCCGCGGAAGAGGAAATCAAGCCCGATGCCATCAAGCCGGCCTTCGAGCCGGCGGGCGCGGCGCAGCCGCCGGAACCGATTGCCGGGGAGAGTCAGCCGGAGACCGCCGAATCGATCGATGAAACGGTCATCGCGCCGGAAACCGGTGATCAGGGCATGCTCGGCGGGTTGGATCCGGACGAGCATCTGGCCGAAAGCCAGGAATCCGACGATCTCCTTGAAATTCCAGCGTTTTTGCGGCGCCAAGCCAATTAATTCGGAGCCCGGAATCACGTAACATTTTGCAATAATTGTTGATTTGAGTGCGATGCGGGGCGTTGCTAAACAACCTTCATGGCACGCTGTGAAAGCCAGGCTGCAAGCGGAAGGAAATTTCGCGGATTTCGGAGCCGGCATATCGGGGCCATGTCATTGGGGGAGCGGCCGGGTTTGACGGCCGAGCGGAAAATCAGCGTATGAATCATTTGGGTCAGGACGAGAATACCAATCCGGATACGGCCGCCGGTCCGCGGCTGGACCGATTGGCGGATCTCGCCACCGAGATGAATGCGGTGCAAAGAACCCTGGCGCGCGCCGTGACCTGCATGGGGATCGCCTTGCATTCGGGTGAAAAGGTTTCGCTTGCCCTCAGGCCCGCCCCGGCTGATACGGGAATAATTTTCCGCCGCACCGATCTGCCGGGCTGCGCCGATATTCCGGCCAACTGGGAGCATGTGGTCGATACCAATATGTGCACCACGCTCGGCGCCGGCGATGGCGCCCGCATCGGAACGGTTGAGCATTTGATGGCGGCGTTGGCGGGCTGCCATGTCGATAACGTGATCGTCGAGGTGAATGGCCCGGAAGTGCCGGTTATGGACGGCAGCGCCCACCCCTTCGTGTTCTTGATTGAATGCGCCGGGCTGGTTGAGCAGGATGCGCCGCGCCCCGTCCTTGAGGTTCTAAAGCCGGTCAAGGTCGCCGCCGGTGACGGCTATGCGGAACTGACGCCCACCGATGTGTTTTCGGTGGCTTTCGAAATCGATTTCGATCAATCGGCGGTTTCCCGCCAGGAAATTTCCGTCAATCTGGTCAATGGCACCTTCAAAAACGAAATCGCGCGGGCGCGGACCTTTGGCTTCATCAACGAGGTTGAACAGCTTCACGCCGCCGGTTTGGCTCTCGGCGGCTCGCTGGATAATGCGGTGGTTGTCGATGGCGAAACCATTCTCAACGAAGGCGGCCTTCGTTACGACAATGAATTCGTCCGCCACAAGGTGCTGGACGCGGTTGGCGATCTGTATCTGGCCGGCGCCCCGATCAAGGGACGTTACCTGGGCGTTCGCGCCGGCCATGCCTTGACCAATCGGCTTTTGCGCGTCCTGTTCGCCGACACCAGCGCCTGGCGGATGGAAAAAGGGCGGATGGAAAATGACGAGGCGCGTTCCGGACCGGCGGCCAGCGTCCGAAACGCGGCCGGCGAAACGCCGGTCGCGGCGACCGCCTGAAACTGAAATGAACCTAAATTAACCGAAGTTGCCACGCCGAGATGCCGGTCCTGGTGGCCGGCATTCTCGTTTGTCGTTTACGTTTCCACTTTTTAGACAATATGATAAAGAATAGGCTATAAATATGTGGGCTGCCCGCAGGTGTGCGGGATATCTTCAATCGAATACTCATAGACCTGAATGTTGTGCAGCGGACTTATACCAAATTGCATAAATAAACACCCATTGTGATCTTCTTTCCCGTTCCCTCGGTAGGAGGGGAGGCGCCGGCGATGCGGGCCCATCGGCAAGCCTTCCCGACACCCCGAGGGGACGGGAAAGGCGACCCGAAGGGCGGCTTTGCGCGGCTTCCGGATGTCGTCGCGCACCGCTTATGATGCAAAGGCATCACGGCGCGGCACGCTCCTAACCGGAAACCGCGCAAAGCCGTCACAATGGGTGTTTATTTATGCAACTTGGTATTAATTCTGGGCATCGAAAATTGCCATTCGCAGGCGTTTTATTGGCGCTTGCGCTGATCCTTGGCGCTTGCGCGTCGGACGACGACCGCTATTCCGAAGGCGCCGTCGAAAAACTCTACAACGCGGCTCTGAACCTCTTGCACGAAGAAGATTTCGAGGAAGCGGCGCTCGCCTTCGACGAGGTCGAGCGCCAGCACCCCTATTCCGTTTGGGCGACCAAGGCGCAGCTGATGGCCGCCTACAGCCATTATCAGAACAACGATTATGACGATGCGATCATCGCCATCGACCGTTTCATTCAACTGCATCCGTCGAACCGGGACGTGCCCTACGCCTATTATATGAAGGCGCTTTCCTATTACGAACAGATTTCCGATGTCGGCCGGGACCAGCGGATGACGGAACTGGCCTTGAAATCGCTGCAAGATCTGGTGTCCAGGTTCCCGGATTCGAAATTTGCCCGCGATGGCGAACTCAAGATCGATTTGACGCGCGACCATCTGGCCGGCAAGGAAATGGAAATCGGACGCTATTATGAAAATCAGGGGCGCTATCTGGCGGCCATCAATCGCTTCAAGGCGGTCTTGGAAAATTATCAAACGACGACCCACGTGCCCGAAGCGTTGCATCGGCTGACTGAATCCTACCAGGCCCTCGGCCTGCTGGTGGAAGCGCGCAAAACAGCGGCAATCCTGGGCCACAATTTTCCGGGCAGCAGATGGTATAATGATTCCTTTGAAATCGTCGAAAGCGAGAAGCAAGACGGCGCGCCGGAAAAGAAAAGTCCCTGGTACTGGCCGTTTCAATAGCGCCGAAATCTAAATTCCAGGTTCCAGCAATATAGAAATAGATGCTCCGATCCCTGACCATCCGTAACGTTGTGCTGATCGACCGGTTGGACCTGGAATTCGAGCCCGGATTGGGCGTGCTGACCGGCGAAACCGGATCGGGGAAATCGATCCTGTTGGATGCCCTTGGCCTTGCCCTCGGCGTCCGCGCCGACAGCGATCTGGTCAGTAGCGGCGCCGATCAAGGTTCGGCGACCGCCGAATTTGAATTTGACGGTGACGGCGTGATCCGCCAATTGCTCGACGAACATGGATTGGCGGGCACCGGGCCGGATGATGGCGGCGGTTTGGTCCTGCGCCGGGTGATATCCGAAAATGGCCGCAGCCGCGCCTTTATCAACGATCAGCCGGTCAGCGTAAGTCTGATGCGCCAAATCGGCGAGGCGCTTGCCGAAGTCCACGGCCAATTGGAAAGCCACGGCCTTTTGGACCCGTCCAGTCATGCCGGGTTCGTCGATGCATTCGGCGGCCATCATGCATTGTTTGAAAAGGTCCAGACCGCGTATCGCGCCTGGCGCGAAGCCGAAAGCGCGCGCCGCCGGGCGGAAGAAGAACTGGAACAGTCGCGAAAAGACGAAGAATTCCTGCGTCACGCCGGCGCCGAATTGGCGCAAATGGAGCCGCGGGCCGGCGAGGAAGAAAGCCTCGCCAAAACCCGCTCGGCCTTGATGCATGGCGAACAATTGCTGGAAGCGCTCAATGAGGCGGCCGCCGACCTGGCGCGCGGCGACGGCGCCGATGCCGCCCTGCGCTCGGCGCTGCAGCGCCTTGAGCGGGTGGTGGACAAGGCGGCCGGGCGTTTCGATGCGGCCGAGGACGCCCTCGGCCGGGCCCTGATCGAACTAAACGAAGCGCATCTCGAAATCGAACGTGCGCTCGGCGGTTTGAACCTGGACCCCAAGGCCATGGAAGATGCCGAGGAACGATTGTTCGGTTTGCGCGCCCTGGCCCGCAAACACAATGTGGCGGTCGATGAGCTGCCGCGCGTGCGCGCCGAAATGGAAGCCAAGCTGGCGCAATTGAACGACGGCACCGATGCCCTTCTGGGACTCGAACGGGATGCCGCCGCAAGGCGCGAAAATTACCTTTCAGCCGCCGCCAAACTGACCAAGGCGCGGGAAAAGGCGGCACGCACCCTGAAAAAAGAGATCGAAGGGGAACTGCCCGCATTGAAGCTGGAAAAGACCCGCTTCGATGTCCGCTTCGATCAACTGGACGAGGGCGATTGGGGCGCCGGCGGTGTCGAGCGCTTGCGTTTCGAGGTGCAGACCAATCCCAATACCGCCGCCGGCCCGATCGGGCGCGTCGCCTCGGGCGGCGAGCTGGCGCGCATCATGCTGGCCATCAAGGTCGTGCTCGCCGATGCCGACGCGGTGCCGACCATCGTCTTCGATGAGGTCGATACCGGCATCGGCGGTGCCGCCGCGGCGGCGGTCGGCGAACGCCTGGCGCGTTTGGCGCAAAGCTGCCAGGTGCTGGTGGTCACCCATTCGCCGCAAGTGGCGGCGCGTGGGATGAGCCATTGGCGGGTGACCAAGGAGGTCGGCAAGCGCGCCAACGAAACCCAGGTCGCCAATTTAGGCGCCGACGACCGCATCGAGGAAATCGCCCGCATGCTGGCCGGCGCGCGGGTAACCGACGAGGCGCGCGCCGCCGCGACCCGCTTGATCGAGGGCGGCGAGATCGAAGGCGGCCAGGCGGGCGGACAGGCGGGCGAACCGTGAACGGGAACTTGCGCAGAATCGCGGTCGATCAACTGACCGATCCGGAAGCCGCCGCCGAGCTGGCCGCCCTGGCCGATGAACTGGCGGCCCATGACCGCGCCTATTACCAGGACGATGCCCCGGCCATTTCCGATGCCGACTATGATGCGCTCCGGCAGCGCAATCAGGAAATCGAAACCCATTTTCCGCATCTGGTCCGCGCCGACAGTCCGTCGAAACGGGTCGGCGCCGCCGCCGCCGGCGGTTTCGCCAAAATCACCCACGCCCAACCGATGCTGTCGCTGGGAAATGTGTTCAGCGAGGCCGAGCTTTTGGATTTCATCGCCGGCGTCCGCCGTTTTTTGAAGGAGCTGTCGGACGATGAATCCATCCCCCTCGAGATGGTGGCCGAGCCGAAAATCGACGGCTTGTCGGTTTCGCTCCGCTACGAAAAGGGCGCGCTGGTTTCGGCGGCGACAAGGGGCGACGGTATGGTTGGCGAGGACGTGACCCGCAACGTAATGACCTTCAAGGATTTACCTCAATCCCTGGCCGGCGGGGCGCCCGATATATTGGAGGTGCGCGGCGAGGTCTATCTGTCGAAATCCGATTTCCGGGCGCTCAACGAGGCGCAGCGGCAAGCCGGGATTAAGACCTTCGCCAACCCGCGCAACGCCGCCGCCGGCTCGCTCAGGCAGTTGGACACCGAAATTACCGCCGCCCGGCCGTTGAAGATGTTCGCCTATGCCTGGGGCGAGGTTTCGGAACCGATCGCCGAAACCCATTGGCAGTTCCTGGAACGGCTGAAGGAATGGAAATTCGAAGTCAATCCGCGCGCCCAATTGTGCGCCGGCCTCGAAGACATGATGGCGGCCTATGAAGCCACCAACGCCATGCGCGCCGGCCTCGATTACGACATCGACGGCATGGTCTACAAGGTCAACCGCATCGACTGGCAGCAACGGCTGGGCTTCGTCAGCCGCGCGCCGCGCTGGGCCGTCGCCCACAAGTTCCCGGCGGAGCGCGCGGTGACCGTTCTCAAGGACATCGAAATTCAGGTCGGGCGCACCGGCACCCTGACCCCGGTCGCCAAGCTGGAGCCGGTGACGGTGGGCGGCGTCGTCGTTTCCAACGCGACCCTGCACAACGAGGACGAAATCGCGCGAAAAGACGTGCGTATCGGCGATACCGTCGTTGTCCAGCGCGCCGGCGACGTCATCCCGCAGGTGGTCGAGGTGGTGAAGGACAAGCGCCCCAAGAAAACCGAAGCCTTCGTGATGCCCAAAACCTGCCCCGAATGTGGCAGCCCGGCGGTTCAGGACGAGGGCGAAGTGGCGCGGCGCTGCAGCGGCGGCTTCACCTGTCCCGCCCAGGCGGCGGAAAAACTGAAGCATTTCGTATCGCGCGGCGCCTTCGATATCGAGGGCCTGGGGGCCAAGCATATAACCGCCTTTTTCGAAGACGGGATTATCGAAACGGAAGCCGATATCTTCCGCCTCGCCGAGAAGCGCGCCGAGATTTTAGAGCGCGAGGGCTGGGGCGATCAGTCGGTGGATAATTTGATCAACGCCATCGAGGCGCGCCGCAGCGTGCCCCTGGAGCGTTTCATCTACGCCCTCGGCATCCGCCAGGTGGGCCAGGCGACGGCGCGCCTGTTGGCCAAATCATACGGCTCGATCGATCATTGGAAAGAAGCGATGATCGCCGCCGGCGATGCGGATTCGGAGGCCTATCTGGACCTCACCAATATCGACGGCATCGGCCCGTCGGTGGCCGAGGACATCGCCGCCTATTTCGCGCATAAACGCAACCTCGCCGTGGTCGAGGATCTGCAATCGCAATTAACCGTCGAGGATTTTGATGCGCCCATTGATGCCTCCTCCCCGGTCGCCGGCAAGACCATCGTCTTCACCGGCTCGCTCGAACGCATGAGCCGCGGCGAGGCCAAGGCCAAGGCCGAGGCCCTCGGCGCCAAGGTCGCCGGCTCGGTCTCCAAGAAGACCGATTACGTGGTGGTCGGCGCCGACGCCGGCTCGAAGGCGAAGAAGGCCGCCGAGCTCGGCGTCACGACGCTCGACGAAGAGGGATGGCGGGCGTTGATCGGGGAGTGAGGGGCGCCCAGACCAGACTCAAAGCGCGCGGGAGATGGCCCGGTTGGCCCGCGCGCTTCCCGATTAATCGCTCCCCCCCTTCGAGGGCAGGGCTAATTCGGTGACAGTTTACTTTTAGGCAGCAGCTGATTTTTAGCCACCTAAACGCGTCACCTAAAAGTAAACTGTCACCGAATTAGCACCCACCGAATTAGCCACCGAATTAGCTGGGCCGGATGGGGGGCAATCACCCTATGCCTAGTCCTTGCCTTCCTTGTACATGGAACGGCCGATGGGGACGTATTTCCAGGGCGACGGCAATTCGCCGACCGGCACCTCGATCAGCACCGGCACATCGGCCTTGAAGGCGGTTTTGAGCGCCGTGCCCAGTTCATCGGGGGTTTCGGCGCG
>NZAK01000007.1 GCA_002687515.1 Rhodospirillaceae bacterium
GTGTTCCCGGCAAAGGACAAAAGGTCCGGAAGAGCTTGACCGAGAGACCGGAATTAGACAACCAACCTGCACAGATAAACACCCATTGTGACGGCGCCTGCCGGTTTCCGGTTAGGAGCGTGCCGCGCCGTGGTGCCAACCCACCACAAGCGGTGCGCGACGAAGTCCGGGAGCCGGCAGGCGCCGCCCTTCGGGTCGCCTTTCCCGCCCCCTCGGGGTGTCGGGAAGGCTTGCCGATGGGCCGCATCGCCGGCGCCTTCCCTCCTACCGAGGGAACGGGAAAGAAGATCACAAAGGGCGTTTATCTGTGCAGGTTGGTATTTAAACTCTATCCTCCATCGGGGCCGGGTCTTCGCCCTTGGCGGGGCAACTTGTGCGCCTTTGCGGGCCGCTCCGGACCCCAGACCCGGCTGAAGTAAGTGTCGGCCAGCGCCAGGGCGCCGACCGGGTTGTGGGCAAGCACCCGGTCCTTGGCGACGAGGGTTGTCGCCAGGCCTTCCGAATGTTTGAAGAACAGGCTGTCATGGCCGATACACAACCCCAGGACGACATTGAATTGGCAGCCGGCGTCGTTCAGCAATTGCGCCTGGGAAATCGGGTTACACATGGTTTCATGGCCGCCGGGGTAAATCTTTTCATGATCCTTGAGGCCAATATCCTCTTTCGGAATGCCATCGTGTTTGCAGGCGGCGGACGCCACTTCAAAGCCGTGGCTCTCGAGAATCTGACTCAAGGTATTGGCGTGATCGGCAAAGCTGATGCAGGTGGCGATGCCGATTTTGCTGAATCCCATTTTTTTGGCCAACTCGCAAATCTCCTCGACCCGTGTCCACTTGCAATAACCTTCCGCTTCGACACGTGCCGATTCCTGGGCGACACGTCGATCGAAGGGGTCTTCATACTTCTGGCGGGCGGCTTCCATGCCATCGGGATTAACCTCGGACGGACAAAATCCGGGGCCGCGTTCATCATCCTCGCCTTCAAGGCAGGCGCGCACGTCCGGTGGGCAATAAGCGCAACCGGGATCCGTATATTTAGGATCGGAAGCGGCTTTCTTTGTTGTCGGGTTCTTGGTTGTCATGGTCCGGTTTTCCTTTATCCAACCCCTTGTCTCGACTGCCACGGCGGCACCAACGCCTCGCCACCAGCCTTTACGCCGGGCCTTGGCGAAGGTCTTCGCCCTCAGGTAATCTTTGCTATACCCAAGATACGCCAATAGCCGGCCCGCGTCAGCCAAATAGGGATGGCGCCCGGCGGTTGATGGCGTGCTATCCGAAATTCGGCATCACGCCAAACGCCGCGCGCCGGGCGATGGCTGTAATTGAAATGCATCCGCCTGTTTCCGGTCTGAGCGGTGCTGGACAAGTGACGGCCCCCGTCTATACCATGGCGCCGCGCGAGGGAGATGCAGCGATCATGGCCAACGAGACCTATCTGGATCAGAATAATCCGCCGGCCGAACGGATATCTGCGTTCACCAGCAACCTTGCGATGGTTGTCGCCTGTGCATTTATCATTCTCATGATGTTCCATGTAACGCTGGACGTGCTCGGCAAGTTCCTGTTCACGGCACCTGCGCCGGCGACCCTCGAGACGGTTATGTATTATTATATGGTTGCGTTGGTGTTTCTCCCTTTCGCCTATATCGCGCGTGGAGAGGGACATATTTTTGTCGAACTGTTCACCCGGAAAATGTCGCCCAGGCCGCGCTTTTTTTTGGATGCTGTTATGGGGCTATTAACCCTCATTTGGGTGGGGGCGTTGGCTTGGTATACGGGCGAGGAGGCTGTTACCGTCACCATTGACGGTGAATTTCAGGAAACGGCGGAGGGAATATTGCACGTTTGGCCGAGCCGATGGTTCCTGCCCCTTGGCAGCGGCATCATGGCGTTTGCCGTCATCTTGCGCATGACCCACGATTTTCGAATGGCATTTCGCCGGATACAAGATTGACGTGCCGGTCTCGTTTCAACATCTCCCATCCATAAATTTAAAAGGGTAAATATATCTTGTCGTCCATAGCCATAGGGTTCGCCAGCATCGCCGCGGTGCTCGTCCTTCTGGCGTTGCGCGCGCCCATCGGCGTCGCTCTTGGCCTCGTTTCCCTGGTCGGAATCTGGATGGTGCGCGGGTTTGACGTCTCGGTTGGAACCTTGCGTACAATTCCTTTCGAGTTTGCCGCGAACTGGTCGCTCTCGGCGATACCGATGTTTATCCTGATGGGAGCGGTCGCCCATCATTCGGGCATCACTGTCGCACTGTTTCGTGCCGCCCGTTTGTGGCTCGGGCGGCTCCCGGGCGGACTGGCGGTGGCGACCAACTTCGCCTGCGCCGGGTTCGCGGCGGCGTCCGGTTCCAGTGTCGCAACGTCCGCCGCCATGGGCCGTATCGCCATCCCGGAAATGATACGCCAGGGATATGACAAGGGTTTGGCAACCGGCGTCGTTACCAGCGCCGGAACGCTCGGCGCGCTGATACCGCCGAGCATCCTTTTTATTCTCTACGGAATTTTCGCCGAGCAATCGATCACCCGCTTGCTTATCGCCGGCATATTGCCGGGGCTGCTTACCGCCGGCATTTACGCGGTGATGATCGTTGCCAGGTGCAAAGCCAACCCGGCCCTCGCCCCCAAATTGGACGAGCAGGTTTCGACGGCCGAGAAGTGGAATTCCTTGGCCCCGATCTGGCCCCTATTGCTGCTTATCGTCGGCATCATCGGCGGTTTGTACTCGGGGCTGGTGACGCCGACCGAAGCCGGCGCTTTCGGCGCCTTCCTCGCCTTCATCATTGTCGCGACCCAGGGCCGCCTCACCTGGCAAGTGATCCGCGACAGCGTAATCGAAGCGACATCGGCGACCGCGCGCCTGTTGTTCGTGGCGGTCGGCGCCATCCTTTTGTCCCATTTGATGGCGCTCACCGGGGTGCCGGCCTATCTCGGTTCGATCGTCGGCGAGTATGCGCTCGATCCGCTCTTTCTGGTGATTGGCACCTCGCTGATCTACATCATTCTCGGCATGTTCCTCGATCCCCTGGGAATTTTGCTGCTCACCCTGCCGATCCTGCTGCCGATGTTCGAGATTCTGCAGTTGGACCTGATATGGCTCGGCGTGCTGGTGGTCAAATATCTTGAAATCGGGCTGCTGACCCCGCCGGTGGGATTCCAGGTTTATGTGGTTAAAAGCGTGGTCGGAGATGAGATCAGCCTGGAAACCATCTTCAGGGGCGTCGGCTGGTTCCTCGCCTGCGAGGTGGTGATCATGACGCTGTTGATCGCCTTTCCGCAAATTTCGCTGCTTTTGCCCAATCTCATGTACAACTGAATAACTGGCGGAAGCCGAGACAAAAAATACCCGGAAAGCATCATGCCTTCCGGGTATTTTCGCATGCAACAGCCGGGAAGAATTACATCTTCTCGGGATCGAGCTTGTCGTATATCTCGCGCTTGAGAACGCGTCCAAAAGCATCGGCATTGCCCTTGATTTCCGAGCGCGAAAATTTTCGCCATTTGGCGAGGTTTGCTTTGAAGGCGGCCAAAACCTTGGCCGGATTTTTTGCGCCTTGTTTCTTGATCACGGCGACGATGGCGGCTTCTTCCTTGGCCATCATCTTGGCGATGGCGCCCTTGATGTCGGCGCCGGCTTGATAGAATTTCACGCCTTTCTTGGGACCAATGTTTTTACGGTAGACGTTATCGAAATTCACGTAAGAATCGACCACCGCGCGCGCCGAGGCGAGCGGTGCATTGTCCCATAGAATTTTGCGCTGCTGCTTGGTCAGGCTTTTCCACGTTTTGCGGTTCATGGCGATGAGACCGAGGCCACGCGACGAGCCCATCGGATAATCGATGACGTGTTTGGCGATGTCATGAATACCGAAGCTGAGCATCCAGTTGAGCGCCTGCACCGAGCAATCGAGGCCACCCCGCTCCAAGGCCAGGGCCAGTTCCTGCGGCGGCAGGCCGACCGGTACGCCGCCCAGCGCCTTGACCAGCCGGTTGGAGGCGCCGCCGCCGCGCACTTTCAGCCCCTTGATGTCGGCCACCGTCTTGACCGGTTTGCGGCAGACCATGATGTTCGATCCGCCGGCAAAGCTCGACAGCAGGAAAGCGTTGAATTTTTTGTACTCGGCAACACAGTTCGGGCAGTTCAGCATGATCGTCTCATGCGCGGCACCGCCGGCGGCGACGGGATCGTCGTGACCGAGATGGATCGTGTCATAGAGGATGTTATTGTTGATCATATCTTTACGGGCGAATACCGGGATCACCATGCCGGCATCGATCAGACCGTCGCGCAATCCCTTGAGCGCGCTGCGCACGGTTACGATCTGGTTGCCGGGCAGATACTTCCAGGTGAGCGAGCCATTGCTCTGTTTCTCCGTGATCTTGAGGAACGGCACGATCGCATCGATGTTGATCTTGCTTTTGGCACCGCTGCCGGTACCGAAAATCAATTCTTTCGCCGAAACCGGCGCCGCGATGGCACAAGCCGCCAAGACGCCCAAAATGATTTTCCTGTCGATGAACATCAGCTTTTCTCCCCAGTTTTGAATTAGCGGAAATTTATTCTCCGGCAATTTTATGGTTTGATCAAGAATTCAGTTTTCGCTTCGCGGCAGGCGGCGTCATTTACATTTTCGTCAACGATTGCCCGCCCATAAACTTGCTATAGAATGGCGTCACACGATTACGCGTTTCGCGGCCGCTGATGAACCATCGACCGCCGAAGCGAAGGCCGGATTAGGCCGGGGGGAAGTGCGATGAGCGAATGTGATTTGGCGGTAATCGGCGCCGGTTTCGCGGGCCTGGTGGCGGCGGCCCGCGCGCAACAGTTGGGGATAAACGCGACAATCCTGGAAAAACAGGAGGCTCAATCGCATCTCTGCAATTCCCGAATATCAAGCGGTGTTTTCTCAATCGCGTTCCACAGCATCGAACTGCCGGCCGACGAGCAAGTGGCGGCGATCCGCAAACAGACCGGCGATTATGGCGATCCGGTTCTGATCGAAACCATTGCCGCAAATACGGCGCGCGCGGCGGAATGGCTTCGGGGTGAAGGCATTGACCTGATCGACAACACCTATACATCGGTCGGCGGCAATGTGAACCAGATCCTGGCGCCAGCCAGGCAATTCGCGCAAGGATTGGATTGGCAAGGCCGGGGGTCCGACGTCGCCATGCGAAAGTTGGAGAGCAATTTCGTCGATCTCGGCGGCAAAATGGTGCGCGGCGCCCGGGTGCAATCGCTGTTGAGCGAGGCTGGTAAAATCGAGGGCGTGGAATACACCCTGAACGATAAGACGGAGACCCTGAAAACCCCGGCCGTCGTCATTGCCGATGGCGGCTTTCAGGCCAACCCGGAAATGTTGGCCGAATATGTTTGCGACAAGCCCGAGGAAATCAACCTGAGGGCCGCCGCCTCGGCATGCGGCGATGGCTTGCGCATGGCCGCGGCGGTCGGCGCGCGGTTGACCGGGCTCGGCCCCTTTTACGGGCACCTTCAGCATCGGGACGCCATGAGCAACGATAATCTTTGGCCATATCCGAGCCTGGATGCGATCGCCGTGGCGTCGATACTGGTCAATGCCCGGGGCCGGCGCTTCGCGGACGAAGGCGGCGGCGGGATACTGCTTGCCAACGTCGTCGCCAAACTGGCGGAACCATTGGAAACTTGGGTGGTGTTCGACGACGACATTTGGAATCTGCAAGGCAAGTCGCCGCCGGTGGCGGCCAATCCATATCTGCTCTCGGCCGGCGGTAAGGTCTATTCGGCAAATTCCCTGGACCAGCTCTGCACCCAGACGGGATTGCCGGCGGAGACGCTTGGCGAAACGGTCGCCGCGCACAACGCCGCCGTCGGAAGCGGCGATTTGAGCGCCCTCTCGCCGGCCCGGAGCGAAGACCGCGGCAAGGCACAGGCAATCCTTACCCCGCCCTTTTACGCGATCCCCGTTTGCGCCGGCATCACCAATACCATGGGCGGCATAGAAGTGGACCGCGACGCCCGCGTGATCTTGCAATCCGGCGAGCCGATGAACGGGCTCTATGCGGTTGGCGGATCGGGCGGCGGCATCGAGGGCGGACCCAAGGCCGGTTATATCGGCGGCCTCGCCAAGGCATTCGTCACCGGTTTGATGGCCGCCGAACATGCGGCGGAAGCCGCTTCGGCCGGCTGATGGCGCGCCCATCCGACATGCGGGAATATCAAGCCGATGTCGTTGTTGTCGGCGGCGGCGGTTCCGGTCTGGCGGCGGCGGCCGAGGCGGCCAAGCTTGGCGGCAAGGTCATTGTCCTTGAAAAAGCGCCCGTGCTGGGCGGCACCACGGCGCTTGCCGTGGGTTCGATCATGTCCAGCGGAACCGACCAGCAGCGCCGCATGAAGGTCCTGGATACGCCCGAGGAACATGCCGCAGATCTGGAAAAAATCGCACGCGATCTGAAGGTCGAGGATGATAAGGTGCTGCGTGATCTGTTGACCCAAAACGTAGGCGAGACGGTCGCATTTCTCGGATCCATCGGCGTCCAGTTCATCGGCCCGATGGAGCAGCCGCCGCACCGCCATCCCCGGCTCCACCAGATCGTCCCCAGCGCCCGCGGTTATATCCATCTGCTCGAACGCCGCTGCCGCAAGCTGGGCGCCGAGATACATACAGGTGTTCGCGTATCGGGGCTGATCCTCGACGGCCAATCCGTCACCGGCGCCGAGGCCGAGGACAAAAGTGGCGGCCGCGTCCGTTTTCTCGGCAAAAACGGCGTCATCCTGGCGTCCGGCGATGTCAGCGCCAACCAATCTTTAATGCGCGATTATGTGGGGCCGGACCTCGACAGCTTTGCGCCGTTCAATCCGCAATGCACCGGTGACGGACAGACGATGGCATTGGCCGTTGGGGCCGAGCTGGTGCCGCGCCGCGACTACGGAGCCGAAGGGCTGGTGCAGATGCGCTTCGCGCCGCCCGCCGGCGTCAATTGGATTCAAAAATTGCCGCCCAGCGCATTTTTATCGAGAGTGCTGAAACTTGCCTTGCGGGTTCTGCCCGGGGCCGTCCTGCGTCCGTTCCTGATGAAGTTCCTGACCACCGCGCTCGGACCGGACCGGCGGGTCTTCGAGCAAGGGGCGATTCTGGTCAACCGCGACGGCCGGCGCTTTGCCGACGAGCTTTATTCGGGCGGCCTGCATGATGTCGGCGAATACCAGCGGCCGTCTCAGGGCGAGGCTTCCGCGCCGCCGCCCAATCTGGCGATCGCCGATCAGCCTCGGGGCGAGGCCTATATCATCTTTGATCAAAGCTTCGCCCGGAAATTCCGGCGCTGGCCCTATTTCATCTCCACCGCGCCTGGCATCGCCTATGCCTATCTCGACGATTACCGGAAATCCCGTGCCGATCTGTTTTTTTCCGGTCAGACTCTGGAGGAACTGGCGTCCGTTTCGGGGCTTGGATTGCCGGGACTGAGCGAAACAATCGAGGTGGTAAATCGAAGCCGGTTGGATTCCGCTAAACGAATTGCGGAAGCGCCGTTCTACGCCCTCGGTCCCTTGAACGCCTGGATTTTCACCGCCCAGGTCGGCATCAACGTGAACGCAAAGCTGCAAGCCCTCGATGCCGCCGGCCAAGCCATACCGGGATTGTACGCCGCCGGATCAGCCGGCGTCGGCGGCTTTTGTTCAACCGGCCATGGTCACAGTCTGGCCTGGGCGTTCACCTCGGGCCGCCTGGCCGGACGCAATGCAATGGCATCAGATGGTTGAAGGTGCGGCGTCCGTTCGGTTAATGCGCTAAGGCTCACTACACCGTTGCGGCGACGTAGAGCATCGTATTGTCGATATGCACCGTGCCATCGTCCTTGACGAACTGCTGCGCCGCATTGGTGACGGCACTTTTGATCGCCTCCTCGCCGGCGGCGCGCATGGCCCCCTGCAACGGCCCCGAAGACGCGGTTGATCGCCACGCGGCATCGATATCCGCATAATCGAATGGGCAAGCAACCTCGCCGCGCCCATTGGCCGTAATCTCCGCCTTTGCCAGCAACGCTTCCAAGGCACCGGGCTCGGACAGCGCGAAGGGGCCGCCACCCTTGGGCGGATCCGGCATCGCTTCGGCGATAGCTTTCAGTATGTGCCGGAACTGACAGTTTTCGGCCCGCCCCCAGATGCCGACGGCAATGCAGCCGCCGGGCTTGGTGACCCGCTTTAACTCGGCGAGGGCCGAGACCGGATCGGCCGCGTATTGCACCGAATTGGCGGCGACAACCACGTCGAAGCCGTTATCGTCATAGGGGAGCTGCTCGAGATCGCCGGTGCGGAATTCGCCTCCCGGCACCCGCTCCTTGGCGATATCGATAAACGGCTGGGTTGCGTCGAAACCACTGATCTCGGCGCCCATTTCGGAGGCCAGGACACTCAAACCGCCGGTTCCGCATCCGGCATCCAATACGCGCACGCCATTTCCGACTTCGGTGGCGGAAAGCATGGCATTCCACAAGGGTGCACTTGTTTGTTCTTGAAGATTAACCCAATCCTGGGGCTGCTGGCCCCACAAGTCGCTTTGCATCTCTGCCGATCCCATCATTGACCTCCTGAACCAAAAAAGTAGTTTTTTTACACTGACAGTGATCTGTTGACGCTTCTGTGAACTACTTCACACAACTCCAATTTGAATTACGCTATTATCAAGAACATCGAAGGTAGGTTGGCGTGCCGCAATGCCAACCAGAATTAGAATTAAACGGGAGGGGCTCCTTCGTTGGGGGCTGTTTATAATGAAGGATTTGGGTGACTGGCTGAAGGCGCTCGGGCTCGAACAATATGCCGAGCGGTTCGCGGCCAACGACGTCGACTTCGAAGTTCTCGCACATCTTTCCGATGACGATCTGAAGGAAATCGGCCTGACCATGGGGCACCGCCGAAAGCTGCAGGCGGCGTTGGCGGACGGCTTGTCATTCGGCGAACAGGCCCTCTCGCCTGATCAGCGGTCCTCGCCGAAGGCCGTTTCCACGCCGGGCGGCGAGGCCGAACGGCGTCAACTCACGGTTATGCTTTGTGATCTGGTGGGTTCCACGGCGCTGTCCCAAGATCTCGATCCGGAAGATCTGCGTGCGCTGATGACCGACTATCAGGATGTATGCACCAGCGCGATCAAAAGTTTCGAGGGCTATGTGGCGCGTTATATGGGTGACGGTCTGCTCGCCTATTTCGGCTATCCCCAGGCGCACGAAGACGACGCCGAGCGTGCCGTAAATGCCGGCCTTGCCCTGGTCAATGAAGTGAACGCCCTGGAAAGAGGCCTGGAGGTGCGGGTCGGCATTGCCACCGGCCCGGTGGTGGTCGGAGATATGATCGGCGAGGGCGCCTCGCAAGAAGCGGCGGTTACCGGGGAAACCCCCAATCTGGCGGCGCGCCTGCAGGAGATCGCGGCGCCGGGGCAAATTGTGATCGCACCCGGCACGCATCGGCTTGCCCAGCACGCCTTCGATTGCATCGAGATGGCAACCCAGGAACTAAAGGGCCTGGAGGCGCCGGTAGTGCCATGGAGGGTAGCGGGAGCCCGCAAAGTGGACAGCCGGTTTGAGGCAGCGCGGGGGTCTAAATTGACGGACCTGATGGGCCGCGAGGATGAAGTGGACTTGCTGCTGCGGCGTTGGGACGGCGTTAAATCCGGCGAAGCGCAAATCGTGCTGCTTTCCGGAGAGGCGGGCATCGGCAAATCCCGTCTCACGCAAGCTCTGCGCGAACGTATTTCGGAGCAGCGCTACACACACATTCATTTTCAGTGTTCGCCCTTTTTCAGCAACCGTGCGCTGCACCCGGTTATCCAACATCTTGAACGCGCCGCTGGTTTCGCCAGCGGCGATAGCGGTCAACAAAAGGCCGAGAAGCTTGAGGCGATGACCCGGCTCGCCACCGACGATGTCGAGCCGGTGCTGCCATGGATCGCGGCGTTGCTGTCGGTTCAGGTGGATGACCGCTACGCGGTGCCCGAGGTATCGCCGCCAATGAGGAAAAATCGGACCCATGAGGCGCTCTATGCGCAACTCGTCGGGCTCGCCGAACGCGATCCAGTCCTTCTCATTCTCGAGGATGCCCACTGGATCGACAACACCACCCTGGAGCTGATGCAGATGCTGGTCGACCGGCTGGAGAGCGAGGCAATCCTGGCGGTCATGACTTTCCGGCCGGAATTCAATACGAGTTGGATTGGTGAACCCCGGGTAACGTCACTCGCCCTGAACCGGCTAGGCCGGCTGCAGAGCACTGCGATGGTGGAGAGCATTGCCGGGAAAACCTTGTCCCGGGAAATCGTCGAGGAAATTGTCTACAGGGCCGACGGCGTGCCGCTGTTCGTCGAGGAGTTGGCGACAACGGTCGTGGCGTCTGAAAAGAGCGAAAGCACCGGCGAAGTGCCTGAGACGCTACAGGGCGCCCTGATGGCACGGCTCGACCAAATGGGCGCTGCCAAGGATTTGGTGCAAATCGCATCGGTAATCGGCCGCCAGTTCGGCCACGCGCTGCTGGCGGTGGTTGCCGGACAGAGCGAATTGGAACTGGCGCAAAATCTTGAGCAACTGGTCAGGTCCGGTTTGGTCCAGGCTCGCGGGACGCCACCGGATGTCAATTATCTATTTCGGCACGCGCTCCTGTGCGACACGGCTTACGACAGCCTGCTGCGGACACAGCGTCAGGACCTGCACGGGCGGATTGCCTCGGCCGTCGAAGAACACTTCTCGGAAACGGCGCCGCCGGAAATTCTCGCCCACCATCTTACCGAAGCCAGCGAGGTGGAACGCGCCATCCCCTATTGGCACGAAGCGGGACGGCTGGCCCTGCGGCGCTCGGCCAATGTTGAAGCGCTAAACCAACTCAACACGGCCATCGACCATTTGCATACCCTCGAAAACTCACAGCAGCGCGCAAAACATGAACTTGAGATATTGTTCGATATCGGCACCGCCTATCTGGCGGCAAAGGGGTACGGTTCGACCGAGGTGAAAGATACCTACGAGCGGGCGAAGTCGTTGGCGGAACGGGTTGGCGATCATTCCCTGACCTTCCGCGCCATATTCGGGCTTTGGCTCTACAACATGCAGAAGCCCCCGTTGGACAGATCGACCGAGCTCGCCGGCGAAATGCGTGGGATCGCCGACCAATCGCAATCGTCGGACCACGATCTCCAGGCGCATCATGCGGCCTGGACCCTCAATTGGATGGACGGAGATTTGCAGGCAGCGCTTGCCCATACGCAGGAAGGAGAACGGATTTACGACGTTCAGGACCACGCTTCCCATGCCCTGATCTACGGCGGCCATGATCCAGGTATGTGCGCCCGAAACATTGCGGCCTACGCGTTATGGACCCTGGGCTATCCCGAACAGGCAAGGGCCAAGTCGATCGAAGCCGCCGGGATTGTGAACGAAACCGGGCACAAGTTCAGTGTTACCCAAGCACTGATCATGAATTCTAATATTTCGTTGCTGATGGGAGACGCGTTAATCGCGGAAGAAACCGTCCGCAAAGGGATCGACCTTGCTACCGAGCTCGGATTTCAAACCAAAGGTCCCGCCGAAATGTCGAGCGGACTTTTGGAACTACGCCCGGGTATTGATCGTGCACGCCTGCATCAGCTACGTGACCAGGCGATGACACCTTCCCCCGCCGGTTTCGACGTTTTCCGGCCCTACTGGCTGGGTATCCTGGCCGAATTCTTTGCCGGCAGCGGTTTATACGAGGATGCAACGGAGATGCTCGCCGAAGCCCGCCAACTCGCCAATCTGTACAGGACGCATTGGACGCTTCCGGAGGTGATGCGGCAGACGGCCGAACTGTCCCGGGCCACCGGCGCCGACCACCGGGATGTCGAAAAGGGCTTGATTGAGGCAATCGAGACTGCCCAGGAACAAAGCGCTAAATCCTGGGAACTGCGCGCCGCCACCAGCCTGGCGCAACTCAAACGCGACCACGGCAAGCCGGACGAAGGGCGCCGTATTCTGGCACCGGTCTACGATTGGTTCACCGAAGGGTTCGACACGGCGGATCTCAAGAAGGCCAAGACGCTCCTGGAAGAGATCGCCTAGGTCACCGCCAGCCTGGCGGCTAATACATAGCGTAATTCCGGTGGTCACTCTCCCGGGCCTATAATACGGGGTCGCAATGGAACGCCCCAATGGGCAAACACAGGAGAGTGACCATGGAAGAGTATGTCGGACTTGACGTATCGAAGGAAGAGACGAGTTTTTGTGCGATGGACGGGGCCGGGAAGATTTTGGCGCAAGGCAAGGTGGCGAGTGATCCTGAATCATTATTCGAGGCCCTCAAGGAGCACACGCTTTGCCCGGCGCGGATCGTTTTGGAGACCGGGACGCTGTCGGGCTGGCTGGCGCGCGAGTTGCGCAAGCTGGGCCTGCCGGCCGATGTGATCGACGCCCGTCAGGCGCATGCGGTGATGAAGCTTCAGCACAACAAGACGGATGCCAACGACGCGGTTCTGCTGGCCGGGATCGCGCGGGCGGGATTTTGCCGCCCGGTTTCGGTGGCCAGCGAAGCGGCGCAGAAGCTCCGCATACTCATCAAGGCGCGGAAACACCTGGTCAGTCAACGTGTCGCGACACAGAACGCGATCCGGGGGTTTCTTGGCTCGCTCGGCATTCGTTTCCCCAAGGGGTCCGGCAAACTGGCGGCCCGGGTCACGGCGGCACTTGAAGACCGGCCGGATTTGGAACCGATGATCGCGCCCCTGTTGTTGAGCGCGGAAGCCTTGGCGGTGCAAATCGCGGCATTGGATCGTGAGGTTGGAGCGCGCGCCAAAGCGATGGCGGCCTGCCGGCTGCTGATGACGGTTCCGGGCGTGGGGCCGGTGACGGCGCTGGCCTACGCGGCGACCATCGGCGATGCCGGGCGGTTCGCCAAGTCACGGGACGTGGGAGCCTATGTCGGACTGACGTCGCGACGTAATCAGTCGGGTGAAATGGATTATTCGGGGCGCATATCAAAGTTTGGCGACAGTCTGCTGCGCAGCCAGCTTTATGAGGCCGCCAACAGCCTGCTGACCACTGTCCGCAAGGCCCATCCGCTGAAGGATTGGGCACGCCGGATCAAGAAACGGACGAGCCATAAGAAGGCCTGCGTGGCGCTGGCTCGCAAACTGGCGGTGATCATGCACCGGATGCTGGTCAGTGGAGAGGCGTTCCGGTGGCCGGAAAAAGAAGTGGCCAAGAAGGCCACCGCCACGGCATCGTAACAGACAAGGAAGGGAGAGAGTTCCGCGCAAGCGGATAATACGTCCCCAGCCGGGACGATGGCCAAGGCGATCCCGCGAGGTTGGTTGCAAGGCGGACACCATCCGCGATTGCGCCTAATACATTGGGAGGCCGAAGCCAAAGGGCACTATGATGAAGCGATCCGGCCAACCGCCGGAAACGACTTCGGAGACAACCGTGTTCCCGGCAAAGGACAAAAGGTCCGGAAGAGCTTGACCGAGAGACCGGAATTAGACAACCAACCTGCAAAAACCCTGACTCCTTAAGGTATTGTTAGGCGTGTCGTGATTCAACGGGGAAAAAGAGGAGTTTTCCATGGCACGCGGTATTCCCCTACGCGACGATTACAGCGGTGATGAGCTTCGCGGATTGGCGCGTTCGACGGATGACGCCAAGCAGGCGCGGCGGCTTCTGGCGCTTTCCCTGATCTATGATGGGCGGCCGCGTTCCGAGGCGGCGCGCCATGGAGGCGTCAGTGTCCAGACGGTTCGGGACTGGGTTCTGCGTTTCAACACCAGCGGTCCGGACGGTTTGCTTGAGGGCAAGTCGCCGGGTACGCCGCCGCGACTGAACGCGGCCCAACGGGCGGCCCTGGCCCGGCTGGTCGAGGATGGACCCATCCCCTATCTCCATGGGGTGGTGCGGTGGCGTCTGATTGATCTGGTCGCCTGGATCGGCGATGAGTTCGGCATCCGCCTGGTTGAAACGACCGTGGGCCGGACCTTGCACGAAATGGGCTACCGGAAACTTTCGGCCCGCCCCCGGCATCATGCCCAGGACCCGGAAGCGATGGCTGCATTTAAAAAAACTTCCCCGCCAGAGTGGCGGAAATCCGCGACCGCCTCCCGGCAAACACGAATATAGAGATTTGGTTCCAGGACGAAGCCCGGATCGGCCAGAAGAACAAGATCACCCGGCGCTGGGCGAAACGGGGAACACGGCCCTCGGCGCCCAAGGATCAGCGCACCTGTTCGGCCTATATCTTCGGCGCCATCTGCCCGGCCCGGGGTGTCGGCGCGGGCCTTGTCCTGCCCAGATGCAACACCGACGCCATGAACCTCCACTTGAAGGAAATCTCAGGCGTCGTCGCCTCCGGCGCCCATGCCGTCCTCATGGTCGATCAAGCCGGATGGCATCTCTCCCACGATCTAAAGGTGCCGGACAACATCACCATGATGCCCCTGCCGTCAAAATCGCCGGAACTCAACCCGGTCGAAAATATCTGGCAGTTCATGCGCGACAACTGGATCTCCAACAGAATATTCACATCCTACAACGACATCCTCGACCACAGCTGCTTCGCCTGGAACCAACTTATCGAACAGCCATGGAAAATCATGTCAATCGGACTGCGAGATTGGGCACATCAATGATTCTTTTTGCAGATTGGTATAAGTTATAAAGCGATGCCTGTCGTTGATAAATCAACCAATATGATCGGAAATAGCTTTTACGACTTCAAGAATCCGAATTGGATTGGCGATATATTCGCCAAACCCGGCTTGTTTAGCGCTCTCGATTAAAAGAGGGGCGGGAATTTTCCGCC
>NZAK01000008.1 GCA_002687515.1 Rhodospirillaceae bacterium
CTTACCACTGGCGGAGTTTTACTCCGGCCTGCAACCACACTATCTGGCCGCTTCTCAGTGGTGGATTATTGCTCCGGCGTTCTCAGGTGCAGCCGATCATCGACCATGATTGCTGGAACCTGACGCCGATGATCCACAGCATCAACCCGCTGATGTGGGTCAGTCAAATGGGCATCAATCTTCATCAGATGGAACGGCTGGCCCCCTACCCCGGCGCCAACCGGCCGATCCCCCATGCCGCCGCCAGCCTGGACATCCAGCCCGGCATGTCGTTCGCCTTCGAGCCCAACGTCTGCCGAGGGAACCACCGGCTCAATGTGGGCGGCGCGGCGATCGTCACCGACGGCGATCCGGAGATTCTGAACAACCTTACCAACCGTCTGAACAGAGTAAACTGAACAGAATGGAGTTTCTGAAATGACCCCGGAAACGGACAAACCTGAATACCAATCCCGCGTCTCCAAGGCGATCAACGACCATGAAATCGAATGGCAGCTTGAAGAGGCAAAAAAAACCAACCTGCCCGAAGGGATCATGATCAAGGTGTTCAATGAAGACCCGGTGATGAAGCGCCAGGATTTGAAGGTCAAGTTTCCGGCCGGCTATGTGGAGCCCGCCCACATGCACAAGAACTGGCACGCGCTGGTCGTCCTCAAGGGACGCATGTGCGTCGACGGCAAGGATTTGCGGCCGGGAGATTATTTCTTCGGGTTCGACACAGTCCACGGGCCTCTCGAATATCCCGACGGCTGCGAGGTGTTCGTCGTCACCATGGGTGACAGTATCGAGCATGAGTGGGACGAGGAAGACTACGCCGCCCATGAAAGGCAGTGGGAGGCGGAGACCGATGAAGGTAAACAGGCGATAGCCGGTAAACCCAAGGAATAGGAGGTGTGAAACTTCCTTCTCGGCCGCCGAGCCGGCAAATTTCGCAGACAGTTCTAGAGTTCGCGCTGCATGCCCATGCCCGGCGCGCTAACATTTCCCGAAACGGCAAAATCAATTATCGCGGGTTTACCGGAGCTTACGGCACGCCGTAATGCCGGTTCAACCTCGCCCGGATCTTCAACCCGTTCCCCATGGGCGCCATAACCCTTGGCAATTTGACCGAAATCCAGATCAACAAATTCGCTGAGTTCAGGCGTCGGTTTCGGATCGAAACCGAGATTGTTTTTGAGGAGCCCGGTGTATCCGGCAAAACCGGCGTTATTGAGGACTAATGAAATAACCGGCAAATCGAGACGAAGTCCGGTTTCGATTTCACCGATGTGGTAGCCCATACCGCCGTCTCCATTGAGACTTAAGACCCGCCGATTTTGGCCGACGGCGACTTTTGCCCCGAACGCGGCCGGGAAAGACCAGCCAAGTGAACCGGCGGCCCGCAGGTTACAAAGGCCAGCTTGTTTTTGATCAATCATGGTGCCGGCCCATCGCGTCATATTGCCGGTATCGGCCACCATTACGTCGTCTCCTTGGACAAACTTATCCAATTGGCTCATCACGAAAATTGGGTTGAGACGGCCGTCTGCCGTCTTGGTTTCGGCGGCCTTACGATATTTTTCCTTCCACTCCGAGATCATGCTCTCAACCGTGGAACTCCAATCCGACCAGTTGCCGCGAGAAAGTCCGGCCTGATCGGCTGCATCGCCGAGCGCCGCCAAGGCCAATTTCGCGTCCGCTTGGATGGCAAGTTCCTCAACGTAGGTATTGCCCATCGACATCGGATCAATATCGATATGGATTATCTTGGTTCCCGGCCGAGGGTATTGATAATTTAATGTGCCCATTGCGCTAAGCCGGGTGCCGACCGCAATCACCAGGTCACTCATTCCGAGCACTTCATTGGCGACTTTGCGCGAATACCGGCCACCGACGCCCGCGGCGAGAGGATCAGTTTCGGCAACGATACCTTTGCCGGCGACCGATGTTACGACGGGGATGCCCAAAGCCTTCACCAGGGCCGCCGCTTCGTCGAAAGCGCTCGACTGAACCGTACCGCCGCCGAATACAAAAACCGGATTAGCCGATCCGCTCAAGTGAGACACGATTTTTTCAATGTCGTTCGGTGACGCGGAAATCCTTCGGTGATTTACGTATGCAAGATCCGCATCGGCGTGAAAATCAGGTGTCTTGGTAAGTTTTTTCGCATACATGTCGGCCGGCATTTCCAAATAGGCGGGACCGGGATTACCGCTGATAGAAGCGCGGATGGCCGTCCGCATTATATCGGCAATCCGGTCCGGATTTGGCAAAACGCCCGACCATTTGGTTGACGTTGCCATCATCGGTAATTGTTCGATTTCCTGGTACTGAAACAGATGCCTGGTGCCGCTGACGACGCTGCCGGTCAGGCAAATAAACGGACTTCGCCCCCAGGTTGCCTCGGCGAACACCGCCGGCAGCGCCGCGGCTCCGGGGCCCCACTGGACAAATCCGAAGGTCGGTTTGCCGGTCATCCGCGCATAGGCGTCCGCCATCGCCAGCGCCGAGCGTTCGGAACGGCCGAGGACGATATCGATGCCTTCGTCATGCTTGGCGTGATAAAGGAGGTTCAATGGATTGCCGGCAACGGTGAAAATATGCTCGGCGTCATAGGCCTTCATAATTTTCGCACCGGCTTGCGCGACTGTCATCTCCGGCTTGCTGTTCACCCTCGCAACCCTCCCCAACCAGTTTTTTTGCCGGCCTTCGGCGACAGTCCCGATGACGCCCTGAAAACCAAATCTACCGCCCGATTCCGAATATCTTTAAAGTTTCACATATCACCTCCGGGCTTTCTAGAATTTTCGAATATATAATTGAAATTCCAAAAGATTTGTGCTGTTTGAATATCAAGGTGATGAATAAACCATCGCCATTTAAAAGACCCGCGGCGATGCCGGAACAAGGGAGGTCCGATCGTTGAACAACGAAGCGAAGCCCGTCCGCCGGGTGGTTACCGGCCGCGACGGCAACGGAAAATCCGGTGTGCTTTTCGACAGCGATGCCCCCAATGTCCGGTCGAACCCGGATCGGCCCGGTTCCGTTATGACTGAATGCTGGTGCTTTGACGGCGTCCCGATCGGCCTCGCCGGCGACCGCGATGACGGGCGACCGCCCTTCACCTTTCACCCGCCTCAAGCGGGCGCGTTTTTCCGTTTGGTCAGATCGGTACCGGCGCCGCCCGGGTATGATCCGGAAACGGATCCGAACGCCACCGCCGAGCATCCGCCGAAGGAAAATCCCGAAACCGGCCGCGGCGACCGGGGCGGCGGCGGGAAAGGCAGATCGCCCATCCACCGGACCCGGTCGGTCGATTACGGTGTCGTCTTGGAAGGCAGACGTCGCCTGTTGCTGGATGACACCGAATTCGAAATGCAAAAAGGCGATGTGGTGATCCAGCTCGGCAACTATCATCAATGGGCGAATCCGACCGAAACCAGTCACATGGCGTTTATCATGATCGGCGGCAATTTTCGAATTTGAAGGAAGGAGTGACGGGTGACCCATAACGCGAAAGACATCCGGCGGGTGGTAACCGGTAAAGACCAAAACGGCCGCTCCGGCGTTCTTTTCGACAGCGCCGCGCCGTTGACCCATGCCTTGGGACGGGGTGGGCGCATGACCGATTGCTGGGTGTTTAACAATTCACCGGCCGGGTTGTCGGGTGACCGGGATGACGGCGATCAGGAATTCGTGTTCGAGCCGCCGCCGCGCGGCGCCCATTTCAGGTTTGTCGATTCAGCGCCGCCGCCGGAATCATCCGAAAGGGCATCCGCCGAAACCTCCGCCAAGGTTCAAACCGTATCGTTCGATGCTTCCAGCACCGGTGACCGGGGGGGCTCATCGGCGACCCGCACCCGCAATCACAAAACCGAATCGGTCGATTATGGCGTGGTCGTCGAAGGTCGCCGCACGCTGGTTCTCGATGACCGGGAATTGCTGATGGAAAAAGGCGATGTGGTGATCCAGCTCGGCAACTTCCATGCCTGGGACAACGATAATGACGGCAGCATCATGTCGTTCATCATGATCGGTGGAACATTCGGGGGCTGATGCAATGAGTGAAACAAATCCGGTTCGGCGCATTGTCACCATTGAAGACGAACACGGCAAATCCGTGGCATGCGGCGACGGACCGTCTCCCGAGGTAAAGACCGATCCGGCGCGGCCCGGTTTCGCCTCGAGGCGGCTTTGGGTCACCGATCAGACGCCGGCCAGGATCATGGGTATCACGGAAACCCTCGATACTCCCCATACCATCGAGCCGCCGGCGAACGGTTCGGTCTGCCGCATGGTGACCTTTCCGCCGGATGCCGATTACATCAATCGGGTGGGCGAGGCGGAAATCAGGACATTCTTCGAAGCCATGGGTTCACCGAATGCTTCGTCCTATTCAGCCGATGCGCCGCATCCCTACATGCAGGCGACCGAAACCCTGGATTTCTGCATTGTCATGGAGGGCGAAATCACCCTGGTTCTGGACAATGGCGAGGTCGATCTCAAGGAAGGCGATACCGTGGTTCATCGCAGCGGCAACCATGCCTGGAGCAATCGCTCGAACAAGCCGAGCGTGATTTTCTTTTCTTTGCATGATGGGTCATATGACCTTTAACATGGCATGGATTAGTGATCGTCAGAGAATTCCCAACCGGGGCTTATCCAAATAAATTAGTTGAACCTAGGGGCAAAAGAATCACCATGGCGGCGGAACACAAACAACTTAGACGCATTGTCACCGGGCATGATGAACAGGGGCGGTCCCGCGTCATCTACGACAGCGGCGCACCGAATGTTTATCGGCGGCCAGGCAATCTCAACACCCAATTCAATGAACTTTGGACGCTGGAATCGGTGCCGGCGCCTTTATCCGACGGCAGAGATTACGGCGCGGCGGACCGTAAATACAGCCATTCTCCGCCGATCGGCGGGGCGCACTTTCGAATAGTCCAGTCGCTTCCCGAAGGCGATAGCTTCCCGACCAAGGAGGAAGAACAAAAATCCTTTGACGAAATGAATACAAGCGGCGTGTCCGAACTAAAAGTGGACGGCCCGGCCCGGCATTTTCACCGTACCCCCAGTGTCGATTACGCGTTTAATCTAGGTTGCGACCGTTATCTCGTGCTCGATGACAGTGAAACAGTCATGCATCGGGGCGATGTCGTGATCCAACTGGCCAATTACCATGCCTGGGTGAATAAAAGCGATGAAATGGGATGCATGGCGTTCGACATGATCGGCTCTGATTATCCCCACCATGATGAGACTGCCGAGAATAAGTAAACGGGCCGAAACTCAAGGTGGAAAACAATGAGCGAAGACGTCAATCCTGTCCGGCGCATTGTCGCGGGTGAAGATGAAAATGGCAGGGCCGTGATATTCAGTGACGGGCCTTCGCCAGATGTGATGATAGATCCGGCTCGTCCGGGTTTCGCGGCCACCCGGATTTGGGCCACTGATTCGACCCCGGCCAAAATCAAGGGCATCCGGGAAAGTCTTAACATGGCACATGGCATCGAGCCGCCCAAGTTGGGATCGGTCTGCCGCTATGTCACCTATCCGCCGGAGAAAAATTTTGTCAACGGCGTTTCCGAAACCAACATCCGGGACTACTTTGCCGCCATCGGTTCGCCTCAGGCGTGCACCTACATGCCGGATGCGCCGCATCCATATATGCAAAAAACCGAAACGCTCGATTTCTGTTATATTTTAGATGGAGAAATTACTTTGGTTCTGGATGTCGAGGAAATCGATTTGAAGGCCGGCGACACGGTTGTGCAAAGAGGCACAAACCACGCCTGGAGCAATCGTTCGGACGCGCCATGTACGATTATTTTCTGTCAGCATGATGCAGCCTTCGGCAATTAAATAAGAACCGTCATTGGCGATTCCGCTTGTCGACGACGCGCCGCACCTTGCCGCCGGCGTCGTCTCTCGGCAGCGTGCCGGGAGCCAGAAGCTCGATCGCGGCATTGACGCGGATCGCTGCCTTGAGGCCGTCGGCGAGGCGCTTTTTTAAGGCTTCGGCGGCTTCGGCGCCGAGGGTCTTCGCGCTCTCCAGGGTTTCGGCGCGCACCGTCAGATTGGGTAGCACGCCGTCGCCGTCGACCAGTATCTGGTATTCATGGTTGAGCTCGGGCAAGGCGCGCACCGCGCCTTCGATGGCCGTCGGGAAGACCTTGACGCCGCGATAGAAGATGGTCTCGTCGGCCCGCCCCTGGACCGAGCCCGCCAGCCGCGGCCCGGCATAGCCGCAGGCCGGGCATGCGGGCTCCGTCGCCAGGCGGCAGAGATCGCCGGAACGGTAGCGGAGCAGCGGCTGGGTGTCGCCGACCAGGTTGGTGAACACGGCTTCTCCCAGCTCGCCGGCGGCTAAGGGCTCGCCGCTATTGGGATCGATGATCTCGGTCGCCGCGACATCACAGCCGATATGGATGTCGCCCGATCCCTTGCAGCCGCCGCCGAGGGGAAAGAGCTCGGTCATGCCGTAGCCGTCGGTGATGGCGTCGACGCCGAAGCCGGCGCGCAGCCGGTTCCGGGTCTCGGCGACGGCGACACCCGGCTCGCCGACGCTGCCCAGCCGCCGGATGCCTTGGCGGCTCATATCGACGCCGATCTCATCGGCGACCTCGAGGATACGCAACAGATAGGACGCCGTGCCCGAGATGACGGCCGGCCGCATGTCCTCGATGAGCTTGATCTTGGCGCGCGTGTCCAACCTGCCGGCGGGCACGATCAGGCCGCCGTTCTGGCTTACGCCGTCGAAGGTGGTGGTCGGGCCGATCAGCCCGTCGACCGGCCCCAGCAGCATATAGACCTCGCCCGGCTTGACGCTGTCCGGCGCTTCGAAGCGCTGCATGGCGAAGGCGTAGTCGCGCTTCGAATAGACGCGCCGCAAGGGCACGCCGGTGGTGCCCGTGGTGGTCAGGAAACGGTGCCATTCGGCCGGCGGCGTGCAGACGTAGGAGCCCATCGGCGGGTTTTCCGCCTGGTCTTCCTGAAGTTCCTTCTTGGTGCAAAACGGAAGCTTGCCGAGATCGCCGATATCCCTGATATCGCCGGGCTCCAGGCCCAACTCGTCGAACTTGCGCCGCCAGAAGGGCGCCAGGGCATGCACGTAATTCACCATCGCCACCAGGCGCCGGCTTTGCAAGGAACCTATCTCGTTGGCGCTCAAGCCGTCGATGGCCCGGCCCAGGATGGGATAATCGGGAAGCGTTGCGGCCATGGGCGGTCTCTTACATCGCGGACATCAGTCACCCGTTTGTAGGCCGAAACCGGTTACATCGAAACCACTAGTTTCATGCCACCGGTTTTCAGCCCCAGACCTCTTGCGCCGTTTCGATCACCAGGCGCAGCTTGGATACTTCATCCTCGACGCTGACCAGATTGCCGACGGCGTTCGACGAAAAACCGCATTGCGGGCTCAGGGCGAGCTGCTCCAAATCGACATATTTGGAGGCTTCCTCGATGCGGCGTTTCAATTCGTCCTTGCTTTCCAGAATGCCGCGCTTGGTGGTCACCAGGCCGAGGACGATTATCTTGCCCCCCTTGGGCACGAAGCGCAGCGGCTCGAAGCCGCCGGAACGTTCGTCGTCATATTCCAAAAAGAAACCGTCGACATCGGTCAGGTTGAACAACTTATCGGCGACCGGCTCGTAGCCGCCGGACGCGAACCATTGGCTCATCGCGTTGCCGCGGCAAAGGTGGATACAGACCGCCTGGTCGGGATGCCGGTCGCGGATGGCGTCGTTGATCAGCGCCGCATAGGTGGTCGGCAATTCATCCGGGTCCTCGCCAAGCTGGCGGGCGTTTTCACGCATCTTTTCATCGCAAAGATAAGCCAGGTTGGTGTCGTCGAACTGCACATAATTGCAGCCGGCGGCGGCCAGATCGGCCAATTCCTCCCGGTAGAGGCGGGCCATATCGGCGAAAAAATCATCCATTTCCGGATAGCTGTCCTGGTCGATGGCGTCGCGGCCGCCGCGGAAATGGGTCATGGTCGGCGACGGTATGGTGATTTTCACCATGCGCTCGGTGAGCGAGGCGGTGTATTTGTAATTCTCCACCTCGATACCGCCATCCGGGCGGTCCATCTTGCCGTTGATATAGGGGATATAGGGCATTTGCTTGTCTTCGCCGGCTTTATGTTCCTCGCCGAGCTTGACGGCGGCATCGAAATCCCAGCTCGAGGTCACGTTCTTGATCTTTGAGATGAAATCCACATGGAAGCTTTCGCGGCGAAACTCGCCGTCGGTAATCGCCTCGAGCCCGGCCTCTTCTTGCAGTTTTACCGCGTCCTTGATGCAGGCATCTTCGTGGGCGCGCAATTCTTCGGCGCTCATCTCGCCGGCTTTCCATTTCCGGCGCGATTCCAATAGCGCCTCGGGGCGCAATAGCGAGCCAACATGGTCGGCCCGAAATGGCGGGCGGTTTCTTGACGTCATAAATCTTTCCTCCAAATAATGCCGGCCGGCGGCGCTGCCCGCCGGACCCCTTCCCCCCCATTTTTGAAATTGTCTCCGCTACTTGAAGACGATGGTTCTCTGGCCGTTCAAAAACACTCTTTGTTCGGAATAATAGGTCACCGCCCGGGCCAGCACCAGACTTTCCAGATCGCGGCCGGTCTCGATCATGGATTCGGGCGTTGCCTTATGATCGACCCGTTCGACCGCCTGCTCGATGATCGGTCCCTCGTCCAGATCGGTGGTCACGAAATGGGCGGTGGCGCCGATCAGCTTTACGCCGCGCGCATGCGCCTGATGATAGGGCCGGGCGCCCTTGAAGCCGGGCAGGAACGAGTGGTGGATGTTGATCGCCCGCCCCTGCAACGACGCGCACATTTCAGGCGAAAGTATCTGCATGTAGCGGGCCAGCACCAGCAAATCCGAGCCTGAGCTTTCGAACATATCGAGGATTTGGCTTTCCTGATCCCGCTTGTTGTCGGGCGCCACCGGCAGATGATGGAACGGGATGCCGTGCCAGTCGGCAAGCGGTTTCAAATCCGGATGGTTGGATGCGATGCAAGCGATATCCACGTTGAGGGCGCCCTTGCGGTGCCGGTAAAGAAGATCATTGAGGCAATGGTCGGTCTTCGACACCATGATCAGGATGCGGCACTTTTCGCCGCTCCGGTTGAGGCCCCAATCCATGTCCAATTCGGCCGCGACATCGTCGAAGGCATGCCGGAACGCTTCTTCGGCGCCTTCGCCGTCCTGAAACTCGAATTCCACGCGGCCGAAAAACCGCTGCGTCTCCGGATCGGCGAAATGGGCCGTCTCGGTAATGAAGGCGCTGTTATCGGCAAGGCAGGTGGCTGTCGCCGCGACGATTCCCGCCCGGTCCGGACAATTCATGGTCAGAATGAATGAATCGGACATGATTGGGCTCGCCGATGCGATCAATACCTGTAATGGTCGGGCTTGAACGGTCCGTTTTGGCCGACGCTGATATAGGCGGCCTGTTCTTCGGTGAGGGTGGTCAGGTTGACGCCGAGCTTGCCCAGATGCAGGGTCGCAACCTTCTCGTCCAGCGCTTTCGGCAGAACATAGACTTGGTTGTCGTAATTCCCCGAGTTCCGCCAAAGTTCGATCTGCGCCAGCACCTGGTTGGTGAACGAGGCGCTCATCACGAACGAGGGATGGCCGGTGGCGCAGCCGAGATTGACCAGCCGCCCCTCGGCCAGAAGGATTATCCGCTTGCCGTCCGGAAACTCGATCTCGTCGACCTGCGGCTTGACATTGTGCCATTTCAGGTTCCTCAAGGCTTCGACCTGGATCTCCGAATCGAAATGCCCGATGTTGGAAACGATCGCCCGGTCCTTCATGGCGCGCATATGATCGATGGTAATGACGTCGATATTGCCGGTGCAGGTGACGAAGACATCGCCGATCGGCGCCGCATCGTCCATGGTCACCACCTGATAACCTTCCATCGAGGCTTGCAGCGCGCAGATCGGATCGACCTCGGTGACCAGAACCCGGGCGCCCTGGCCGCGCAGGCTGGCTGCACTGCCCTTGCCGACATCGCCATAGCCGGCGACCACCGCCACCTTGCCGGCCAGCATCACGTCGGTGGCCCGCTTGATGCCGTCGACCAGGCTTTCCCGGCAGCCATAGAGATTGTCGAACTTCGACTTGGTCACCGAATCGTTGACATTGATCGCCGGCACCTTCAATTCACCGGCCTTGGCCATCTCATAAAGGCGGTGCACGCCGGTCGTCGTCTCTTCGGAAAGGCCCTTCACCTCGGCCAGCATGTCTGGGAACTTCTCGTGCATCACCGCCGTCAGATCGCCGCCGTCGTCCAGGATCAGGTTCGGCGTCCAGCCATCCGGGCCCTGCACCGTCTGCTCGATGCACCACCAGAACTCCTCGTCGCTTTCGCCCTTCCAGGCAAAGGTCGGCATCCCCGCCGCCGCCACCGCCGCCGCCGCGTGGTCCTGGGTCGAAAATATGTTGCACGACGACCAGCGCAGGCTGGCGCCCAGCGCCACCAGCGTTTCCATCAACACCGCCGTCTGGATGGTCATATGCAAACAGCCGACGATGCGCGCCCCAGCCAAGGGCTTGTCGCCCGCATATTCGGCGCGCAAGGCCATCAGGCCAGGCATCTCGGTCTCGGCGATGGCGATCTCTTTCCGCCCCCAATCGCTGAGGGAAATATCCGCTACCTTGTAATCCGTTCCGCTGTTCATAATTGCTTCCTCTGGGTTTGGTTAAATCGATGATCGGCTGGCGAAAAATACCACTTGCTTGCCGTTTTCTGGGCCAATTTGGGGGCCGGACCGGTCAAGCCGTTGCGCTGGTCGCGGTATATTCGGCGAGCCTTTCCGCCACCCATCCGGCGGTTTTTTCCAATCCACCGAAGGAAAAAAAATGGATCGATAGGTTTCGGGCGTCATTGGTATCTATAAGGTTGGCATCCAATTCATCGATCAGGGCGCCCGGGGAAAACGACTTGGCAAGCTGGGATGCCAGGGTGAGCTTTTGGCCAATGCCATTAAGCGGCGCCTTGACCCCGCAACGCATGGCGAATTTGAGCAAGGTCTTGAGGCCGGTGGGGCCGGCAAGGCCGATCTTAATGTCGATTTCAGGCCAGCGGCCGCGAACCTCCGAGAGCCAGGCCGTGATCGGACCGGCATTGAAACAGAACTGCGTGACGATGTGCGCCTGCATTCCCGCTTCCCGGGCGGCCTCGATTTTCTCGTCGAGGGCGTGGTCCAGCCTTTGGTCGGAGATTTTGGGATGGCCGTCGGGATAGCCGGCAATACCGATCCGGTGAATGCCGTAATCGGCAAGCAAGCCGCTTTCGATCAAGGAAAGCGCGGATCCGAATTCACCCTTGGGGCGTTCCGCATCGCCGCCGATAATGAGCATGTTGTCGGCGTGGGTTTCCCGGTTGGCGCGGGCCAGGTAGCCGACCAATTCGGTGCGCGATGCGAAGTATCGGGCGGCCACGTGGAGCACCGGTTCAAAGCCGTTCACGCGGACGATGTGGGCCGTTTCGATCTGCTGATCAAGGCTCACATGCGGCAGGGTGCTGAGGAAGACTTCGGTACCGGCGGGTACCAGTTCCGCCAGATTTTCAACTTCGGATTTTTTTGGAAGGGTGGCCTCGATCGACCATCCGTCCATAACC
>NZAK01000009.1 GCA_002687515.1 Rhodospirillaceae bacterium
ACCGCAAGAATGTGCCAATTTCTTCAAACATGCCGGATATGGCCACGGATAAATTAAAAATGCTCTAAGGGCGTAGCGCGCGGGGGTTGGCATGGTCGGCCCGCGCGCGTACAGGCGAGCTCATTCGTATCGGTGATCGGGGAAGTTGGGGAAGTGGAAGCATGCCGGAGCCAACCGGGTCCCATATATAATCAGGTGCCAAGATCGACGCCCGCCTGCCGAGCATACTCCGCCGAAGCAGCCGCTTCGGCTGCGCAGGCCGGGCCCGGCCATCCCCAGGCGGGCTGTGCCCCTGCGTTTCAGCGCAGGTTAATCCCCTGTTCCTTGGCCTGCAGCTTGGCGCTGATCGATTTCAAGGGCTTGCCGTCGCGCACCCGGTTGAATTTCAGCTCCATCCCCCCCGGCACCAGGGTGCGTTCATAGGTCTGCACCTCGTGCTTGCCGTCCTCGGTGATCAGCACCGCGTAGACGGTCATCGTCCTGCCCTTGATCTTGGCCCAGACCTGCGGATCGCCGGCCAGGGGATCGATGGGGATACGCGCCCCGAGCCGGTTGATGCGATCGGTGGAGGCATAGAAACCGGGCCGCTTGGCCGGCGCGAAGGCGATGAAATATTCGGCCTTTTTCAGCTTGCCGCTGGCTTTTTGCGAAACCGTGGTCCATTTCAGCGAAAAGCCGCCACGCTCGCGCCGGATGCTCACCTTCAATTCGCGCTTGGCGAAACCGGACGGTCCGGCGAACACCACCTGGCCGACATAATCGCCGACAAAGGGCAGGTAGTCGGCCGCGCCCTGGGCCCCCGCGCCTTGCACGAAGCCGCCGCCCGCCGGCAGCCAAGCCAGCCAACCGAGGAGCAAGAATTTAAGCAAGTGTTTCATAAGCCGTTCCGCCGTTGCTGCATCGAACCCCGGCACCATACTGAATTCAGGCCCGGCTGGAAACCGGATGAAGCGTACCGGACATAGCGCGCGGGGGTTGGCATGGTTGGCCCGCGCGCGTCATACCAAGCTCATTCGATTATGCGATCGAACACCTCGCCCTCACGTCTTCCATTGGCCGCCTATTGACGAATTAGTCCAGGCCAGAGCCTTTCGGCGTTTTTGTGGGCGATCAGGTCGGCGGCTTGCTTCGGCATGGTGGCGAGCGCCGCCCGCCATTCCTGGATATCGCGCACCGAGCGCCGCCGCCATTGATTGGAGAAAACGCCGTCCATGGCGAACAGGAAGCGGTCGGCATGCGCCGCCAGGATGTCCTTCCAATCGGCGCGCAATTCGCCGACCGCTCCCGATTCCTTGAACATGAATGTCCATGGAAATCCGGTTTCCCGGTAGACATTGGCGGCCATGCTCAAATGGAAATAAATATTCTTATGGCTGGCGATCAGCCGTTTCACCTCGCCGATGCGCAACAGGCCCATATGCATCAGGGTAAAGGCATGTCCGGGATGTTTTCTCAGCAAGGTTTCCAGATCGCTCATCAACCGCTTCTTCCGGTCGGCACTGAGGACCGCGAATTCATAATGCAAAACCACCGGCCATTTCCGGTCCAGGGAAACCGATACGGCGTCCTGCATTTGACGGCTGTCGGTGCCGACGATCATTTCCGGAGCCAGTTTTCTGCCGCGCGGGCTTATTTTTTCGGCGTGATAAAGCAGAAGTTCCTGCATGCCGATAAATTTCGGGTTGCGCGCGACATCGCCCAGATAATCGCCCCATTTTTCGTGGCCCTCCAGATAGAACCGGAATTTGGTCCGGGCCGAGGCAAAGATCAGACCCGGATATTTTTCCGCCGCCGCCAGGATATCTTCGTTGAACCGCCGGGCACGGCCCGAGATGATCACCTTGGAAACGGTCGCCCGTTTCAAAATCGCGACGATTTCATCGGTCTCGATTGTCTGATCGTATTGCGCATGGGTGTTGATGATACGGCCCGAATAACCGGCCATCTTTACCGGGCTGGACCAGGCCTTGCCATCGCCCGCCCCCCGGTCGCCCCTGCCGCCGCCCCTGCCGCCGCGCCGGGCGGCGAAGAAAACCTTGAATTCGGCGGCGGTCAGATAGCCGTCGCCGTCCTTGTCGATATCATCGAACCTGGAAGGATTGCCACGGAATTCCCGCCGCGAAAGCTTGTTGTCGCCGTTCCTGTCTTCTTTTTGGATTATTTTTTCGGGGTTTCTTCTGAACTTCTGGCCGTTCGAATCGGGCGGCGCAGCAACCGAGAAAACGAGAAGGAGCGCGAATAATTTGACCATCCTGATCAACATATTACCCCCTCTTCAAAATCGAACCGCCCCATTCAGGTGCGCCCCTAGAACTGACGGTGCTTGGCCAGGGGCAGGCCGTGCGCCTCGACATGGGCGTTGGAGCTTTCCAGGGCCGCTTGGCTGTCTTCCGGCCATTGCGCCTCATCCGCCATGGCGCCCTCTTCGTTGAGCGCCACCGGCACCTCGCGGTTGACGGTGACCTTGAACACATCGAAGCGGTTGTAGTGGCCGGCGAAGTCGTGGTTCATCTTCGCCGACAGCACGTCGTTGAGGTCGACATCGGCATAAAGGATGCCCTCGCCCGGCCCCATCGGCCCGGCGATGACGTTGCCGAAGGGCCCGACGATCGAAGCCGAGCCCAGATCCTTGAGCTGTTCCATATGCGCCCGGTCGGCATCGGATGCGGCGTAGAGATCGATCAGCTCATCGGTGACGATGCCGCCGGTGTTGATGACGAAGGCGCAAAGGGTGCGGGCCAGCCCCGGGCCGACCGCATCGATGGTTTGCTGCATCGAACGGCCGCCGCCGAAATGGGGCGGCCAGGAAGCGACATGGACGACGCTGTTCATGGCCAGCATCACATAGACCGCCAGCGGGTTCGAGTTTTCGCCGCAAATCAGGCCGCTGACATTGCCGAACGGTGTCGGAAAGGTGGTCAGAGTATCGCCCCAGCCGCCGGTGTGCACCAGGCGCTCGCCAACCGTCGGCGCCAGTTTCTGGTGCTTGCCGAGGATCTTGCCGTCGGCGCCGATGAACAGCTGGGTGTTGAACATGGTGCCGTTGGTGCCCGGCCGTTTTTCGCAGACCCCGACCACCGCGTTGATGCTTGCCGCACGGCAGGCCGCCGATAGCGCCTCGGTCGCCGGGCCCGGGATTTCGACGGCGTTCTGGAAAAGCTCGCGCGCCAGCGGGCCCGATTTGCCGCCGGCCGCCGGCTGGTAGCCGTACCAGGCCGGATGGGCGGGGATGAAGCCTTCGGGAAAGCCGATGATATCGGCGCCTTCGGCGCCGGCCTCGGCGATGATGGCCGAGGCCTTTTCCACCGTCGCCTCGCGGTCGAGAAACACCGACGATGCCTGTACCGCGGCCAGCTTGACCTTTTGCAGCTCGTCTCCCATGGGGTTCCCTCCTCTACGAATTTCAATTCAGGGATCAAGGTAAACCAACTTTCGCCCGGGGCATATCCCAAAGAGGGGCAAATCCAAAAGAGGGGCAAATCCAAAAGAGGGGCGCGGTCCGCCGCTGCCGCGCGGCCTACCCGAAGCGCAGTTTGCAGACCAGGATGCTGCCGGCCAGGAAAAGCGTCCCCCCATTGGCGGCGATGATCGGCGGATCGACGCGCAAGATGCCGTAGGCCAGCCATAGAATAATACCGGTCACCAGGATCAGCAGCATGCCCAGCGACACATCGCGGGTCGAACGCGAGCGCCAGGATTTCACCGCCTGCGGCAGGAAGGCGATGGTGGTCAGCAAGGCGGCGGCGAAGCCGAGGGCGGTTATCAAGTCTGGGGTCATGGTCAATCTCCCTCCGCCGTTCCGATGGCGCCGTCGGCTTTCAACCCCTTAATCTCGTCCGCCGTATACCCCGCCTCGGCCAGCACCTCGACCGTATGTTCGCCGAGCCTCGGCGCCGGGCGCGATATGTGCGCGGGATTTTCCGAATATTTGACCGGGTGGCCGAGGACGCGGATGGCTCCGTCTTCGCCGCCCACTTCCTGTACCATGTCCCGCGCATTGGTCTGCGCATCCTCGGTCATTTGCTTGATATCGAGGACCGGGCCGGCGGGGATGCCGGCGGCGTCGAGGCGCTGGAACCAATGGTCCGTCGTCGCCGCCCGGAAATAGGGGGCCAGCGCGGCGGCCAATTCCTGGTGGTTGTCGCGGCGCTGGTTGGGGCCTTCGAAGCGGGGGTCGTCGGCCAGCTCGGGGGCGCCCAGAAGTTCGACCAGCTTCAGCCACAATTTCTGATTGGCCGAGCCCAGGTTGATCCAGCCGTCCTTGGTTTCGAACGCCTGGTAGGGGGCCATCAAGGGGTGCGCCGAGCCCATCGCCTGGGGCAGCTGGCCCGAGGCCATGTAGATTGCCGATTGCCAATAGGTGTGGGTGATGCCGGCTTCGAACAGCGAGGTGTCGACGAACTGGCCGCGCCCGCTTGCGGCCCGTTTAACGAGGGCGCCCAAGATGCCCATCGCCGCCAGAATGCCCGCCGTGATGTCGGTCACCGGGGCGCCGACCTTGACCGGCGGGCGGCCCGGGCCCTCGCCGGTGATGCTCATCAGGCCGCTCATGCCCTGCGCTACCAGATCGAAACCGCCCCGCATCCTGTAGGGTCCGGTGCGCCCGAAGCCCGACAGCGAACAATAGACCAGGCGCGGGCAGCTTTCCTTGAGCGCATCGTAGCCGACGCCGTAATGGTCCGCCGCGCCCATCCGGTAGTTTTCGAAAAACACGTCGGCGCCCTCGACCAAGCGCTTGAGCACCGCCTTGCCGGCCTCGGTCTTGAGGTTGAGGGCGACGCCGCGCTTGCCCCGGTTCATCATCGTGAAGGGCGCCGAAACATCGCCGGCGAAGGGCGCCGAACCGCGCACATTGTCGCCGCCGGGCAGGCGCTCCACCTTGATCACGTCGGCGCCCATGTCGGCCAGCATCAGCCCGCAGGTGGGCGCCGCCATGACATGGCTGAATTCGATGACGCGGATGCCGGCCAGCAGGCCTGTTTGGCTTTCTAGTTCTTCCGCCATCGCTACTTGCCCTTGAACTCGGGCGTCTGCTTGGCCAGGAAGGCGCGCACGCCCTCGCGGAAATCGTCGGTATCGAAGCAGGCGAAGCCTTCCGCCGCGTCCTCGGCCGTGACGGGTGCGCCGGAAGCGACCCGATAGACGAATTTCTTGTGCCAGCGATTGACCAGCGGCGCGCCGGCCGCAATGCGCTGGGCCGTTGCCGCCACTTCGGGGTCGACCTCTTCGTCGGGCACGACCCGGTTGACGAGGCCCTTGGCGAGCGCCTCGGCGGCATCGAAGACGCGTCCTTCATAGAGGATTTCGAGAGCAACCGAGGGCCCGACCAGGCCGACCAGGGCTTCCACCTCGGGATAGGCCATGACCAATCCGAGCTTGTTGATCGGCACGCCGAAGCGGGCGCCGTCGCCGGCGATGCGCAAATCGCACATCAGCGCCAGTTCCAGGGCGCCGCCGACACAAAGCCCACGGATGCGCGCCACCACCGGGTGCCGGCAACCCTGGATCGCATGCATCGATGCGTGCATGGCGGCGCCGTAGGCCGCGCCTTGACCGGAATTGCTGCGCAGCTCGGCGAATTCGGAAATATCGGCGCCGGGGCCGACCGCCTTGTCGCCGGCGCCGCGCAAGATAATGCAACGGATATCGGCGTCGCCGTCCAATGAAGCGAAGGCTTCGCCGACGCCCCGCCACATTTCCAGGTTGAGGGCGTTGAGTTTTTCCGGCCGGTTGAGGATGACGGTGGCCACCGCGCCATCGCGTTCGGTCAGGATTAGGTCAGACATGAAAACTCCTTCAACTGGCGGCGAGTTCATCGGCGGCGGCGACCGGCAAAACGTCGTTTGGCTTAATGAGAATCACGGTCGGCACCGATAATATCCGCCGCCTCAGACGGGGTCGAAAGACCATCTTTCCGAACCTCACGCAACACATCCGCGGCTGTTTTTATGGGCGCGCGGGCCGCCGCTTCTTCCAAAATAGTCAATAATTCTCCTTGCAGGGAGCGATGATGCCTCTTTGCCCTCATTCTAAGCTTTTCCGCAATTTCGTCGGGCACATTTTTGACTGAAAAATTAACCGGCATAATTATGGCTCCAAAGTAAAATAATTATAACTCCATAATGGTGCCATTTTAATGCCAGATTGGTTCCATTACAAGCCCATGCGTTCGCACCGACTCGATTACCCCCTGTATTGACCCATTCAGCCTCGCTATCTACCCCCTTCCCATGCCTTCCCTGTCCCTCCCCATCGATCCCGCACTGTTCGCTGGTTTTGTTCTCGCTGCCTCGGCGGTGGTGGTTTCGCCGGGGCCGGACACCATCGTCATATTGCGTCACGCCCTCAATTCGGGAACCCACGTCGGGCTGGCATCGGTCAGCGGCGTGCAGGTCGGTCTGGCCGCGCATACGGCGCTGGCGGCGCTCGGCCTCAGCCTGCTCATCGCTTCGGCGCCGTTGTTGTTCAAGGGGCTGGCGCTGGCCGGCGCGCTCTATCTCGGCTGGCTCGGCATTCAGGCGCTGCGGGCGCCGATCCTCAGGCTGGACGGTAATCGGGACGCACCGCAAAGGCGGCCGGCGGCGGCCTTTGCCCAGGGTTTTTTCTCCAACCTCTTAAATCCCAAGGTGATCCTCCTGTACCTGGCGCTACTGCCGAGCTTCGTTGCGCCGCAACTGGGACAAACCGGGCTGCAACTGGCGATCCTTGGCCTCACCATCATCGCCATCAACATCGTCTGGCAGTGTTTCCTGGTGGCCGCCGCCGGCCGGGCGCGCCGCTGGCTGCAATCGGAGCCCGTGCAACGGGCGGTTTCCTGGAGTACCGGCGCCATCCTCATCGCCTTCGCGCTCGGCATGGCCTGGAGCCATGTGGTTAGCGGATAAGGGTTTTCCGGCATACAATCAGTCCCCATTTTATCCCAATCCGTGGTATAATTGCCGCCGAGACGCGTTCCCTGACACCAGCAGCGGAAGGGGTGAGCCGTGGATTGCAAGTCGGTAATGGCGCCCATCAAGGTCGATCTGTTCGCCGATGAATTGGCCGGCAACGTGCTCGACTTCATGGTCGAGAAACATATGGGCCTGGTGCCGGTGGCCGAGCGCGACGGCACCTTTTGCGGCCTGATCAGCGGCGAAGGGCTGATGGAGCATCTTTTGCCGCGCACCCTGACCACCGTCAGCCATGGCTTCATGGGGGCCAGCTTCCTCAATGAAACCGCGACCGAGATGCAGGAGCGCCTGGAAGCGCTTCGGCAAAGGCCGGTCGGCGAGATGGTCGACCGCAACGTCATGGTCGCCCACCCCGAGACGCCGCTGATCGATGCCCTGATGATGATCAAGGACAAGCAATATGTGGTGCCGGTGGTCGATGACGACAACAAGCTGATCGGCGCCATCTCGTTCTTCTCGGTCCTCTATGGCTTGAAGGAGGAATATGACCGCGAAACCGCCGCCGACGCCAAGGCGGCCGAGCGTCAGGCCCGGGAACGCGATAAAGACCAAGCGAAAGCGGGCGGGCAATGAACGCTCACGGCGGCGCGGACGCGGCCGGCCACGCGGTCCTCTTCGGCCTCGATCCCCTTTGGCTGAGTACCATCCTGCTGATCATCTCCTACGCCATCCTGCTGACCGAGAAATACAATCGCACGGTGGTGGCGCTGATCGGCGCCGGGTTGGTGATCATCACCGGCTTGGTCTCGCAGGCCCAGGCCATCGCCGCCATCGATTTCAACACCATCGCGCTGTTGACCGGGATGATGATCATCGTCGCCATCACCCGCACCTCGGGGGTGTTCGAGTTTGTCGCCATCTGGTCGGCGAAAAAAGTGAATGCCAACCCGGTCGGCATTTTGATCGTACTGTCGCTGGTGACGGCGGTTTTTTCGGCCTTTCTCGACAACCTGACGACGGTGCTGCTGGTCGTACCGATCGCCCTTCTGATCGTCGAAAAGCTCGATGTTTCGCCCTATCCGTTTTTGGTGTCGCAGATCCTGGCGTCCAATGTCGGCGGCACGGCGACGCTAATCGGCGATCCGCCGAACATCCTGATCGGCTCGGCGACCGGGCTGACATTCATGCAGTTCCTGATCAATCTTGGCCCCCTGGTGGTAGTCCTGATCATCGTCATGGTGCCGATTTTCATTTTCCTCTGGGGCAAGGAACTGGTCGCTTCCGATGACGCCCGCCAAGGCATCATGCGCTTCCGCGAAGCCGATTCGATCACCGACAAGAAGCTGCTGATCGTATCGCTGAGCGTGCTCGCCCTGGTCATCGCCGGCTTCATCATCGGCGAGCGTTACCACATCCGCCCCGGAACCACCGCCATGTTCGGCGCCGCGGTGCTGGTCCTGGCCTCGACCTTCGGCGCCACCACCAAGGTTCAGACCGAACGCCTGCACAGCGCCCTGATCGAGGTGGAATGGGCGGCGCTATTGTTCTTCATCGGCCTCTTTATCATCGTCGCCGGGGTCGAGCATGCGGGCCTGTTGAACATCCTCGGCGCCGAATTGATGAAATTCACCGGCGGCGACGGCGCGCTGACCGCCTATGCCACCCTGTGGCTGTCGGCGATCGTCTCGGCCGCCGTCGACAATATCCCGTTCGTCGCCACCATGATCCCGCTGGTCGAAAGCATGGAAGCCGGCCTCGGCGGGGCCGCCCAGCTGGAACCGGTGTGGTGGTCGCTGGCGCTCGGCGCCTGCCTCGGCGGCAACGGCTCCTTGGTCGGCGCCGCCGCCAACGTCATGGTGTCGGGCCTCGCCGAGCGCGCCGGGCATCCGATCAGCTTCGTCCGCTACCTCAAGATCGGCGTGCCCTTCATGCTGTTCACCGTCGCCATCGCCAACGTCTACGTCTATTTACGCTATTTCCTTTGAGGCGGCGGCGCGTGGCGTGCGGTGAATTTCCGAATTAACCGGATATCGGATAGAATTTTCGCCGGCTTCGCGAAACCGCGGCGCACATCGATTTGGGAGGGAAATAATGTCAAATATGGGTCCGGATATCAGGAGATCGGCCCTGATCGTCGTCGACATGCAGAACGATTTCGTGCATCCCGACGGCGATTTCGGGCAGCGGGCGCGGGAGAACCCGGAGGCTGGGATCGACATGGCGTTTCTCGGCTCGACGATCCCGCCCATCAAGCGGCTCGCCGAAGCCTTCCGGGAGGCGGGCCGGCCGGTTGTTTATATCGCCCATGTGCTGAAACCCGATTATTCCGACGCCGCCTTTCCCTATTGGCGGAAAGCTCCCGCCGCCACCAACCGGACCTTCATCACCGAGGGCACCTGGGGCGCCGAGATCATCGATGAGCTGGCGCCCGAGGAAGGCGAGCACCTGGTCGTCAAGAAAGGCTTCGGCGGTTTCGCCAACACCCGGCTCGACACCATCTTGCGTAACCAGGACATCAACACCTGCGTGGTTACCGGTGTCACCACCTGCGTCTGCGTTTCGACGACGGTGCGCGGCGGCGTCGAACATAACTATCGGATGATCCTGGCCAGCGATGCCACCGCCGAGGTGCAGAAAGACGCGCACGCGGCGGAACTGAAGACCATGCAGCGAATCTTCGCCGACGTGAAAACCACCGACGAGGTGATCGATATGCTGAACGCGGCTTCTTGAGCCGCGCGGCGCTGGCCTATCGCATCAGGCTCGGCAGGTAGAGGACCACGCCGGGCACGAACACGACGATCATCAGGCGCATGATATCGGCGGCGAAGAAGGGCGCGATGCCCTTGAAGATGCTGGCCAGCGGAACTTCCGGCAGCATCGATTTCAGGACAAACACATTGAGGCCGATGGGCGGCGTGATCAGGCTGATCTCGACGACCATGATCATGACGATGCCGAACCAGATCAGATCGAAGCCGAGCGCCTCGACCACCGGCACGAAAATGGGCGCCGTCAGGAAGATGATGGCGAAGCCCTCGATCACCGTGCCCATGATGACATAGATGCCGAGGATCACCAGGATCGCGTAAATCGGCGTCGTGAAGCCGCCGATGGTCGCGACCATCGCCTGCGGCAGGCCGGCGATATTGACGAACTGGTTGAGGATCAGCGCCCCGAAGGCAACCGAAAAAATGGTGGCGGTGATGCTCGCCGCCTCGATCAGCGAGGCATAGAACCGCTCCCAACTCATTTTGCGGCGGCCGAGGGCAAAGGCGAGGGCGCCGACGGCGCCGATGCCGCCGGCCTCGGTCGGGGTGAAGACGCCGAAGAAAATGCCACCGAGGATAAGGAGAAACAGCACCAAAACGCCCCACACCTTGTAGAGCGATGTGAACCGTTCGGCCCAGCTTGAGCGGTGCCCGGGCGGTCCCAGATGCGGCCAGACGCGGACCACGCCGGATATCACGATGATATAGACGACCACCGTGATCAGCCCAGGAATTATGCCGCCGATGAACAGTTTCGCGATGTCGGTTTCGGTAAGGATGCCATAGACGATCATCGCGGCGCTCGGCGGGATCAGCATGCCCAGGGTGCCGGCGGCCAGGCTGTCGGAGTAATCGTATTTGCGCATCGCCGGAATGGCCACCTTGGCCATCGTCGCGGCGGTCGCCAGCGACGAGCCCGAGATTGCCGCAAAGCCGCCGCAGGCGGCCACCGTCGCCATCGCCAAGCCGCCCTTGAAATGCCCCAGCCATTTGTCCGAGGCGTCATAGAGATCGTCCGAGAGGGCGGCGTGGGCGACAAAGACGCCCATCAGGATGAACAGCGGCAGGACCGAAAAGCTGTAATTCATGGCCAGATCGAGGATTTGCTGGCCGGCCATGATCAGGCCCGGCTCGAAGCCGCGGACAAAGCCGTAGCCGACAAAGCCGACGATCATCATGGCGAAGCCCAGGGGCACGCCCATGAAGACGACGACCAACAATATGGCCAGCCCGGCCAGCGATACGATCATAAAGGATCACCATGGACGGATGTGGCATCCTCCACCAGTCTGCCACGCAGGTAATCCCAAACCAGAATGAGCAATATTATAAAAGTCACCGCGCTTAACGCCGAGACGGCGCCGATGAACGGCCACAGTTCGATATCCATATATTCGCCGACGTCCTGATCGGCGCGCATGGTCTGCATTTCCGCCCACAGGCGCCAGGTCATGAACCCCACCGCGCCGGCGCTGAACAGCAGCACGAACAGTTGCTGAACCCACTTGACCCGGCCCTGGAACATGCCTTCGAGCAAGCTTACGGTGATATGGCCCTGTTTCCTGGAAACCAGCGGCAATGCCGAAAAAATCAGCAGGCCGAGCAGCAATTCGATGATTTCGAAGGCGGCGCCCAAGGGCCGGTCGAAGGCGTAGCGCCCGACAACGTCGACGAAGGTGATCGCCATCAGCGAAAACATCAACAGCGCCGCGATCCCGGTCAGGGCGCGGATCAGGATCGGCGTGGAACGGGGGACGTCNCCGGCGGTTTCGNCCCCCGTTCCCAAATCGTCGGACATATAAAAGGCCTACTTGTTGGCTGCCGCCTGTTGCCTGAAATAGGCCAGCGCCGCCTTGCCGTCGACGCCGCGTTTGCCGGCTTCCTTGATCCAGTCCTGTTCGACGAAGGCGATCTTTTTCCTGATCACTTCGGCGAAGGCGGGTGCCACCGTTTCGATCTGCGCGCCGCCGGCCTTCAGCTTCTTGATCACCCCGGCGGCCCCGGCATCCCAAACTTCGCCCGATACCCGCGCCAGGTTCTCGCCGGCGACGCCGGCGATGGCCGCCTGGTCGGCCTTCGAGAGGCCGTCCCATTTCTTCTGGTTCATGGCGACGTAGAAGATGGAACTGTAATAGGAGCCCGGAAGATCGGTGGTGAACTTCACATAGCGGACGATCTTAAAGGCCCCGACCGCCACATAAGGGGTGGCGACGCCGTCGACGACGCCTTTCGAGAAGTTTTCGAAAATCTTCGGCCCCGACAGTTTCACCGGGGTCGCGCCCAGCGCCTTGAAAACGGCGACGCCGCTGCCCGAGGTGCGCACCTTGAGCCCCTTGAAGTCGGCCAATTTCCGGATCGCCCGCTTGTTGTTGTGAAGCTGGCTTCCCGACGTGCCGTAAAGGCTCAGGAGTTTGACGCCCTTATATTCATTCTTGGCGTCGAAAAATTTCACATGGGTGCGCCACAGCGCGATCGAGGCGCCGCGCGCCGACGGCACCATGAACGGCAGCGCCGCGATCTCGGTCAATTTGACGCGTTTGCGAATCCACGAAATGCTGCCCGAGGTGGCATCGGCGATGCCGCCGGTCAGCATGCCCCATTGTTTCTTCGGCGACGCCAGGGTGGCGGCCGGAAACTTGACCTTGACGCGGCCGTTGGTCGCCTTTGCGACACCTTCTGCAAAGGGTTTGGCGGTACCCCGCATGATCGGATGCTTCTGCGAATAATAGGTGTTGAACAAAATCTCGGTTTCGGCTTCCGCCGCCGTCGGGACAGCGCCCAAGGCAACGATCATCGCACCAGCCGACAATGCCGCAATTTTTGAATCTAAACGGTATGCCATTTCCTGTCTCCCCGGTTAAGAATTACCCAATGGGAGATTGTGGCTTTGGCCGGACGCGCAAGTCAAGCGGACTGGAAGAGAGGCGAACGCATTATCCGGGATATTGCCGAACTCAGGAAACCTGGCCCAAGTCCGTATCTACCAAGGCGTCAACCGGTTCGGCCTTGCGGCACCAGAAGGTATACATGCCGCGAAAGCTGTCGGGATTTTTCATCTCGAACCTATGCCAATTGTCGAGATCGGCCATCGCCGCATCGCCGGGAAATTCAGCCCCGAATTTGTCCTTGAGGCCGTCGTCCAAAATCTGCATGCCGATCAACTCGAGCTCGAACCGGTGCAAGGCGTTTTTAATCTCGGGCAAGGTGAAGGTGTGTTCCTGAACATGGAACAATAAATCGCGGGCGCCGCTGATCGAATAGAAGTCGGTAAACCCGGTCACCTTGCGTTTCGGATCATCGGCCGCAAGGTCCAGGATTTTCCGGCGCACATCGCGGATGGTTTGAACCGCCGGTGGTAAATCCTGATCCTCAATCCATCGCCGGGCCTCGGTGATATGGCGGCGGGCCTGCTTGCTGTAGAGGGCGATTTTCATCACCCCGCCGGGGGCCAGCCGGGAGATCAGAATTCGCCATCCGGTCAGGGGATCGGCCATATGGTGCAATACGCCGGTGCATTCGATGACATCGAATTCCCGGTCCAGTTCTCCAAGCTCGAGAATGTCCGCCTCGATAAACTGGATATTGTGCGTACCGTGCAATTCCGCCTTGCGCATGGCATAGGCCAGACTGGTCCGGCTCAAATCCACGGCGGTCAGTTTCGATGCCGGATAGCGCAAGGCTTCCAAAATTGGTTGGTGTCCCGTGCCACAGCCCGCGATCAGGATGGAACATGGCCTGGACAATTTTTCCGACGGCTGGAAATTGGGAAAAAGAAATTGCAGCGTTTCGCCAACCGAGCCGGGCCTGGGCCGGGTCAAAAGCGACCAGCGGGGAAAGGGATTTTGTTCATACTGGGTTTTGACGTTCGCGCTCGTGCGCTCGCTGATCGGGGAAAGGGTTTCGATCCGCCGTTCAAACGCGGCTTCCCGCCGGGGATTAAATATTTGCAGTTGCCCCAGCGATTCCAATTCGCCTTGGTTCAGTGTCTCCGGAAGCGACTTCATCCAGCCGCCGAGCGGAACGTAGGATGCAGAGATGGCCAGTTTCACGGCATCCTTCGTCGAAAGTTTCAGCCGCGATCCGATTTTGGACGAGAGTTCCTGTTGCAGATGCCTCAGCTCAACCAATTCCGCCGTACCGGCAAAATAGGCGTATTCCGTAAGATAGGCCTGATGGGCCAGTGCCACGCAGAAGGCCAATGGGATATCGTCAAGCAAGGCATCATCGTTTACGGCCAACGACAAAATCCCTTCGCGAATATTCGTCAAGACGGTCTCGAATACGGGTTTGGCCAGGATATCGGATGCGAGCACGGCCTGGACCAGAGGATCGCCTGTCAGATCCGAAAACCAGGCTTGATCCACGATCGGAGAAACATTTCCCGATGCGGGCGGGCCGAGAGCCGCGATCGCCAGCCTGAAATGACCGGTATTTAGGATGGCGGCCGCGGCGGCCGGAAAATATTTCTTCATATCGAGGTCCGGCATTCGAAAACCGGCTTCCAGATGGCGTCGGATATCGCCGGCATATCCATTGGCGTTCGCGGCGGCCCAGTCGGAAGATTGAAGCGAGCCCAGCGTGTCGAACAGGTTGCGCCGCGTCAAAGTATCCCCAGGCTCGATATCCAGCGCCCGGCAAAAATGCAAAACCGCGCCCAGCGAATTTCCGCCTTCCCGATCGATCAGACCCAGGTTTCGATGCGCGTCCCCATTCCCGGGGCCGTCGGCAAGAACAGATACGAACGACGCCCGCGCCTTCGTCAGATCGTGCCGGGCGTAATGGTTGAGACCGGCAAGATAGGCAGCATCGGCCGGCGCCGGACCGTTTCTTTCAACATCCGCTAGAAATTTGAGCGACTTCACATATTCCCGCCGGTCGTAGGATATGCGCGCCAGCAGCAGGTATGCACCGCCGATGTCCTCCGCCCGGCTCAACATGGCCAGGCATTTTTCTTCGGAACCGACGGCGTCGCCGGTGTCGTAAAGTTTTTGCGCTAAATTCAGATCGGCGTTCATATATTTGTTCCGATAGCCGGTGGCGAGGACGGCGTGGCGGGCCAGACTAAACATCTATCACGAAATCATTAAAAATCAGCCCGCGCCAGCGATAGCCCGATCCGAATTTTACCGTTAAGCTAACATCGGCGGCACAATAATTTGCCTTACGGGGAGGCGCATGCAGCCAGGCGAAATTACCGGTCAACGACCCCGCTATGCGCTCCTCGATGCGGCGCGCGGCGTCGGCATGATATTGATGTTCGTCTACCACTTTTCGTGGGATCTCAGCTTTTTCCGGATGGCGGATTTTCAAATATTCAGCGATCCGAAATGGATATGGTTCGCCAAGTTCATTGCCTCGATCTTTTTGTTTGTGATGGGTATCGCCCAGGTCATGGCGCGGCGCCGAGGATTAAGCCGGCGGGCATTTCTGCGGCGTTTCACGCTGATCGCCGCGGCTGCCGGCGCCGTTTCCCTGGCGACCTTCGTGATCGATCCCGGCAGCTATATATTTTTTGGCATTCTCCACCACATCGCCGCCGCCAGCCTTATCCTGGCTGTCGCAATCCTGCTCCCCAGTCCGGCATTGATCGGCATCGCGCTTGTGATTGCCGCCGCGCCGTGGTTCTTGAGCGGCGATCTCTTTAATGCCGATCTTTTGCATTGGCTCGGCCTTTCGACGGCGGCGCCGATTTCGGTGGATTATGTGCCGATTTTCCCATGGCTCTCGGTCCCCCTGATCGGCGTTGTCGCCGGCCGCATCATGTTTCGCGGCGGCCGGGTTCCGGAATTTCTGCTGTGGGTGCCCGCCGATCCCGTTTCCCGGCTGGTTCATTTGATTGGCCGGCATAGTTTGCTGCTGTATTTGGTGCATCAGCCGATATTGTTCGGCGGCGTCTACCTGTTCGTGAATTTTATTGCCGGGGAATAAACCCGATCCCATTAACCGGTTATTTGAACGACATCGATTGGTTCACCATTTTGTTCATCTGCGGTGGCCAGAATTCCGGGGCGGTGGGCGCCGTATTGGCATCTTTGATGAAAGTCCCCCAGCCGGCGCGGACAATTTCGACGCGTCCGGCGCCGTTTTCGACATAGACGCCGCCGCCGCCCAATAGCTGTACGTGGGGTACTTTCTTAAAAGCGCCGACCCAGAAATCGGTGCCGCGGACGCCGATGGTCGCCACATTGGTCACCACTTTGAACGGCCGCTTTTCGAGTTTCGCCAGTTTTCCGGTTACCGCGCGGAAAGTGCCTGAAATCAGCCGCAGCAAGGCATCGCCACCCTTGCCGTCGAATTGATAGCGCATGACGACGAACTGGGTGCGCGAGGAAAGGGTAAGGACGGTATCGTCGATCATCTTAATCTCGAGGCGGCTGTCGGGGCCGGTGGAGATGATGTCGTTGATGAAAATCGGGCTGCCGACCTTCAAAACACGGGGGCGGGCGTCCTGGATGGCGATAGCCGACGAAAGAATGCGCGTCACCGTGCCGGCCCTGACATCGTCGACATCGGGTTTCGACACCATGGCGGTGGAGAACAATACAATCAGAACCAGGGAAAAGATGCGCCAGAAAACCATGTGAATGCGCGCGCCCATCGATGGACATCCTTTATTCGGTATCAAACGAATAATGCTTTGCCCTAGTGTTTATTCCTGATCACGGAATGGCAAAGCGGTTTGGCATCTTGACGGCGAACAGAACAATCGCCTCCAGCCGAATGCCGGGCGCCAGCCATTAGGCCGGCTCAGCTTTCCGGGCCGTTATCTTCCCGGGGCTGGCCCGATGGGTCTTCCTGGGGCTGGCCTTGGGGTTCGGCGGTCGCTTCTGCTGTTTCGTCGGGCCAAGGGAGACCGGCGGCCTCCGCCTTTCTTTTTTCCGATTTTTCCCTTTTGGCCTCGAGCCGCGCGGCTTTCTTGGCGGCTTTTACCCGCTCGCGTTCCCGGCGTTCGAAACTGTAGTTGGGTTTGCGGGCCATATCAGTCCTTTCCGTCTTTCCACCCATGCGGTGCGTCACCCGGCAATCCCGCCGGGCGGCGGCGTTTTTCCCTAGTCGGCCAGGCCCTCGGCGGCTTCGCGATCCGAAGCCTCTTTTGCCAGGCGAAGCGCTTTCAGGCGCGCCATCTTGTCGGTGCGCGCCTGCTGGGCTTTTTCCTTTTCCATCAGGGCCTCTTTGTCCTTCTTCTGGATCGCGGCAAACTGTTCCTCGGCCTTCGATTTCACGCGCTTCAACATTTCGCTAATCCTCTGCTACGGTTGGCGTCGCCGCAAGTGGAAAATTTGGTCCCGGATCACAGCCGGGTCCCCCCTTGGGCTGGTATGCAATGTCGGCGGCGGCCAATTTTGCTAATTGGCGCTTCAGCGCCGTTTAATTAATTGTCCGCGGCGCGGCCGTGGAAGGCCTTGGCGGCGGTGGACNGCGGCCGCCCCCAACAGATGCCGGGGGCGGCGCCTTCGGTGGTCAGTCGACGACGGACAGGTTCTCGGCGGAAGATTTGCCGTTCTGTCCGGGTTGAAGCTCATAGGAGATCTTCTGCCCTTCGCTAAGCGTGCTCAGTCCGGCGCGCTCGACGGCCGAAATGTGGACGAATGCGTCTTTCGAGCCGTCTTCGGGCTCGATGAATCCGAAGCCCTTGGCCGGATTGAACCATTTTACAGTACCAGTAGTCATAGTTATTTCCTCTAATGGGAGTCTTAATATTGCGCCCCACACCATGTGGCGGCGCGGTCGGTTTAACGCTCACATTGTCAGGGGATAACTAAGCTAATCGGGTTACCGGTTATCTAGGTAACACAAAACAAATGCAACACGTATGCGGGATATGTAGAAGATATCTCAGAAAAGTCAATGATTCGAAGGGGCCGGCAAAGATTTTGGTTGTTCGCATGGGCGAAATGGGGCGGGCGGCGGCGGAACGTTGCCGGCGGAAAATTGCATTGATGCCGGCCAACGGAGGGTCTTTAATCCACCGTTGAAGCGTGTGGACGAATGACCGCCGATTAAAGGATCATTGCTCAACCTAAAGGGGGAGAACCGAAATGGCCGACGCCAGGGACCACACAAGCGTCGAATTCACGGTCGGCGACACCAGGGCCGCCAACATCTACGGCCATCCCAAGGACGCCAAGATAATCTTCGAAAAAGACGTGCCGGTGGAACTGCCCGACGGCGTCAAGCTGGCGGCCAATATCTTCCGCCCGGCGGTGGATGGCAAATACCCGGCGCTTCTGGTGCTGGCGCCGGCCATCAAGGACCGATTTCCGGCCGACGAGGATTATTCGCGCATCCCCAACACCGGCATGATCCGGGTTTCCGAATACGCCGCCTTCGAGGCGCCGGACCCGGTCTATTGGGTGCCGCTCGGCTATGTCCTGGCGGTCGTCAACTGCCGCGCCTCGGGCAATTCGGAGGGCGGCTATTTCGCCCATCTCGACCCGCAAATGGGTGTCGATTTCCACGATACCGTGGAATGGCTGGCAGCCCAGGATTGGTGCGACGGCAATGTCGGCGCCAACGGCGTTTCCTACCTGGCCATGGTGCAATGGATGGGCGCCGCCAAGAACCCGCCGCATTTGAAGGCGATCATGCCGTGGGAAGGGCTCAACGACGTCTACCGTGATTGGGCCTTCAATGGCGGCATCCCCGATACCGGTTTTTTTAAGATCTATATGGGCCGGACGCTTACCCCGGGCAGCGGCTTTATCGGCGAAGACGTGGCCTTTGAGGACATTCTGGCCGGACGCGCGGAACACCCGACCTGCGACGATTTCTGGACCGAAAAACATCCCGACCTTTCGCAAATCAAGGTGCCCGCCTATATCTGCGCCAGCTGGTCGACCCAGGGGCTGCACAACCGCGGCGGTTTCGAGGGCTACAAGCAGATCGCATCGGCGGACAAATGGCTCGAGGTACATGGCCGCAAGGAATGGGAGAGCTATTATTCCCGCGAATGCCTGGAGCGGCAGCGCCGCTTTTTCGGCCACTACCTGAAGGGCGAGGACACCGGCTTTACCGATACCCCGCGCGTCCGCTTCGAGGTCCGCGAACGTTTCTACGAAGGGCGGACCCGCTTCGCCGGCGACTTCCCGATCCCCGGCACCGAATACCGCGCCTTCTATCTCGACGCGGCGGCGGGCGCGCTTTTGGGCCAGCCGGTGGCGGACGAGGCGCAATTGCGCTACAGCGCGGTGAAATCGGATGCTGAGGCGGACGGCGCGGTCTTTGCCTTCACCTTCGATGCACCGACCGAGCTGGTCGGCAACATGAAGCTCAAGCTTTGGGTCAGCGCCGACGGCGCCGACGACATGGACCTCGAGGTCGGCGTCAAGAAATTCGACCGCCTCGGCAACGAGGTCTTCATGGCCGACTACAACCACATGGAAACCGGTCAGGTCGCGTCGGGCTGGCTGCGCGTCTCGCACCGCGAGCTCGATGAAGCCAGATCGACGCCGCAGCAGCCCTGGCTCAAGCACAAGAATATGCAAAAGCTGGCGGCCGGCGAGGTGGTGCCGGTGGAGGTCGAGATTCTGCCGTCGGGCACCGCCTTCGCGGCGGGTGATCAACTGCGTCTGGTCGTGCAGGGTCACGAGATCCTGCAATTCGGCTACCGCAACCACCACGACGACAGCGTCAACGCCGGCCACCATATCCTCTACACCGGCGGCCAGTACGATTCACACCTCCTGGTGCCGGTCATCCCGCCCGCCGATTAGACGTTGAAACGGTAGAGGATGACGTCGCCGTCCTGGACCACATAGTCGCGGCCTTCCTGGCGCATCCTGCCGGCGTCCTTGGCCGCCTGTTCGCCGCCGAGGGACAAATATTCCTCATGGTCGATGGTTTCGGCGGCGATGAAGCCGCGTTCGAAATCACTATGGATGCGGCCCGCCGCCGGCGCCGCCCGGGTGCCGGCGGGCAGCGTCCAGGCATGCGCCTCGTTGGGCGCGGCGGTGAAATAGGTAATCAGGTTCAAGAGCCGGTAGCCGGCCCGGATCAGGCGCGCCAGCCCGGTTTCGGCAAGCCCGAGGGCACCCAGGAACTCGGCGCGCTCGGCGGGCTCGGTTAGCTGCATCAATTCGGCTTCGATCTTGGCCGATATGACGATGCTGGCGGCGCCGGTTGTTTCGGCGAACTCGGCCAGCGCATCTGAATATTTGTTGCCGGCGGCGGCGCTGTCTTCGTCCACATTGCAGACATAAAGCACCGGCTTGGCCGACAGCAGCTGCAGCATGCGGAAGGCTTTTTCCTCGTCCGCCGCAACCTCGGTGGCGCGCGCTGGCTGCCCGGCACGCAAATTTTCGAGAACCCGTTCGACCAGTTCAAGCTCGGCCTCGGCGTCCCTGTCCTGGCCGCGCGCCTTCTTGACCAGGGCTTCGGTGCGCCGCTCCAGGCTTTCCAAATCGGCCAGCATCAATTCGGTCTCGATGATCTCGGCGTCGCGCGCCGGATCGACGGTCTCGCTGACATGGGCGACATCGTCGTCTTCGAAACAGCGCAGCACGTGCAGGACCGCATCCACTCCGCGGATATTGGCGAGGAACTGGTTGCCGAGGCCCTCGCCTTGGCTGGCGCCCTTCACCAGCCCGGCGATATCGACGAATTCCAGGTAGGTCGGCACCACCTTTTCCGATGCGGCGACGGCGGCGATTTTATCGAGGCGCGCATCGGGTACCGGCACCCGGCCGACATTGGGCTCGATGGTGCAAAACGGATAGTTGGCGGTATCCGCCGCCGCCGTTTCGGTGAGCGCGTTGAAGAGGGTCGATTTACCGACATTCGGCAAACCGACGATGCCGCAATTGAAACCCATTAAGTTTGGTCCTTATTCTCGGTCTTTTTGTTTTCGGCCTTTTTAGCCGCCGGCGGATTGAGGATCAGCGCCACACGGTTGGCAAAACCGGCATCGTCGCCGTCGAGGAGGATCGGCACCGCCTCGGCGATGGCTTCGACGGTGCGCTCGACCCAATCGCGGTCGGTCTTGGAAAAATCGCTGAGCACGTGGCCGGTGACCAGCGCTTTTTCGCCGGGATGGCCGATGCCGACACGCATGCGGCGGAAATCGGGGCCGATATGCTGGGCGATGCTTTTCAAGCCGTTATGGCCGGCAACGCCGCCGCCGCGCTTGAGCCGGATCTTGCCGGGCGCCAGGTCGAGTTCGTCATGGATGACGGTGAGGGCGGCGGCATCTTCTTTATAGAAGCGCAGCGCGGCGCCGACGGCGCGGCCCGATTCGTTCATGAAGGTGGCCGGCTTCAATAGAAGCGCGCGCGCACCATCGATTTCGCCGTCGGCGGCCTCGCACTCGAACTTCTTGCGGTAGGGCGGAAAGCCGAAGCGGGCATGGATGGCGTCCAACGCCATGAACCCGACATTGTGGCGGTTACCCGAATATTTCGATCCGGGATTTCCCAATCCGGCCAAAAGGAACATGGCGGCTGCCTCCGGGCGCACACGGCCTCGACGCCCAAATTAGTCGTCTGATTCCGCCTTTTCTTTGCCGCCTTCTCCGCCTTCGCCTTCTTCGCCTTCGGCGCCCTCTTCACCTTCGGCGCCTTCTTCACCCTCTTCACCCTCGAGGCCTTCTTCGTCTTCTTCTTCTTCCTCTTCCTCGACCGGCATCAGCGTCGGCGCGGCGATGGTGGCGACGGTGAAGTCGCGGTCGGTGGTCGGTTCCACGCCTTCCGGAAGCTCGATCGATTGGATATGGATGGAAGCGCCGATATCCAATCCCTCGACATCGAAGACAAGCTCCTGCGGAATGGCGAGCGGCGAGCAATGCAGCTCGATCTCGCGGCGGACGACGTTGAGAACGCCGCCGCGCTTCAGGCCCGGCGACTCTTCTTCATTGATGAAGCTCACCGGCACCGAGGCGACGATCCGGGTATTAGCGCTGAAGCGCAGGAAATCCACATGCATGGGCCGGTCGGTCACCGGATGCAGCTGCAAATCCCTCGGCAGCACCTGATGTTTTTGACCGTCCACCTCGACATCCACGACGTGAATGAAGAATCTGGGATCGTCGGCCAGCAAGGAAAGTTCCTTACGGTCGACAGTAATGGAAATGGGTTGAGATTTATCGCCGTAGATCACCGCCGGTACGCGCCCCATGCGGCGCACTGCGCGGGCCACCCCCTTGCCGGTCCCGTCGCGAAGTTCGGCGGATATGGTTGTCGCTTCAGCCATAATCGCGTCTCCTTGGATATTGGCCGCCGGCCTCCAGGGGTGCCGGCGGATGGAAAGGGCGTGATGTAATGGCTCAGGCTGGGAGTGTCAAACTGGTTTTGCCCGGAATTGGCGCGGATCGCGTCCAGATACCGCCGTGGTCAATCGAACAGGGAGGAAACCGAACGCTCGTCCGAAATGCGGTGCATGGCTTCGGCGATCAGCGGCGCGACGGTAAGCTGATCGATATTATGGGCAACGCGCACCGCCTCGGTGGCCATGATGCTGTCGGTGGTGACCAGCTTTTCCATCGGCGAGGCGGTGACCCGGGCGACGGCGCCGCCCGAGAGGACACCGTGGGTCACGAAAGCCGAAACCGACGAGGCGCCGGCATCCATCAGCGCCACGGCGGCGTTGCAGAGGGTGCCCGCCGAATCGACGATATCGTCGATCAACAGGCAGCGTCGGTCCTTGACGTCGCCGATGATGTTCATCACCTCGGATTCGCCGGCGCGCTCGCGCCGCTTGTCGATGATGGCAAGGTCGGCGTCGATGTTTTTGGCGATCGAGCGNGCGCGGAACACGCCGCCCACATCGGGCGAGACGACCATCAGATCGTCACCGTTGTAACGGTCGTTGATTTCCTTGGAAAACACCGGCTCGGCATACAGGTTGTCCACCGGGATGTCGAAAAAACCCTGGATCTGCCCGGCATGCAGATCCAGCGTCAGCACCCGGTCGGCGCCGGCCTCGGTAATCAGGTTGGCGACCAGTTTGGCCGAGATCGGCGTGCGCGGACCCGATTTGCGGTCCTGACGGGCATAGCCGAAATAAGGCAGCACGGCGGTGGTGCGCCGCGCCGAGCCGCGCCTGAGCGCATCGAGCGTCACCAGAAGCTCCATCAAATTATCGTTGGCCGGATAGGAGGTGGATTGGATCACGAAGACATCTTCGCCGCGGACGTTTTCATTAATCTCGACAAACACCTCCATGTCCGAAAATCGGCGGACGCTGGCGCTGGTCAAGGGAAGGTTCAAATAGGCGGATATCGCCTCGGCGATCGGTCGGTTACTGTTGCAACTGAGGACTTTCATCCGGGCAGGCCCCCTAAGAATTCACCGCCGGACGAACATTCGCACAATACCAGCGCCCGATGGAATCCGGTTTCTGTTTAGCAGCGAGTCCGATCCGTGTAAACGCCGATCCGGGGACAGGCGAAACTTAATTTGGCTGCGCCGGAACACGCAGCGGTTTTCGCCCCCGGGCGGGCTTCCGGGAGCTCTCGAGAATCTCAAAAATGCCGTCACCGGCACCCTTGGCGACGGCATATGCGAGTCCGCCCCAGCGCCCGGCAATCATCTTTTTAGGCACCTGGTTGCTCTGCGAAATTTTGCCGAGCTCGACCCCGTCGAGGCCCGTAACCGCCCAGGAAACGGTCAGTAATCGGCTTTCGGCTTCGCCGCCGGGGCCGCCCATGCCGCCCGAAACCTCGACCGAACCCATGACCAGATGGGTTGCGGTATCGAGTGTATCGGACACCTTGCCGCCGGCGCGGCCGACCACCAGCCTGAGCGCCCGGATCAGCGATCGGTTGCCATCGCCGGGGGCGCCGTCGACGCCGACCAGATAAAGCGAAGGCTGGACGCCGGCCACCGTTTTGCCGGCAGCCGCATCGGCGCCGGTCTTCTGGCCGCGCAATATCTCGGCGATTCGCTGACCGGCATCGGCGGCAATGATGTCGAAAATCTGTTGGTCCTCGGTCAGCCAGCCGGGCGTGTCCCCGGTAATGGTCTGATCGAAGGCGCCGATTTCGGCGCCATCGGGCCCGTTGAGGCGCCAGACGAAGCGCGCGGTTTCCGGCCCGCCCGCGTCATCGGTCTCGATGCGAACGCCGCCGATGAGCCGGAAACCCCGCGCCAGGTCACTGTTGACGGTGGCCGGCACATTGGCGTCGGCCAAGCCCTTCACCGCCGCGGCCATCAGGGGGCCGGCGATTTCCTCGGGCAATTCGGGCGCCGCCGAAACCTGGATGCCGCCGCCATCGGCAAGCCGCAACAGGGGATTGGAAAGATCGGGGCCCGAATGGGCAAACGGTTTCGGCAACTCGCCGCAGGCGGTCAATAGAAATGCGGCGGCCGCGCCTATGAGGAGATGTCTAGAGCGCACAGGTCGCCATGATTAAAGCCAGGGACGCCAACAACATGAACATCATGTACGGCATGACACGATCCAACCACGTCCGCGTTCATGGGACAAGCGCGATGGCCGACATCGCCCGTCCATATTGGCTTTCGCCCCGGTGAACGGCGCGCCGGTAGCTGTAAAAGCCCGAATCCTCGGGATAGGTGTCGTGGCCGCTGCTGACCACCCTGCCCGGCAACCGCGCCTCAAGCCTTCGCGCCAGATAGCCAGGCAGATCGAACATCCAATGACCGGCCTTGACCGAGGGTATGAAAAAGTCGGCGTTGGCGCCGTCATCCTCGGCGAACCGGTTCTTGAATTCGGGACCCACTTCGTAGGATTCCTGGGCGATAGTGGGGCCGATGGCGGCGGTAATGCGATCCGCGCGCGCTCCCAATTGTGTCATCAGGCCGACCACCTGATCGGTTACGCCATCCAACGCGCCGCGCCAGCCGGCATGGGCGGCGCCGATCACCCCGGCATCGGCATCGGCCAGCAATATCGGCGCACAATCGGCGGCGAGCACGCCAAGGGCGATGCCCGGCGTCGTGCTGGCCATGGCGTCGGCGACTGGCGCATCGGCGTGCGTCCAGGCCGCATCGACATGGATGGCGTCGGCGGTGTGGCGCTGATGGGCGGTCACCAGGGCCGCATCCGGCAACCCCAGGCCGGCCAGCGCGCGCATCCGATTTTCTGCCACGCGCTCCCGATCGTCGCCGGAACCATAACCGCAATTGAGGGACGCGAAGACGCCGTCGCTGACGCCGCCGTCGCGGCCAAAGAACCCGTGGCGGATGCCGGCATGGCCGGACAGTTCCTCGATCTTGATCATGTTGCAAAGCCTTCCGGCGCCGGCTGCCGGCTGTTGCTCAGGGCCATCACTTTAAAGAGGTTGCCCATTTCCGCGGGCGCGATCAATCTTTTCAGGCCCTCGAGGATTTCGCCGGCCTGGCGCGGCGTCGCGCCATCACGCAGTTGGGCGGCGCGTGCTTCGATGCCGAGGGCGGTCAGGAACGCGCCTTGGGTCAGCGGCCCCGATACGCGCGCGCCGGCTTGCATCGCCGCGGCTGCGATGGCGGCGAAATCCACATGCGCGGTCACATCGGCGGCGCCGGGGTCGGCCAGGACATCGTGATAGCGGTGTCCCTTGACCGCCTGCAAGGTATCGCCCGGGGCGCTGATCATATGGCCGTAATCGATCAACAGGGCGCCGCCGCCGCGGGCCGCGATGGCGGCCGCCAGCTCGGCGGCGATTTTGCTGCGTTGCGGCGACACCTCGATCAGCGCGCCTTCGGGCGCATCGGCCAGGGCCGGGGGCAAATCGGTTGGCGAAGCGCCGTCGCGGTCCACCCAGGCCAGCCCTTCGCCGGCGTCGTCGAGGCCGACGCAGCGTTCCGCCCAGCCATCCGCCCCATCTTCCCCGAGGCGCACGAATTGGCGGATCGGCAGGGCATCCAGAAATTCGTTGGCGATGACCAGCAGCGGCGCATCCGGCACTTCAGCGAAGCGCTGGTGCCAGGAAACCGGAACCGCCAGCACCTTGAGGCTGCGCCGCTGGCGTTTTTGCAAAGCCGGGCTGATTTCCACCAGATGCGCCTCGGCGGCGCTTAAGAATCCCTCGACGCCGGCGGCGGCGCGCAGGGCATCGGCCATCAAGGTGCCGCGCCCGGGACCCAATTCAACAAGATGCACCAAGGGCGGGCGATCCATCTGGGTCCAGACATGGGCGCACCAAAGGCCGATCAATTCGCCGAACATCTGGCTGACCTCGGGCGCTGTGACGAAATCGCCGGCGCGCCCCAGGGGATCGCCGGTCATGTAATAGCCGAGTTCCGGATGGGCCAGCGCCTCGGCCATATATTGATCGACGCCGAGCGGCCCCTCGGCGCCGATACGGCGGACAATATGATCCTTGAGCGCCGTCAAATCCGCCGGCCGGGGCGCAGGATCAGATACAAGCCAAGCAGGAGCAGCGGCAGCGACAGCATCTGCCCCATGGTCCAGCCGCCGGCCAGGAACCCGATATGGGCGTCGGGCTGGCGGAACAGTTCGACGATCGCCCGCGATATGGCGTAGCCGACCAGGAAGACCCCCGTCAGGATGCCCGGCCGGCGCCGGATAGCCTCGTTCCTGGACAGGATATAGAGAAGGATGAACAGCACCAAGCCTTCGAGCAGGGCTTCGTAAATCTGGCTCGGATGGCGCGGGTTGGGCCCGCCGTGGGGAAACACCATGGCCCAGGGCACATCGGTCTCGCGTCCGAACAATTCGCCATTGATGAAGTTGGCGAGCCGGCCCAGGAACAACCCGATCGGCGCCGCCGCGCCGCACGCGTCGCTGAGCGCCAGCAGGCTAAGCCCATGTTTGCGGGCGAACAGCCACATCGCCACGATCATGCCGATGACGCCGCCATGGAACGACATGCCGCCTTGCCAGACCTTAAGCATGGCCAGCGGGTTGGCGATATAAAATTCGAGATTATAGAAGCCGACATAGCCGAAGCGCCCGCCGAGGACGACGCCGAGGGTTGCCCAGACGACAAAATCGTCGACATGTTTGGCGGTCATCGCCGATGGCGGCTTGGCGACCAGGGCCTGGATGTATTTCCAGCCGATCAACAGCCCGGCGATAAAGGCCAGGGCATACCAGCGGATGGCGAAAGGCCCGATTTCGATAAGCACCGGATCGATATTGGGAAAGGCGATGGCGGGCATCATTGATTAATTACATTGGACCTAAAGAAAGGGATCATCGGCGGCCAGATAATCGGCCACGTAGCGGCTGACACCGTCTTCAAGAGAGGTGAATTCGGCGTTGTATCCGGCGGCCCGCAGCCGCTGCATGCGCGCCTCGGTGAAATACTGATATTTATCGCGGATATTTTCCGGCGTCGGGATGTAATGGATATTGGGTGCCCGGTCCAAGGCCGCGAACACGGCGTGGGCGAGATCGAGAAAGGAGCGCGCGGTTCCGGTGCCGCAATTGAAGATGCCGTTGGCGCCTGAATTGTCGGCCAGCCACAGCATCACATCGACGCAATCGCCGACCCAGATGAAATCCCGCATCTGCCCGCCGTCTTCGAAATCGGGGTGGTGCGATTTGAACAATCGCGCCATGCCGCCGTGGGTCGCCTGTTCGTAGATCTGCGGCACGACGCTTTGCTGGCCGCCCTTGTGGTATTCGTTGGGCCCGTAAACGTTAAAGAATTTCAGCCCGGCCCAATGTGGCGGCGTTGGCTTTCCCTCGGCCACAAGGCGCGCCACTTGGCGGTCGAACAGATGCTTGGACCAGCCATAGGGATTGAGCGGCCTAAGCCGCGCCAAGGCTTCGGGTGCGTTGTCGTCGTCGAAGCCGGCCTCGCCGCCGCCATAGGTGGCCGCCGACGAGGCATAGATGAAGGGCACCCCGTTTGCTGCGCACCAATCCCAAAGCCTGGCCGACAGGCGGACATTGACCTCGATGATCAGATCGACATCGGTTTCGGTGGTCGATGATATGGCGCCCATGTGGAAGACGGTTTCGATATTGCCGCGGTTGCCGTCGAGGAAATCGAACAGGCCCTCGGGCGCCACCACGTGGGCCAGCGCGCGCCTCGCCAGGTTGCGCCATTTGTCATCGCCGCCGAGCCGATCGCATACGGCAATACCGCCGCCGCCNCGCGCGTCGAGCGCGGCGACCAGGTTCGATCCGATAAAGCCGGCGGCGCCAGTGACTAGAATCATATAACTAGAATCATGTAACTCTTAACTTTTGGACGGTGGAGGATTTATCCGCGTTCCGAAGCCCGCTTTATAGGCGGGCTTCGGAACGCCCGCAAGTTGCGCAGGCGGGAGTGTTGCGCATATTATAGGGGTTCAACCGCCTGGAGCAGCCATGATGCAGACCCGAAACCGCATATTCGACGATATCGCCAAGGTCGCCAACAGCGCCGCCGGCACCTTCGCCGGCCTCAAGGACGAGGTCGAGGGCCTGGTGCGCGGGCGAATCGAAAGCCTGATTTCGGAATTGGACCTGGTTTCGCGCGAAGATTTCGACGCCGCCATGGCCATCGCGGTCAAGGCGCGCGAAGAACAGGAGAAGCTGGAAAAGAAGCTGGCGGCCCTGGAAAAAGAAATCAAAAGCCGCAAGCCGGCACCCGCCAAACCCCGCAAGAAGCCCGCTGCCCGTAAGAAACCCACCGCGTCCTAAATCGATCCGGGCGGCGCGCGCAAGAGCCCGCCGCCCCAGTCATACCACAACCGAAACATATATATGTGCCTCGGGACCACATCCCACTTGCGTGCGCTGTCACCTTCTGGCAGGCTACAAATTGTGGTCGCTAAGCCCTCAGCCTACTAAATGTTGGTATTTTGCGGGCGCGGCCGTGCCGGTAAGGCAAGCGCGCGCGGGAGGCGCCGGAATGGCTCGGTTGAACCTAATTGACGAACCAAAACTGGAACCCCCGATCGATATCATCGAACAGGTGGTGCGCGCCCAGGGCTGGCGGTTCGACCGCATCCAGGATGATGAAATGGCCGCCGAAGTGCGCGGCAACTGGTGCGATTACAGCCTGCATTTCGCCTGGGCCGCCGAAATTTCCGCCGTCCATGTGACCTGCGCCTTCGATGTGCGCGTGCCGGAGCATAAGCTTGGCACCGTTTATGAGCTTTTGGCGCTGATCAACGACCGCATGTGGCTTGGCCATTTCTGCCTGTGGCAGAGCGAGGGCTTGCCGATGTACCGTCATGCCATGCCGCTGCGCGGCGCGCATTCTCTGGCGCGCGAACAGGTCGAAGATGTGCTCGAGGTGGCGGTCAACGAGTGCGAGCGCTTTTATCCCGCCTTCCAGCACCTGGTCTGGGGCGGCAAGGGCCCGGCCGAAGCCATCGACGCGGCCATGATCGAAACCGTCGGCGAGGCCTGAACGCCGTGTCCGACCAGCCTGCCGGCGGCCTCCTCCTGGTCGGATGCGGAAAGATGGGCGGGGCGCTGCTTGGCGGCTGGCTCGACCAGGGCGTGGCGCCGGCTTCGATCACCATCGTCGAGCCCGCCGATGCCGCCCTGCCGGCCAATCTTCACCCGGACATCATCCGTTGCAAATCGGAAAACGAGTTGGATGACGGCAGCCGGCCCGAAATTATCCTGTTCGCCGTCAAACCGCAGGCGATCGACCAAGTGGCGCCGCCCTATGCCCGCTTTGCCGATGCCGCCACCTACCTGTCGATCGCGGCGGGCAAGACCATCGATGATTTCGAAACCCTGCTCGGCGGCGGCGCCGCCATTATCCGGGTGATGCCCAATACCCCGGCCGCCGTCCGCCGCGGCATTTCGGTGGCGGTCGCCAACGCCGCCGTCGGCGATGCGGCGCGGACCCGGGCGGCCGAATTGTTGAGCGCCGTCGGCGAGGTCGCCTGGATCGAGGATGAAGGTCTGATGGACGCGGTCACCGCCTTGTCGGGAAGCGGCCCCGCCTATGTCTTTCACCTCGCCGAATGCATGGCCGCCGCCGGCACCGCCGCCGGCCTGCCCGAAGACCTCGCGGTGGCGCTGGCCCGGGCCACGGTCAGCGGCTCGGGCGAGTTGATGCGGCAAAGCAGCGAAACGGCGGCAACCCTCCGCCGCGATGTCTCCAGCCCGGGCGGCACCACCGAGGCCGCCCTCAAGGTGCTGATGCGGGGCGATGCCTTCGAGAAATTGATGAGCGAAGCGATCCAGGCCGCCACCGAGCGCTCGCGCGAATTGGCACAGGCATAGCCCGCGTCGGGATGGCCGGGTCTTAATTCGGTGACAGTTTACTTTTTAAAAAGTAAACTGTCACCGAATTAAGACTATTCCGGCATGACCTGGCGGCCGGCGAGCCGGGGTTCCAGCAAACCCTTCAGTTTGGCCAGGGCGGCGGCTTCCAATTGCCGCACCCGATCCTTCGACAGGTTCAATTCAATGCCGATCGAGGCGAAGGTCCGCTTGGCCTCGCTGAAATAGCGGTTGCGGATGATGAACTGTTCGCGCGCCGGCAGCTTGGCCAGCGCCTTGCCGATCAGATCGCCGAGCGCCTTGCGCTCGCCGGCGGCAAGCAATTGGTCCTCGGCGCTGGGCGCCTCCGAGGGCAGCCGTTCCAGCCAGCTGTCGCCGGCCTCTTCGGCGCCATTGGCGGCATCGGCAATGGGCGCGTTCAGGGATTGATCGCGGCTGGCGATACGGCGGGCGATGGCCTTGACATCGGCGGCGGTGGCATCAAAACGTTCGGCCAGCCTGGCGGCGATATCCTCGCTCAAGGCGTCGGCGCCTTCCAACAGGCCGGAGGTGCGCCGGCGCAACTGCAGGAACAGCGATTTCTGCGCCGAGTGGGTTGACAGTCGGACCAGCGAGAAGGAGCGGACGACGTGATCCTGAATCGCGGCGCGGATCGAAAACATGGCATAGGTGGCGAGGCGCGCATCCCGTTCCGGGTTGAACCGCTTGATCGCCTGAATCAGGCCGAGCATGCCTTCCTGCACCAGATCGGCCATCGGCACGCCCGAGCGCCGGTAGCCGCGCGCGATCCTGAGGACGAAGCGGAAATGGCTGGCGGCCAGGCGGGCGGTGGCGTCGCTGTCGCCGGCGCCGGCGCGCCGCGCCAGGTCGCGCTCTTCCTCAGGCCCGAGGAAAGGCGCCTTTAAGGCGAGATTGCGAAAGCCTTCGATCACCCGGTTTATGTCTCCGTCGCGGTCCCGAATGATGGGAATACCGAAGAAGGGATAATATAGAAACCCCCGGAAAACCACCTAAAAAGTGGCCGGCGCGCGAAAATTAGCGGTACCCGCTTCCGCCTCGCGGCGATCCGGGTTAAGATAAAGCCAATGTCCACCCTCTTCGGGAGCGCGGATATGGCAAAAAAACCTGACACCGACTGGCGCATCATCACCACCGCCCTCAAGCTCGGCGCCGACGAGGGTTGGCGCCGGCTGACCCTGGCGCGCATCGCCGAGGCCGCCAAGATCCCGCTCGCCGACCTCAATGCCCGGTTTTCCAGCAAATGGGCGATCCTCAATGGTTTCTCCCTGCGCATCGACCAACAGGCATTGAAGGCCGCCGGGGACGACGGCAGTTCGATCCGCGACCGCCTGTTCGATCTGATCATGTGCCGCTTCGATACGCTGCACCCGCACAAATCGCAATTGCGCGCGATTGCGCGCGATGTGGTGCCCGCCGATCCGATATCCGGGCTTTGCGGGCTATGCGCGATGCGGCGCGCCATGACCAAGACCCTGGAGGCGGCCGGGGTATCGACGACAGGTCTGCTCGGCCGGATCAAGATCAAGGCGCTGAGCCTCGCCTATCTCGACGCGTTCCGGGTCTGGCTGATGGATGACAGCGAAACCCAGGACCGGGTGATGGCCCGCCTCGACAAATCCCTGGCGCGGCTGGAGCACCTGGCCGACACCTTCATCACACCCGGGCGGCCCGGCGGCGACGCGGACGCGGAGAATGCGAGCAGCGCCTGAGTGGCTAATTCGGTGACAGTTTACTTTTAGGCACCAGCTGATTTTTGGCCACCTAAACGCGTCACCTAAAAGTAAACTGTCACCGAATTAGCTGGCCGACCCGCCTGCTCCCTGCCAAACAAGACGCCCGCCTGGCCAACCCGGCCATCCCCATGCGGGCTGCGCCCGTGGTGCGACACATTTTCCAAAAATCGACCATACCGTTTCATTACTAATCCTCACGGTTCCTACCGGAACCTACCGGTTTTACGGCCCACGGATGCAGACGGGCTGGGGATGGCGCGACGATGCAGGCCAATCGGGGATGGCATGGTCCAGCCTGCGCAGCCGCTTCGGCGGAGCGGGCTTGGCCGATTGGCCGTCGATCTAGCTCAGGCATAATTTCGCCGGCGTGAAGCAAGCTCGGACACAAGCCAGCGGGCATTGCTTTCTTCGGGTGTCTTTTGGGGACTAAAAAGAATTCGTCGTCCGTGAACTACGCGGTTTTCGCTGATCGAGTACTGCCGAGGGTTACCCAAACATAGAGCCAAAGAAGCCTGA
>NZAK01000010.1 GCA_002687515.1 Rhodospirillaceae bacterium
CGACCGCGCCGACCAGGGCGGGGTTATATTCGGGAGAGTGGCAGCATCCTACATGTTGTGGGTATGGGCGTTAAGCGGATAGGCACGGATTGAGGGGGGTATCATGCAAACCACATTCGACTTTGTCCGATTGGCGGCGACACGCGCTCCCGACCATTGCGCCATCGTTGATGACCGGATCGAACGTAGTCTGACATACTTGCAACTGGTCGATCAGATCGAAGCTGTCGCCGCTGGCTTTAGCAGCCTCGGAATCAATGCCGGCGACATTGTTGCGACTTGTCTGGGCAATTCCTATGAGCATGGTCTGGCCCTGTTGGCTCTCGAGCGTCTTGGCGCTATTCCGGCGCTCATCAACGCCCGCCTCAAATCCGATGACGTCGGCCGGCTGATCGAGCAGGGCCGCATGGCGGGAGCCATCGTCTCGGCCGATGAAAGCATCGTGGCGGCGGTAAAAGATGTGCTGCCGAATTCGGCGCCGCTTATGACCGTCGGCGGTTCGGTCCCAGGTTCGATCCCTGGCGCGACCGAATTCGAGTCTAGCCCGGGGCCGGCGGAAAATCTCGCTTCCTATGCACGGCCGGATGCCGAAGCGACGGCCTTTATCTTTTACACCTCGGGCACCACCGGTTTGCCGAAAGGGGTTGAGATACCGCATCGGGCGACCGATTCCCGAATGCTGTATATGTCGACCCAATGCGGTCTCGTGCACGGCACCCATAACAAGGTTCTTGGCTTGATGCCGATGTTTCATGTGGTCGGGTTCTACTCGGTTTTGATGGCCGCGCTCGGGCTCGATGGAACCTACTACGTCTGTTCGGATTTCAGTCCCGGTGCCGCCATTGAAACCATCGAAAGCGAGGGTATTACCCTTCTTTACGGCGCGCCCGCGCATTTTCATGGAATTTTGGAGGCGCCCAATTTTGCGCCGGAGAAGGTGGCTTCAGTCCGCAACTTGATTTATGCCGGATCGGCAATGCCCGGTCCCTTGCTTGATCGCGTCGACGCCGCTTTCGACGCTAAAATCGTCAATATTTACGGAACCACGGAGATCATGAACGCGCTCTACATGGCTGACCCGGTCGGTCGTCCGCTCACCTATCGGCCTGGTTTCTATTCGAGTGTTCGTGTTGGCCGTCTCGGCGGCTCGGTGCATGACGAGGTTGATGCGGGGGTTGATGGCGAGCTTCTGGTCGACGCTTCGTCCGACGCGAACTTTACCGGCTACCTGCATCGCCCGGAAGAAACGATCGAAAAAGTTCAGGATGGCTGGTATCGCACCGGCGATATAGCGGTCAAGCGCGATGACGGTGATTATGACCTTCGCGGCCGCGTCGACGACATGATCAACTCCGGCGGTGAGAATATTTACCCCGAAGATATCGAAGCGGTCCTTCTGCAGATGGATAATGTGGTCGAATGCAGCGTTATCGGCGAACCCGATGAAAAATGGGGGGAAATCGTCGTCGCCTGCCTGGTTGTGAGCGGTGGCGAACCCGATCAGGCGGCGCTCGATCGGCATCTGCGCGCCAGCCCTCTCGCCGATTATAAACGACCGCGCAAATATCGGTTTTTAAAGGAATTGCCAAAGAATGCCGCCAACAAGGTGCTGCGCCGTCTGCTTCGCGAACAAGCGGCGGAAATGCGTGAAGATGTTCGATAGTTTTAAAATCTATGGCCGCGTTGGATGAGGATTTGTTGCCCCCCAGGCATCCGATCCATTTTGAGCAAGCTCCATCGACGCGGGCTCGGATGTCAAGGCTCATTGCCGCGAACTGGTGGCCGGGGCGGAGGCGAAATTGGCGGCGGCCCGCTAGCGCGGCGGCGCGGTTTCATTTCGCCGCTCACCTATGCTCGCCTGCCGGCAACCGTCGTCGAGCGAAGCTTGAAGGCAGATCCGGGGTTTTGGCGCGCCATCCAATGGGTGCTGTGAGGAACCGTTGCGGCGAGATATCATTGCGAACTGGTGATTGACATCTGACGATTGACGACGGACGATTGACAACAGGCAATTAATCGGGAGGCGAAGATGACCGAACAAACCGATCCGACCATGACAGAAGCGGAGGCCGCCGAATTTCACGGCGCCATGGAGAAGGCGCAGGTCTATGCGCTGTGGGAACACTGGGACGGTCGTTATGCAACCGAACCCGAACCGCCCTGCCTGTGGCCCTGGGAATCGATACAACCTCTGATGCAAACCGCGGTCGGCGCGATGACCATGGATCAGGCGGCCGAACGAAGGGTTCTTTGCCTGGCCAACCGGGATTTGGATGAAAACGCCTTCGCCATAAGCCCGCATTTCGCGATCAATGTGCAGATCCTGGCTCCCGGCGAGCACGCGGCGCCGCACCGGCATTCGATCCATGCCCTGCGCTTTGTCCTGGCCGGCGGTTCCACCACCATCGTCGACGGCAAGCGCTGCCCGATGGACCCGGGCGATATGATCCTCACCCCGGCCTGGACCTGGCATGAACACCTGCACGATGGCACCGAGCCGGCGATCTGGGTCGATGTCCTGGATTCCCCCATCCACCGCCATTTCGACACCGTCGGCTGGGAAAGCGGACCGACCAATGAGATTCCCGACAGGATTCCCGACACCGCCTTCCATACACCCGGCTTGACACCCGCCGGAGAGACCGGGAACGATCACCATTCATCGATGTTCCACTACCCCTGGGTTTCGGCGGTGGAGGCGCTGGTGGCGGTGCCGGCGGCGGTGGACGGCTCCAGGCTGCTGCGTTACACCGATCCGGTCACCGGGGCGGCGGTGATGAACCGGCTCGACTGCTATCTCCTCGGTCTCGACAAGGGCGTCGAAACCATCCGCCGCCGCTCGACCGCCAACGTGGCTTGCGTGGTTGCCGACGGCGCCGGCACAACGCGGGTCGGCGAGGAGACCGTCACTTGGCAGAAAAACGACATCTTTACCCTACCGCACGGCAATTGGATCAGCCATTGCGCCACATCGGAGGCCAAGCTGTTCATGGTGTCCGACCGCGAGATCCTGCGCCGGCTCGACTTGCTGCACGACGAAGTTGAGGGTTGAGGGAAGGCCCCTTGAAATTCTCGATCATTCTCTACGGTCTTCTCCTACTTCTCATGTACACGGCGTGGAGGCATCCCGCCTTCAGGGCGCGGCTCAAGGAAAAGAACTTCACCGGCCAGATCAAGACCATGGATGATCGGCGCGGCCGCTATTTTACCTTCAAGGACGGCAAGATAATATCGAAGAGCGGCATCCATCCCGACCCGGAGGTCACAATCTCCCTTGCCTCGGCCGAACTGGGCGCGCGCTTACTTATGCCGCCCATCGATTACCTGGAGCAGATCGAGGCGCTCAAATGCTTCAACCTCACCCTGGAGGGCCCGGACGAACTCGGCTACTGGTTCGGCCAGACCATCCTGCAGACCCAGACGGCGGGTTGGAAATACGGCACCCAGATGGAGAACGGCACCAGGCGCTACGTCACCAACACCAACGGCGGGCCGCTGTTCGTTTACGTCAAGGACGGCCGCATCATCCGCCTGACGCCGATGCAGTTCGACGAGACCGACGCGGCGCCCTGGACCATCAAGGCGCGCGGCCACAAATTCACACCGCCGCATGGCACCACCTGCGGGCCGCACGCCATTTGCTCGAAGTCCATGGTCTATTCCCCGGACCGGTTGCTGTACCCGATGAAACGGGTGGATTTCGACCCCGATGGCGAACGCAACCCGCTTAATCGCGGCATCTCGGACTATCAGCGGATCAGCTGGGACGAAGCCCTCGACATCGTCGCCGGCGAGATCAAGCGCATCAAGCGCGAGCACGGACAGGGCGCCATCCTGTCGACCCGCTCGTCGCACCATACCTGGGGCAACATCGGCTATTATTCGAGCGCCAACCTCCGCTTCATGAACGCCATCGGCACCACCACAACCGTACCCACGCCGATCAGTTGGGAGGGCTGGTTCTGGGGCGCCATGCACCATTGGGGCTATTCCATGCGCCTTGGCCAGCCGGAGACCTACGGCACCGTCGAAGATTGCCTGAAAGAGGCAGAGATGGTGGTCTTCTGGTCGGCGGACCCCGATACCACCAGCGGCTCCTACGCCGCCTTGGAGGGCGCCACGCGCCGCCAATGGCTGAAAAAGCTGGACGTCGAGCTGGTCCACATCGATCCCTTCTACAATCACACGGCGGCCCAGTTGGGCGGCAAATGGATCGCACCCAAGCCGACCACCGATCCCGCCCTGGCCATGGCCATCGCCTATGTCTGGATTACCGAGGACCTCTACGACAAGGACTATGTGGGCCGCCTGACCGAAGGCTTCGATAAGTGGAAGGACTATCTTCTCGGAGTGGAGGACGGGATTCCCAAGACCCCCGAATGGCAGCAGGGGGAAACCGGGGTGCCGGCCAAGGACGTGCGCGCCCTGGCCCGGCAATGGGGCTCGAAAAAGACCTATCTCGGCGCCGGCGGCTGGGGCAACGGCCATGGCGGCGCCTGCCGCAACGCCACCGGAATCCAGTGGGCGCGGGCGCTGGCTTGCCTGATGGCCATGCAGGGCATGGGCAAGCCGGGCGTCAACTGGGGCAATCTGCAATGGGGAACGCCGGTCGATACCCGCTTCTATTTTCCCGGTTACGCCGACGGCGGCATCTCGGGCGATCTCGACCACACGGCGGCCGCGGTCAGCCAGTACCAGCGCATGCCGCAACTCTTAACCGTCAACCCCTCGACCCAGTCGATCTCCAAGATGTGGGTGCCCGAAGCGATCCTCGACGGCAAGACCGACGCCTATCCCTGGAACGCCAAGACCATCGAGGGGCAGTTCCGCAAGATCAGCTATCCGGCGCCGGGCCATTCCAAAATCAAGATGCTCTACCGCTACGGCGGCTCCTTCTTCGGCACCTCCAGCGACGCCAACCGGTATGTCCACATGTACCGCACGGACAGCCTGGAATTCGTGCTGAACCAGTCCATCTGGATGGAAGGCGAGACCAAATTCGCCGACGTGATCCTGCCCGCCTGCACCAATTTCGAGCGCTGGGACATCTCGGAATTCGGCGGCACCGGCGGCATCGCCCACCAGGGTTTCACCCAGATGAACAACCGGGTGGTTTTGTTGCAGCACAAATGCATCGAGCCGTTGGGCGAATCCAAATCCGATTACCAGATATTCCTCGATATCTCCAAGCGCCTCGGCCTCGCCGCATATTATTCAGAAGGCATGTCGGATCTCGACTGGGTGAAGCGCATGTTCGACGGCTCGGACCTGCCGCTCAAGATTTCCTGGAAGGATTTCATGAAGAAGGGTTACTACGTGGTGCCGCCGCCGGAAGAGAAACTGAAGGCGCCGGTGTCCTTCCGCTGGTTCTACGAGGGCCGCAAAAAGGACGTGCCCGAACCGCACCCGCTGCCCGGCGATTATACCGAAACCTTTCTCGAAGGTTTGCAGACCCGGTCCGGCAAGTTCGAGTTCGAATGCGCCAGCCTCAAAACCTTCGATGCCGACGATCCGGAGCGCCCGCCGATTGTCAAATACACGCCCTCCTGGGAAGGCCCCAGGACCGAAGAGATGACCGGAAAATATCCCCTGCAGCTGATCACGCCGCATGTGCGCTACAGCTACCATACCCTCGGCGATGGCAAGGACAGCACCATCAACGACATCGAGGACCACCGGGTCCTGATCGACGGCTATTATTACTGGATCGTGCGCTTGAGCACCCGCGACGCGGCGGCGCGGGGGATCAGGCAGAACGATCTGGTCAAGCTCTACAACGACCGCGGCGCCGTCCTCTGCGCCGCCCATGTCACCGAGCGAATTGTAGATGGCGTCGCCCACTCCTACCAAGCCTCGGCCACCTACGATCCCATCGGCGAGCCGGGGAAATCGGTGGATCGCGCCGGCTGCGTCAACATCCTGACGCCCAAGCACTCGCAGACCAAAAAGACCACCGCCTACGCCGCCGCAGCCTGCCTGATCGAGGTCGTCAAATGGGACGGCGGCACGGAAATGTCATCCGCCGCCCCGGTTCGGGCCGCGGAAACCGAATCCCTCACCGTCTAGGAAAAGGTGCCCCACCGATTAGCGCCGCCGCAACCGACGTTATTTGCACTTAGATTTTGTGCAGGTTGGTTTAACCACAGAAAGTCCTCGGTGGATGGCCCCCGCGTTGCAAGGACTATTTGACGGGTTGGCGATCTGGCCGGGTCTAAGGCTTGAGCAGCAATTTGCCCGAGGTGCGCCTTCCCTGCATGTCGGCCTGCGCCGCCCCAGCCTCGGCCAGCGGATAGGTGTGGCCGATCTTGATCTTGAGCTTGCCGTCGCGCCAGAGATCGAACATTTCGCCGGCGCGCCAGTCGATTTCTTCGGCGTCGCGCACGTAATCCCTGAGCGTCGTCCGGATTACGCTGAGGGAGCCGAGGCTCGCCAAAATCCCTAAATCCATATCCGGGATGGGCCCCGACGCGGCGCCGAAATAGGCCACCTTGCCGCGCACCCGAAGGGCCTTCAAGGAACCTTCCCAGGTGGCGGCACCAACCGAATCATAGACCGCATGCACGCCTTCGCCGCCGGTCAATTCGCGGGCGGCCTCGGCGAAATCCACTTCGTCGTAGAGAATCGCCGCGTCGGCGCCGATTTCCTTGGCAAAGGCGGCCTTTTCCTCGCTGCCCACCGTCACCAGCACGCGGGCGCCTTGTGCCTTGGCGATCTGAACGGCGATCTGGCCGACGCCGCCGGCGCCGGCGTGAAACAGGATGGTCTCACCCGCCTGGACTTCGCAAGACGAGCGCACCAGGTAATGGGCGGTGAAGCCCTGCAGCATGAGCGCCGCGCCGGTGCCGAAATCCATCTCGTCGGGCAGCTTGACGACGCGGAAGGCCGGGCAGGTGGCATATGCGGCGTAGGAGCCGATCCTGGGGTTCCAATAGGCGACCCGGTCGCCTTCCGCCAGTCCGCTGACCCCGGCGCCCAGCGCCGCCACCGTTCCGGCGCCCTCGGTGCGGTCGATCAGCGGCGGCGTGCCGCCGCGCTTGCCTTCGCGCCAACCGATGTCGGAGAAATTGATGCCGGCAACGTCCAATTGCACCAGCACCTCGCCCTCGCCGGGGGCGGGCATCGGAACCTCGGCCGGCACCAGAACCTCCGGTCCGCCGAATTCAGTGATCTGCACCGCCTGCATGGTTTCGTTGATGGCCATCGCCTCACCCTATCCGTTTCAGCATTGAAATGATGTCCCCGGTAGCTCAGAATTATTGCCAAAGCAAGGGAGTGGGTAAGGGAGCGATGATGAAACTGAACACGCAAGAACAAGCCATGCTCGATGGCGACGGCCAGCCCGGTGCCGATGCACGGCAAAAAGCCATGCATCTTTTGCTCCGCTACGGCGAGGCGCTGGGCGCCGAACGCTTGGTCGACACCAACAACGTGGCCGGCACGGCGGGCTCATCCTCCACTTTCATCCGGGATTTCTACGCCAAGGAAGGGGTGGCAACGCGCGATCAGCTTTTTTCGCGCTTCGATCTGGACAGCGACGATGCGGTCGACGAAATTCAGACGGCGCGCACCTTCACCTGCCATTTGCAGACGCGCATCGATCCCGCTCATGCCGAAATGATGGGTGTGCCCGGCGACGTCCTCGACTTCCACAAGGAAAGCCAGGGTCATTCCGCGTCCCTCGGCGTGCAACTCCTCAACACCTGCACCCCTTATGCCAACGGCAACGTGCAGGTGAAGGGCGAACATTGCGCCTGGATGGAAAGTTCCGCCGTCGTTTATTGCAATTCGGTGCTCGGCGCCCGCACCAATACCGAGGGCCGCGAAAGCACCGCCGCCGCCATGCTCACCGGCAAGATTCCCTATTGGGGTTTCCATCTCGACGAAAACCGCCTCGGCCAACACCAAATCGATGTCGAGGTGGAAATGGACAGCGTCATGGATTGGGGCATGCTCGGCTATTTTACCGGCGACGCGGTAGAGGAGGAAATTCCGGTGCTGACCGGTATCGAAGGCCCGGCCAGCCTGATCCGGCACAAGCATTTCGGTGCGGCGGCGGCATCCTCGGGCGGCGTTGAAATGTATCATGTGGTCGGCGCCACCCCGGAAGCGGGCAGCATCGAACAAGCCTTTGGGACTAATCGGCCGGTGCAAATCTTGAAATACGGGGCCATCGAGCGGCGGCGCACCTACGAGACCATCAACGGCAACGGCCACTCGACGGATGTCGATTACATCATGCTCGGCTGTCCCCACTACAGCATCGAGCAGATTTGGGAAGCCAGCAAACTGCTGGATGGAAAACGGGTGCACGAAAACTGCGCCCTTTGGATTTTCACCGCGGCTGCGGTCAAGGATGTCGCCGACCGGAACGGCTATACCAAGATCATCGAAGACGCCGGCGGCGTGATGATGACCGATACCTGTTCGGCGATGTCGGCGGCACTGCCCCGTGGCACCCGCGTGGCGGCCACCGATTCGGCCAAGCAGACCCATTACCTGCCGGCCATCACCGACGTCGAAGCCTGGTTCGGATCGGCAGCCGACTGCGTCGAAGCGGCGATCACCGGCAAATGGAAAGGCGAGGCGCCATGAGCGAATTACCATTGCTGGACGAGTTGGAAATCCGGCGCCTTCGGGAACGTTGGGCCTTTGGCCGGGATTATTGCGATTGGGACGAAATTGCGGCGTGCTTTCATCCCGGTGCCACGGTCAGTATTTCCTGGTATCAGGGTGACGTTGCAGGCTTCATCGAAGGCTCCAAAAAGATGATAGCTGAACTCGGCCCTGATGAGCGGAGCAAGCATTGGCTCGGCAATGCGCGTATTTGGGTCACCGGCGAACGCGGCGTGGCGGAAATTGATGCGATGATAATGTTGCGGGCAAATCTCGACGGTTATCTATTCGATTTCACTGTCCGGTCACGGTTTTATGATTTGGTCGAAAAACGGGATGGTGCCTGGAAAATCCAGCAGTGGAAAATGATCTACGATGCTGACCGGATGGATGCGGTCGAACCAGGCAAGGTGCCGCAGTCATTCTATGACGGAATCGATCTTGCGCCCTATCCTTCTGGCTGTGCCTATCTTTGCTATTGGCTGGCGAAAAGCGGGCGCGTCCCGGCGGACAATATCGTTTCGATCAATACACAAGCTGAAGCTGACATAAAGGCCGAGGGCGAGCGATGGCTCGTCGCCGCCGATTGAGTAAGGGCAACGGGATGAGCAACAGCGTAATAACACTGAAAGGCCGGACCGTGGTTGGCGGTGTCGCCGAGGGCGAGGCGCTGGTGACGGCTGAAACCATATCGGGTTGGGGCGGTATCGATTCGATGACCGGCACCATCGTCGAATCACGGCACGAACTGGTCGGGCAAAGCTTCAAGGACAAGGTGCTGGTGTTTCCGGGCGCCAAGGGCTCGTCGGGCTGGTCGGCGGCCTTTCACACGGCGCGCCTGGCCGGCACCGCGCCGAAAGCGGTGATCTTTAACGACATGACCACCAAGGTGGCGCTCGGCGTCGTTGTCATGCGGACGCCGGCGGTCACCGAACTGGATCAAGACCCCTTAAAGATCATCGAAACCGGTGATTGGGTAAAAGTGGACGGTGATGCGGGCACGGTGGAGATCACCAAGGCGGGAAAAGCCTAGATGACGCAGGCCACTAGGGACTGGCCTCGTCCCGGTAATCCTTTCGTTCCAGATTATCGTGCAATCGCTCTTTCAGCGCCGCCATGTCGATCTGGTGGATGCTGCCGGAACCGGCGAGATCGAGGGCTTGGGCCGCGGCCGCGCCCATCGCCATGCACGGGCCCATGACGCGGACGCTGGAAAGGGCGGCGACGTCGCCGTCGATGCAGCGTCCCGCCGCCACCAGATTGTCGGCGTCCGGCGAGGTCATGGCGCTGAGCGGCACCTGGTGCACATGCGGTCCCTTATCGAAGCCCTCCCAATAGAGGCGGTGCTTGTTGTTATGGATTTCCAGGCCCCAGGCGGTGCGCGCCACGGCGTCGTCGAAGCTGCGGGCCGAGCGCACGTCCTCCACCGTCAATTGGTAATCGCCCTTGATCCAGCGGGTCTGGCGGATGCCGGGGAAGCCATAGGCGCGGACGCTGGCGTCCTTGAAGCAATCGGGGAATTCGGCTTTCAAGAATTCAACGGCGTTGCGCGTTTGGGCGCGGCCCTCGAGCCCCATTTGCGATGCCGCCAACGGTTCCAGCGGCGTTTCCATATGAGTCATGTTGAGCGCCACCGTGTCCTTGCCCTCGAAGAAGAAGGCGAGGCCGTCTTCGCGCACCACGCCATAGTCGCTGGCCTTTTCCGAAAGAACCGCGGCCAGTTCCGGGCGGCTCGGCGCCTTGTCCATATATACGTTTTCGAGGACCACCATTTGCGTGCCAAAGATCGGCTGGTCCGCCGCTTCCCGGCAAGGCAGCCCGGCCAGCCAGGCGAGCACCGCGTCGCCCGAGGCATCGACGAAGCCGTCGGCGCGCACCCGCACGTCGCCATAGCGGGTCGAGATATCGAGCTCGCCAATGCGCCGGTTTTCGAAGGATGCGCCGCGAACGTTGGCGCCCAGGACCAGCTCGATCCCGGCTTCGCGCACCGCCTCCTCGATCCAGCGGCCGAGCGCCACTTCGTCGTAATAGACCGTCGTCCAGCCCGGTCCGACGAGGTAATAAAGATCGCCGCTGGCGCCGAGATCGTTCAGGATTTCATCGGCGATGCCGTAGGTGAACTGGTAGCGGTCGGGGCCGTTGTGGAACATCCCGCAGAAGGTGCCGATGATCGAATTGACCGCCTGGCCGCCGAGCGCCGGCAGCGAATCGACGAGGACCACGCGGCGGCCCAGGCGCGCCGCCTCGATGGCCGCCGAAACGCCCGAGATACCGGCGCCGGCAACACAGATGTCGGCATCCACGTCCCAGGTTTTCTGCGTCGCTGGGCGCTGAACGATTTTGGTTGCGGTGGTGATGGTAGCTTCGGTCATGATCGATCCCCCAAGGCGGTGTTGCTGTGTCAAAGTATCGGCAATTCGATCCGATTGTCCATGGTCCCCGAGACAGGAAGTTCAGCCGCCAATTCGGGCGCGGCCGTTTTCGATGACCACATTGGCGGGCGGTGGGGGCGGCCGCCCGAGGATCATATCCGATGCTTTTTCGGCGATCATGATGGCCGGCGCGTTGGTGTTGCCGCCGGTGATGGTCGGCATGATCGACGCGTCGACGACGCGCAAACCCTCGAGCCCATGGACGCGAAGCTCATCGTCGACCACCGTGCCGTCACCTTCGCCCATTTTACAGGTGCCCACCGGATGGAAGATGGTGGCCGCGAAGTTGCGGATGTAATCGGCGATTTGGTCGTCGGATTGAATATCGTCGCCGGGTCTGATTTCAGTTTTTCGGTAGGGATCGAGCGCCGGCGCCCGCATGATGCGGCGGACCAGCTTGAAGCCGCGTATCAGCAAATCCATATCCGCGCTTTCACTGAAAAACCGGGGATCGATGATCGGTGGCGTTGCCGCCCCGGCATCCTTGATGCGGACCTCGCCGTGGCTTTTGGGCCGCAATAAAACAACGGTCATGGTAAAGCCGTGGCCGGCGCCCAGGATGCCGCCGCGCGCGTTCCTGAGGCCGGGCAGGAACGTGTATTGGATGTCGGAGCGGTCCAATCCCGGCTCGGTGCGGAGGAAGCCGCCGCCCTCGATCAAGCTGCCGGCGAAGAAGCCGCGCCGGAACAACAGGTACTCCACCGCGCTTAATGCCAGGCGCGGCGCGGCGCGCAGCGATATTCCGTAGCTGACCGCGTTGGGGCTGGTAATCTGGATGCCGGCGCCGATATGGTCCTGCAGGTTTTTGCCGACCCCTGGCAGATCGAGGGCCGTTTCGATACCATGTTCAGCAAGCTCGCTTGCAGCGCCGACGCCCGAGCGCAGCAACAGCGCCGGCGAGCCGATGGCGCCCGCCGAAACGATGACTTCCTTGGCCGCTTCGAGCGTGATGATATTTGAGCCCCGGATCAATTCCAGCCCGCTGGCCCGGCGCCCGTGGAATATAATGCGCTTGGCCTGGGCGTTGGTGATCACCTCCAGGTTGCGCCGCTTGCGCACCGGCTTCAGAAACGCCGCCGCCGTTGAATGCCGGCGCCCGTTCTTGATGGTGACCTGGCGCGTGCCGCAACCTTCCTGATCCTCAGCGTTGAAATCAGCACGCCGTTGCATTTGCAGCGATTCGGCGGCATCCAGAAAGGCGCTGGTGATCGGATTGAGGCGCCTATGATCGGCAACGTTCAAGGGGCCGCCCTGGCCATGAAACTCGGAATTGCCGTGGGTCTCGTTGTTTTCCGATTTCCGGAAATAGGGCAGCACCTCGGCATAGGACCAGCCCTGGTTTCCGGCCGCCGCCCATTCGTCGTAATCCAGCGGGTGGCCGCGCATATAGACCATGCCGTTGATCGAGGAGGAGCCGCCGAGGGTACGCCCGCGCGGAATGTAGATGGGGCGCTGGCCGGCGTCTTTCTGATCGGTGGTGGAATAGCGCCAGTTGAGAACCCGGTGATTGACCAACGCGACGACGCCGGCCGGAACATGGATCAGCGGACTGCGGTCCTTGGGTCCGGCTTCGATCAGGCAAACCCGGTTGCCCGGGTCTTCGCTCAGCCGGTTGGCCAGCACGCAGCCTGCCGATCCGGCGCCGACGACGATGTAATCGAACTTCGCTGCTTCGCTCATTGCTTGAAGCTTCCCTTCCCCGGTTGTCGATTGTTTATTGCAAGGGGCTTTAGGCGCTTATTTGTGCCGCATTCCATTGGCCGCCGATATGGTCCTAGGAGACCGTTACTTCGCCGCCCAGCCAATGGTGTTGGGGATGTAAAGGGCCAGGATCGGAAACGCCACCAACAGCGACAAGCGGATGAAATCGGCGCACATGAAGGGAATGACGCCCTTATAGATGTTCACCAGTCCGATATCGCGCACCATGTTGTTCATGATGAAACAGATCATGCCGATAGGCGGCGATATGAGGCCGATCTCCACGGTCATCACCACCAGGACCCCGAACCAGATGGGATCGAAGCCGAGGTCCAGGACCACCGGATAGAAGATCGGGATGGTCAAGAGGATCACCGCCAGCCCGTCGACGAACATGCCGGCCAGGATATAGAAAATCATGATCAGGATGATGATGCCGGTGGGGCCGATATCGAGGCTGCCGAGGAACCCGGCGAGAAGCTGCGGCGCCTGGGTGACGGCCAGGAAAAACTGGAACAGGAAGGCGGCAATCAGAATAAAAAAGATGGCCGCCGAGTTGCGCAAACTTTCGACCAGCGCATCCACGGTTATCTTCCAGGTCAGGCGCTTGCGGGCGAAACTGATGACCAGGGCGCCGAGAACGCCCAATCCAGCCGCTTCGACGATGGTCACGAAGCCGCCATAGATACCGCCGATAACGAGCACAAAGAGGACGATGGTCGCCCACACATCCCTAAGGCTTTCCCAGCGTTCCCGACGGTCGGCGGGCTGGCTGCGCGGCATCCAATCCTTTTTGAAATGGTACAAAACCTGCACCGTGACGCAGTAGAGCGCGATCGAGATCAGACCCGGGATAATCCCGGCAAGAAACAATGTGGCCACGTCGTTTTCGGTGATGATGGCATAGAGAATGAACATCACCGACGGCGGGATCATGATGCCGAGGGTGCCGCCGGACGCGATAACCCCCGCCGACAGGCCGGCATTGTAGCCGACGCGGCGCATTTCCGGCAGCGCCACATTGGTCATCGTGGCCGCCGTGGCGATCGACGAGCCGTTGATGGCGGCGAACCCGCCGCAGGCGAGGATGGTGGCCATCGCCATGCCGCCGGGCATGTGCCCGACCCAGGCGTTGGCGGCGCGGAACAATTCGCGGCTCATGCCGCCGGCGCTCACGATGACACCCATCAGGACAAACATCGGGATGACGCTGAAATTGAAATTGGTGACCGTGCGGATCGGCGAATCGATCAAGATGCCGATGGCGGCTTCGACATCGACCATATAGGCAAAGCCGGCCACGGCGACGCCGCCCAGCGCAATGGCGATGGGCACGCGCATGAGCATAAGCACCACCACGATCAGGCTGGCGACGAGGGCGACTACGGGTGCCTCTTCCATTACTCGACGCCCTCCAAATCATGCAGGATGACACTCTGATGCTGAAACACGATTTGCCACCAGCGGATCAGGGACATCAGCACCGCCGCCAGGATTCCGACCGACGCCAGCGTGTAGCCGGTCCAGAGCGGCACCGCCAGATCATTGGAAATTTCGCCGGCTTCCAGAATATCGAACACCTTGAAGGTGATGGCGTAACCGAACGCCGCCATGAATGCGAGATTGATCGTATAGCCGACAAGATCGCATACGCGGCGCAGCGCGTTGCTGCCGAATTCATAAAGGATATCGACGGTGATCTGACGGTCCGCATAGGTGGTGGTGGCGATGCCCCAGCAGATGGCGATGCCCTGCATCATCTGGCCGAGCACGAAGCTGTCCGGAATATGCGTGGTGAAGCCGTAACGCAGGATGGCTTCGCTAAATGTAATAATGGCAAGAAAGCCGATGCAGTACCCCGCCGTTTTTTCGACGATGGCGACAATTCTATCCAAGATTTAAAGCCCCCGAATACGAAAACGGTGCCCGCCGTGAATTCTGGCGGGCACCGCCTTCGTCAGTTAGTTTTAGAACTGAGCGTTTTCTTTCTTCAGCTCGGCGTTCATTTCCTTGAGAACCTGATCGGGGTCTTGACCGACTTTCTTGACCGAGGCTTTCCACTGGGCGACCACCGGCGCTGCGGCGGCTTTCCATTGGGCCAACTGCGAGGCATTGACCTTGGTCCAGGTGTGACCCGGAATATTCCGGCCGGTCTTCTGATCTTTCTGGTCAGCTTCGTACCAATAGCGATAGACCTTGGCCGACCATTCCGGCGTGCAATGATTGTCGATCACCCGGCGCTGGGAAGCATCCATGCCGTTGTAGACACGCTTGGTGAGGCCATGCTCGAAGGTCGACACATACAATGGCACATCAAGGGAGTACTTGATCACATCCTTGAATTTAAAAGTGCCGGTCAGCCCGCCGAAGGTCACGGTGATGCCGTCGGTGATGCCCTTCGAGAGGGTGTCCTTGGCTTCCATGATGGGAACCTGAACCGGGTTGCCGCCCAAAGCCGTCACGAAACGGGACATGGTCTGGTTGGCGGAGCGGATATTCATCCCCTTGACGTCAGCGGGCACCCGCACCTGCTTCTTGGTGGTGTGAAAGGTCGCCTTGTCATGGGTGAAGATGTGGCGCACATAGTGGTCCTTCATCTCCTTGGCCGCGTACTTCTTGTACCACCTGGTCAACGCCTTTGCGCCGGCCAGGCTGTCCCTGATGGTGAACGGCAGATCGGATGCACCGAGGATCGGAAAACGGCCCGGCGTATATCCAGGGTTGATCAGGCCGAAACTGGCGATGCCGCGCTTGACCATGTCATAATGGTCGCGGCCCGAACCCAATTGACTGGACGGGAAAAGAGTCGTCGTGATGGTGCCGCCGGACGCTTTTTTAACGGACTCGCCCCATTCCTTGTAGCCGGGGGTCAACTTGTGCCGGGGCGGCACCCAATAGCTGAGCTTGATATTTACGTTTTTGGCGTGAGTTTCGGCCGAGCCGATTGTCAAAGCCGCCGAGGTCGCGGCCAGGGCGAATGCGCTGGCGGCCAATAGTAATCCATACTTCATTAGTGATTCCTCCCTATATAAAAAACCAATCGCTTATTAGTTTACAGATTAACCTTAATCGGGACAACACGCCATAAAGCTTTTAGTCGGCATAAATTTTTCAAAAATCCGTATCCAAAATAAGGCGGCCTTCAATTCTCATCTATATGCGGCACGCGAATGTCAAAGATTACGCAGGCAGATCCGATGCCTTGACCCAATGCCCTTTGAGCGGGGATGCTAGTGGCCGGTGAAAATGAGGTGGCGGCATGGTCAAAAAACTGAGAAGCAATTTTCCGCACGGGTCATCGCCCTGGGCGGTGCGCCGCGCGCAATGGCGGGCGCTCGGCATTTCCGAGGCGGATATGGAAAAACCGAAGATCGCCATCGTCAACACTTCGTCGGACCTGGCCATCTGTTTCAGTCATTTGGACGGTATCGCCGCCGAATTGAAGAAAACCATCCGCGAGGCCGGCGCCCTGCCGTTCGAGGTGCGGACGGCGGCGCCCAGCGACTTCATCACCAGCCCGGGACGGCGCGGCGGTTATATCCTGTCGGCGCGCGATCTGATCGTTAACGATATCGAGGTGGCGGTCGAGGGCGCGCAACTGGACGGCATGATTTGCCTGGCGTCCTGCGACAAGACCATTCCCGGCCAGATGATGGCGGCGGCGCGGCTCAACATTCCGTCGATCATCGCCATCTGCGGCTATCAGCCGAGCGGCGAATATGAAGGCGAGCATGTGGATATCGAAGACGTGTTCCTGACCGCCGGCCACGTGCTGGCGGGCCGTGTGACGGCGGAAAAATTAGAAGGCATGGCCGACAATGCGATCCGCGGGCCGGGTGTCTGTTCCGGCATGGGCACAGCCAATTCCATGCATATCGCGTGCGAGGCGCTGGGCATGAGCCTGGCCGGAAGCGCCCCGGTGGCGGCCAATTCAGATAAAATGTTCGCCGACATCAAGGCCGCCGGCGCGCGCATCGTCGACATGGTGTGGGCGGATTTGAAGCCCCGCGACATCATGACGCCGGAGGCTTTCGCCAACGCCGCTTCGGCGGTGCTCGGCGTTTCCGGTTCCATCAACTGCGTCAAGCATCTGCAGGCGACGGCCATCGAGGCCCAATCGGATGTCGATGTCTACGCCCTCTTCGATGAATTTTCGGACAGCGTTCCGGTGCTGGCGGCGGTGCGCCCCAACGGTTCCGATTCCATCGAGGCCTTCGAAGCGGCGGGCGGCGCGGCGGCGCTGATGAAGCGGCTCGGTGCACACATAAATGGTGGTGCCCTGACCGTGACCGGGAAAACCGTGGCCGAGAATTTGGCCGGCCTGTCGGCGGTGGGCGATGCGGTTATTCGGGGTACGGACAATCCATTCGCCACCAGCCCGCCGATGGTCATCGTCAAGGGCTCGCTGGCGGTGGACGGCGCCATCATCAAGCTTGGCTTGCTGCAGGACCGGGTGTTCGAATTCACCGGCCCCGCGCATGTGTTCGAACTTGCCGACGACGCCATGGAGGCGGTCCGCGAAGGCCGCATCAAGGCCGGCGAGGTGGTCGTGCTGCGCGGCATGGGGGTTCGCGGCGGGCCCGGCATGTCGACGGCATCCCGCGTCGTCTTCGCGCTCGACGGCGCCGGCCTCGGCGATTCTTGCGCCGTGGTCACCGACGGTCAGCTATCGGGCTTGGTCAACCGAGGGNTGGTGGTTGGCGAAGTATCGCCCGAAGCGGCTACCGGCGGCTCCCTCGGCCTGGTCGAGGATGGCGATCTCATCGCCATCGATGCGCGCGCGCGTTCCGTCGAGTTACAGGTTTCCGAAGAAGAACTGGATGCCCGCCGTACGCGGCTCAAAAACCAGCCGTCTGATCCGGGCGCGCCCGGCTGGCTGAGCATCTACCGCGATACGGTGCAGCCGTTGTCCAAGGGGGCGATTCTCTCGAAACGCGAGGCTTAGGACGCTATCCGGCGGCCTCGCGTAGCGGTTTCGATGTGGCGGTCTCGTAAGTGTCCTCCATAAGCATCGCGTCGGCGTTTTCGGTTATTTTGTTCAAGAGGGCAAAGAACTGCGCTTGCTCCTTTTGTGACATTCCCTTGAGGATTTGCTGGCGGCGCGTTTCCAGGATTTCGACCACCAATTTGTATTTGCGCCGCCCGGCCGGCGTGGTTGTAAGAAGTTTGCGNCGTTGATCGGCCGGATCGCGCATGAAGCGGATCAATTTCTTGTCGATCAGCTTTTTGACCGCCAGGCTGACCTGGGTTTCGTGAAGCGATGCCGATTTGGCGATGTCCCTGGCCATGACCGGGCCGTGAATGCCTATTTCGTGCAGGGTCCGCGCCTCCACCACCTTCAGCCCGGTCAGGGCCGGATAGGCGCGAAGGGCGCTGCGTAAAATCACGTTGGAAGCGTTGGCAAGAAACTGAGCGACCGGAAACTGATCGCCTTCATCGGTTTGATTTTTGAAAATATCCATAAAACAGCCTACCTAAGCAGTGGGACGATGCCCAATCTATCTAAAATTTGATTCAACTCAAAATATCGTTTCAAGTTTAATATACCAAGGCATTAATCGTCAAAGTAACTTTACATGTAAAGTTCACAAACTATTATCCGGGGCGTTGAAACACGAAAATATTTCCCAGGCGGCGGCGATGCGATCAGTGCCTTGCCCGACATCAAACAGCCTACCGGACAGCAAGGAGATTGCCATGACCAAGGGACCTTTTCGCGCCGATCAGGTTGGCAGCTTTCTTCGCCCGAAAGAGCTGATGGATACGCGCGAAAAGCACAGGAACGGCGAAATCGATTTGGCCGCTCTCCGGGAAGTGGAAGACCGGTTGATCCGCGAGGTGGTTAAGAATCAAGAAGAGGCGGGCATGACAGCCGTCACCGACGGCGATTTCAGGCGCACATCTTGGTCCGGAGATTTTCTGACGGCCATCGAAGGCGTCGAAATGGACGGGCTGACATCCCAGTCTGCCTCCGCTCCGCCGAAAGAAACTCCGAAGGGCGAGGTGGTGCGCGACTGGCAGCCGCCGACCCCGCTGACCAAGGGCAAGCTGGCCTTGCCGGCGGGCGGAATCCAGCGGCAACCATTTGAATTTCTGAAAGGCGCCACCAGCCGGACCGCCAAGGTCTGCATTCCTTCGCCGAGCATGCTGCATTTCCGGGGTGGCCGCGGCGGCGTCGACGAAACCGCCTATCCGGACATGGAAGATTTTTTCGGCGATGTGTCGGCCATCTGGCGCGCCGAGATCATGGATTTGGCCGATGCCGGCTGCCGTTATGTGCAGCTCGACGATACCAACCTCGCCTATTTGTGTGACGTCCGCATGCGCGAACGGGTGCGCGGCCTGGGCGAGGATCCGGATCAACTGCCGCTCCTCTATGCAAGGCTGATCAACACCGCCATTGCCGACCGCCCCGATGACATGGCCATCACCGTGCATCTTTGCCGTGGCAACTCCTTGAGCCGCGGCCATGCCGAGGGCGGCTATGAGCCGGTCGCCGAAAAGATGTTCAACGAGGTCAAGGTCGATGGCTTTTTCCTTGAATACGATTCCGAACGGGCCGGCGATTTCAAGCCGCTGCGCTTCGTGCCCAAGGGTTTGAAAATCGTGCTTGGCATCGTTACCTCCAAGTTCGGCGAGCTTGAAGATAGCGATGATCTCAAGCGCCGTATCGACGAAGCAGCGGAGTTCATGCCCCTCGATCAGATGTGCCTCAGCCCGCAATGCGGCTTTGCCAGCCATACCGGCGGCAATATTCTTGAGTTCGACCAGCAATGGGCCAAGCTGAGCATGATTTCCGAGCTGGCCAAGGACGTCTGGGCCGACGCTTAATAAAACTGTCAAACCGGAGAAGCGCCCAATGAAACGAAGCGAAGACCGCATTCTTACCACCCATGTCGGCAGCTTGATCCGCCCGCAGGAAATCAAGGATCACCTGCTGGCCAGGCCGACAGACGGTTACGATGAGGCCGCGCACCGGCAAAGCCTGACAAGAACCGTCGCCGAAATCGTGCGCCGGCAGGCCGACGCCGGGATTGATGTGGTCAGCGACGGCGAATTCGGCAAGGGCATCAGCTGGTCGCAATATATGCTCGAAAGATTGAGCGGTTTCGAGCGCCGGTTCCTTGATGAGAATGCCTCGGACCCATACGCCGCCGGCGAGGACCGCAAGCGCTTTGCCGATTTCTACCGGGAAATGGATGCGGCCGATGCGCGCTCGGCGAGGGGCGACGGCGGCGCGGTCAAGGCCGAATCCATCTGCACCGGCCCGATCACCTATACCGGCCAGGCCGAACTACAGCGCGACATCGACAATATCAAGGCGGCCACGGAAGGCGTCGATGTGATCGAGGCTTTCCTGCCCGTGGCGGCGCCGGCAAGCGCCATTCCCGACCGCCGCAACGAATATTATGCAACCAACGAGGAATGCGTCTTCGCCCTCGCCGATGCCATGCGCATAGAATACAAGACCATCACCGACAACGGCCTGTTGGTGCAGATCGACGATGCTCGCGCCGCCGTCACCTATGACCGCATGGTGCCGCCGGCATCCAAGGAAGATTTCCTCTCATGGCTGGCGATGCATATGGAAGCGCTCAACCACGCCATCAAGGGCATCCCGGAAGAGAGCATCCGCTATCACGTCTGCTGGGGAAGCTGGCCGGGCCCGCATACCACCGACGTGCCGCTCCGCGATATCGTCGATCTGGTCCTATCGGTAAACGCCGGTGCCTACGTCATCGAGGGCGCCAATCCCCGGCACGAACATGAATGGCGGGTCTGGGAGGACATCGAACTGCCCGAAGGCAAGGTGCTGATCCCGGGGGTCATCAGCCACGCCACCAATATCGTCGAACATCCGGAACTGGTGGCCGAGCGGGTTACGCGGCTGGCGAAACTGGTCGGCCGTGAGAATGTCATCGCCAGCACCGATTGTGGCTTCGCGCAAGGGCCGTTTCACAAAAGGGTCCATGAAACCGTCATGTGGGCGAAATTGGAAGCGCTGGCGGAAGGCGCGCGCCGGGCATCTGAGAAACTTTGGTAGCTCAGGCGTGATTGCCGCCCGCCCGGCGTGAACGCATAAATTGGCGCCGACCTTGGCCGCCCGCGCATTAACACGAGTTGGATTCTCAGCGCATTTCAATGTTGGGACAAGACTGTAATATATCCAGTCCAGACATATAAATGGGATTTATCCCATCATAAAATATTCAATAAAAATAGCTATATAGCTAGTTTTCTCACAAATAAATGGAGCAAAGTGGGAATAATCCCACTATATTAATTTTAATAAATTTTGGGAATTTATTGTTGACTAGTTTGCTCCTTGCGCGCATGTTGTTTCGATCCGAATGGTTTTCAATGGCAGGGGGCGGTTGTGAACGAACAAACCAGCCTAATCGCGGAAATCGAAGCCTATTGCCGGCAGGCCGGGGTCGCCGAAAGCACCTTCGGCCGCCGTGTGGTCAATGATGGTAAATTCGTCGGCCGCCTGCGCGACGGCAAGGGCGTGACCACGGCCACGGTGGCGCGCGTGCGCAGCTACCTTACCGAACAGAATGAAACGGCCATAACCGAGCCAAAAAGCGTTGCGTCCGAACCCGCCGCCAGGAACAAATCACAAAAGAGCAATGGCTCCGGGCGTGACGGCGAACGGGTGGAAAAGAAAAAATCGGCATTCAGGTTTTACGACAACCGGCAAAAATACCTGATGTTCGTCAACACCTGTTCGGAGAAATGGGTGATTGCCGAACGCGCCGGAATGGAACTGGCGCATATTCATCCCAAGCCGCCGGCGCTGCGCGTGTTCGATGCCGGCATGGGCGACGGCACCGTGATCACCGGCGTCATGCGCGAAATGCACCGGCGTTTCCGCACCCTGCCATTCTATATTGTCGGCAAGGAAATCAGTCTCGAAGACGTGCGCCTCAGCCTCGAAAAAATGTCGGATCGGTTTTACGAGCATCCGGCGACGGTCCTGATCGTCACCAATCTTTATTATACGGAAGCACCATCGCTGACGCCGCGCTCGATGCAGGCGGCGGCGACCCTCAATTGGATCGATGTGCCCCTGGCCGGCGATTCGGCGCATGAATTCCATGAGCAGATCAAGGATTTGCAGCCGACGCTGGCCGAAAGCTGGCAGGTAAAACCCAGCGAAAAAACCGGCAACCCGCTTTATGTACGGCCGTCGGTGATGGTCCTTTACCGCGAGGATCATAAATTCCTTCTAAACTCGGTGATTCCGCGTCCGGGTCAGGGTTACGCCGATTATGACCTTATCATCGCATCGCAGCCTTACCGCGCGCGCATGCCGATCGATTTCAAGATACAGAAGGTAATCGCGCCCCTGTCACGCGCGCTGGCGCCCGGCGGGCGGCTGCTCGGCATCCATTCCCACGGCCGCGATCCCGGCCTGGAAATCATCCGCCGTGTTTGGCCCGGTGAAACGCCCTTCATCACCAATCGGCATGAGCTTTTGAAAGGATTGAAACAGGAATTGGGGAAAACCCACCGCGATCTCAATTTCAATGCCTATGCCGATAAACGCGCCCTTTTCCGCTACGACATGCACACCTTGCCATCCGAGGTCGGCGATAACGGTGCCGGCATCGGCACCTCGACACTGCTGGCCGCCTGGAACGCCGCAACCTATGTCGCCCAGATCGAGGATGAGCGGTTGGAAGAGGTTATCGCCGAACAAGATTACCTGGACGCCACGCGCAGCGTTCTGAACGAGTATAAGGGGTTGTGGTTCAACGACGAATCCTATGTGGTTTCGCGCCGCCGGGATTAATTTAATGGTGGGAGTAAATAAATGAACGATGTTGATTCTCCGGCCGTCGACAGCAAGCTGGTTCGCCGGCTTATCAGCGGTGAATTTGCGATCACCGCCGAAGTTACGCCGCCGGTCGCCGCCGCCGCCGCGCCGTTGCTGGAAAAGGCGGCGGTGCTCAAGGACTGCGTCGATGCCGTCAACGTCACCGACGGCGCCAGCGCGCGGGTGCATATGTCTTCGACCGCGAGCGCCGCCATTCTTGCCGGCGCCGGCATCGAGCCGGTGGTTCAGTTCACCTGCCGCGACCGCAATCGTATCGCCATCATGAGCGATCTGTTGGGCGTTGCCGCGCAAGGCGTGCACAACCTCTTGATGCTGACCGGCGATGATCCGACCGCCGGCGATCAGCCGGATGCCAAACCGGTCTTTGATTTCGCGAGTCAGGATCTGATCCGCATCGCGCGCCAGATGACCGACAAGGGCGCGTTGCCGTCCAAGGGCGTGAAAGTCTCCGGCGATGATATCGAACCGGACACACGGCCGATCGATACGCCGCCGCAATTTTTCGTCGGCGCCGCCGACACGCCGACGGCCGAAGCAAACGAAGGCTGGATCAATGGTCTCAGGAACAAAATCAAGGCCGGCGCCCAGTTCATTCAGACCCAGCTTTGCTATGACATGGATATTGTGCGCCGTTATGCCGAGCTGTTGGAGGAAAAGGGATTTTCCGAACATCTTTTCTTTTTGCTCGGTAACGGCCCGCTCCTATCGGCCAAATCGGCCATCTGGATGCGCGATAATCTGTGGGGCGTCGTCATGCCGGACAGCGTCCTCCAGCGCCTCGAGGATGCCGACGATGCCAAAGCCGAGGGCATCAAGCTTTGTGTCGAGCAGATCGAAGAAATGTCGCGTATCTCCGGCATCTCCGGCGTGCATCTGATGGCACCCATCAATACCAGTTCCATTCCCGGCGTTATCGCCGCCGCCGGGCTGGAAAACAGAACCTGACTTTGGCCGTCCCGGCCGCACCATGACAAGAGGGCACGATGAAATCTAATTTTTTATTCACCAGCGAGTCGGTATCGGAGGGTCATCCGGACAAGGTTTGCGACCGCATCTCGGACGCCGTTGTCGACACCTACCTTACCGGCGACGCGGGATCGCGGGTCGCGGTCGAGACCATGTGCACGACCAACCGGATCGTGCTGGCCGGCGAGGTGCGCGGCCCGGCCTCGATCACCGATGAGATGCTCGAGGATGTGGCGCGCGGCGCGGTTCGTGATATCGGTTACGAGCAGGACGGCTTTCATTGGCGCGAGGCAACCGTCGATGTGCATGTCCATTCGCAATCGACGGACATCGCGCAGGGCGTCGATGCGGCCGGCAACAAGGACGAGGGGGCCGGCGACCAGGGCATCATGTTCGGCTATGCCTGCCGCGAGACCGATGTCTTGATGCCGGCGCCGATATATTATTCGCACGAGATCTTGCATTCCCTGGCGGAAGCGCGCCATTCCGGCGCCGAGCCCGGATTGGGCCCGGATTCGAAAAGCCAGGTGACCCTGCAATACGAGAACGGCGCGCCGGTGCGGGCGGCCTCGGTGGTGGTTTCGACCCAGCACGCGGCGGATCTGGACCAGGCGGCGGTGAAGGAGATCGTGCGCCCGCATGTCGAGAACGTGCTGCCCTCGGGCTGGATGTGCGCCGAGGATGAGTTTTACGTCAACCCGACCGGGCGTTTTGTCATCGGCGGCCCGGACGGCGACGCCGGCCTGACCGGGCGCAAGATCATCGTCGACACCTATGGCGGCGCGGCGCCGCATGGGGGCGGCGCCTTTTCGGGCAAGGACCCCACCAAGGTCGACCGCTCGGCGGCCTATGCGGCGCGCTATGTGGCGAAGAACGTGGTGGCGGCGGGGCTGGCCGACAAATGCACGATCCAGCTGGCCTATGCGATCGGCGTCTCGAAGCCGTTGTCGGTGTATGTCGATACGGCGGGCACCGGCGCGGTTGACGAGGACCAGCTTTCCGAGGCGATCCAGGCGGTCATGGATCTGAGCCCCAGGGGCATCCGCGAGCATCTGGAACTGTCGCGCCCGATTTACGCGCGCACCGCGGCCTATGGACATTTCGGCCGCCACCCGGACCCGGACGGCGGCTTTTCGTGGGAAAAGACCGATATCGCCGACGACCTCAAAACCGCCCTCAACGGAAGTTGAACGCGAATTCGGAAAGCGATTGCAAGCGGGCGCCCCGTTTTTACGGCCGGCGCAAGGGCCACCGGCTGAGAGCGGGCCGACGGCGCCTGGCCGAGGAAACATTGCCCCGGCTGCGCTTGCCGGCCTCCCTGCCGGGCGATCTTATCGGCCTGTTTCCCGGACAGGTTTCCGATGTTTGGATGGAAATCGGGTTCGGCGGCGGCGAACACCTGATCCATCAGGCGGAAACACATCCCGATATCGGGTTCATCGGGTGCGAGCCGTTTATCAACGGCGTCGCGCGCCTGCTGGCCGAGGCCGAGCAACGGGGGCTCGGCAACATCCGCGTGCATGACGACGATGCCCGGCCGCTGCTGCCGCGCATGCCGGCCGCCTCCGTCGGCCGGGTTTTTTTGCTGTTTTCCGATCCTTGGCCCAAGTCGCGCCATCACAAGCGGCGTTTCGTCAACGGTGAAACCCTCGATCAACTGGCCCGCATCCTGAAACCCGGCGCCGAGTTCCGGTTTGCCTCCGACGATGCCGGTTATGTCCGCTGGACCCTGGCGGCGGTCTTGGCGCACCCTGATTTTCAATGGACCGCGGCCGGACCGGTAGACTGGCGGAACCGTTCCGATGACGCGATTCCAACCCGTTACGAAATGAAAGCCTCGGCCGCCGGGCGGCAATGCATCCATTTGTGCTTTAATCGAAAAGACCGGGACCGCGCGGATTCAACGAAAAAAGCTTGAAATTAGCCGCAAAGTGTTGATTATAGGGCCTCATTCTTGGATTAGCCGTTTTAGATGGCGCTCTAAGAGTGGGCCTGGGGCCCACTTTTTTTGTTTGTGGGCCCCGCATGCGGGCCGTGAAACCGCCCGGATCGGGGTGTTTCGGCACCGGCGACCGGGTTCCTAACTAACGTAAGCTGCTTATAGAGATCATGCAGAAGGAAGAGCGCATCGAAACGCTGATCGAGCCGGTGCTCGGCGCCATGGGCTACGAGCTGGTGCGTGTTCAGCTTTCCGGCGAATCCAGCGCCACCTTGCAGGTGATGGCCGAACGCACGGACCGGGCGGCGATGACCGTCGATGATTGTTCCAAGATCAGCCGGGAAATATCCGCTATCCTGGATGTCGATGATCCCATCGATGGTTCTTATGCGCTGGAGGTCAGCTCTCCCGGTATCGATCGTCCGCTGGTGAAGCTGGCCGATTTCGAACGCTTCGCCGGGTTCGATGCACGCATCGATCTCAACAAGGACATGTCCGGTCAACGCCGGTTTCGAGGGCGCCTTGAAGGCGTTGCCGGCGATCTGGTCGAACTGCAAAACGGGGATCAACGGTATCGCCTGCGGTTCGATGAAATCCGACGGGCGAAACTGCTTTTAACAGATGAATTATTGGCGGCCACCGCCGTATCTGAGGAATAGGTTGTTCAATCATGGATACCAATATCGAATCGAGCACGAATTTCACCCATCCCGAACTGATCATGGTTGCCGATACGGTTGCCCGTGAGAAAGGCATCGAACGCGAGGAAGTGTTCGATGCCATGGAACAGGCTATCCAGAAGGCGGGGCGCTCGAAATATGGGCACGAGCATGACATCCGCGCCGAGATCGACCGCAAGTCGGGCGAGATTAAGCTGGCGCGCTATCTCGAAGTTGCCGAGGAAATCGAAAACGAGGCGACGCAGATAACGCTGGAGACGGCGCGCGCCCGCAAAGCCGACGCCGAGGTCGGAGAATTTCTGGTTGATCCGCTGCCACCCATCGATTTTGGGCGCATCGCGGCGCAGACGGCGAAGCAGGTGATTGTGCAAAAAGTCCGCGAGGCCGAGCGTGCCCGTCAGTACCTGGAATTCAAGGATCGCATCGGCGAGGTCGTCAACGGCATGGTCAAGCGCATCGAGTTCGGCAACGTAATTGTCGATCTCGGCGGCCGCGCCGAGGGTATTATCCGCCGCGACGAAACCATCCCGCGCGAGCATTTTTCCAATGGCGATCGCGTGCGCTCCTATATTTACGACGTACGCGAGGAATTGCGCGGCCCGCAAATATTCCTGTCGCGCAGCCACCCGCAATTCATGGCCCGCCTGTTTACCCAGGAAGTGCCCGAAATATACGATGGTATTATCGAGATCAATTCGGTGGCCCGTGACCCGGGCAGCCGCGCCAAGATCGCCGTCACCTCGTCGGACAGCGGCATCGATCCGGTCGGCGCCTGTGTCGGCATGCGCGGCTCGCGGGTGCAGGCGGTGGTGGCTGAATTGCAAGGCGAAAAAATCGACATTATTCAATTTTCGCCGGACCACGCGACATTTATCGTCAACGCCCTGGCACCGGCCGAGGTGACCAAGGTGGTGTTGGACGAGGAAGCCAATCGCATCGAGGTGGTGGTGCCCGATGACCAGCTCAGTCTGGCCATCGGACGGCGCGGCCAGAACGTGCGCCTGGCGTCCCAGTTGAGCGGCTGGGATATCGATATCTTGACCGAAGCCGAGGAATCTGACCGCCGGATCGAGGAATTCAAGACGCGTTCGCAGCTGTTTATCGACTGCCTGGATGTGGACGAGGTCATCGCCCAGTTGCTGGTGACGGAAGGTTTTTCGACCATCGAGGAAGTCGCCTTCGTACCCATCGAGGAGCTGTCCGGCATCGAGGGCTTTGACGAAGATGTCGCCACTGAATTGCGCGAACGCGGCCGCAATTTCCTCGAGGCGCGCGATGCCGAACTGACCGAACTGCGCAAGGAAGCAGGCGTTACCGACGAGGTTGCCGGGATCGAGGAATTGTCGCCGGAAATGCTGGTGGCGCTGGGTGAAGCCGGGGTCAAGAGCCTGGATGACCTGGCCGATCTGGCGGCCGACGAACTGACCAGCCCCGAAGACGGGAAGCTGAAGGAATTCGGCCTGTCGATGGAGACCGCTAATGAAATCATCATGGCGGCGCGCGCACATTGGTTTGAAGATGAAGACCAGGCGGCTGCCGGCGCCGAGGCGGAAGCCGGTGCCGCGGGCGAAGGCGAACAAGCGCCGGAAGCCGGGGAAGAGAAGCCCGAGGAGGCGCCCGGGAAGGCCGAAGACGAAAGCTGACGGAAGCCGCGCCCAGGCGTGATCGTTTGCGATGAATGATTGGATTATGGTGAAAAACAAGACCAACCTGAGAAAATGTCTCTTGACCGGCGAGTCCCTGCCCAGGGATCTGCTGATCAGGTTCGTCGTCGACCCCGAGGGTGTCGTCGTTCCCGATGTCGAGGGGAAGCTGCCGGGCCGGGGTTTGTGGATGCGCGCCGAGGCGGGTATGATACGCGCCGCCTGTGCCAAGGATGTGTTTTCGAGGGCGGCGCGATGCAAAGTCCGCGCGCCGGCCGATCTGGCCGATCAGGCGGAACTGATGTTACGCCGGCGTTGCCTCGACTTGATCGGTCTTGCCAAGCGGGCGGGCGAATTGGTGGGCGGGTACCAACAGGTACGCGCCCATCTGCGCGCCGAGGACGCCGGCGTTCTTTTGGCGGCACGCGATGGCGCCGTGGACGGCCGCGCGAAAGTGCGCGCCTTGGCGCCGACGGCGCCGCTTGTGGATCTGTTCGATGGCACCGAATTGGGCCGTGCCGTCGGGCGCGATAGGCTTGTTCACGCAGTTGTGGACAAGGGTAGGCTGGCCGAACGGATTTGCCGGGAAACTGGCCGTCTTTCCGGATTGGCCAGGGAAGATCGGGCTCGCCGGCTCGCCGGTTGAGCCCGGCTCGCCCCTGAAGGCGCATTGGGGCGGATTTGTACGGAAGAAAGAATGAAGCGATGACCGATACCAAAGAAAAAGCACCGAAAAAAACGCTGAGCCTCTCGCGGCCCGGCAAGCTTGANCTGAAAAAGACGGTCGAGGGCGGTCAGGTCCGGCAAAGTTTTTCGCACGGACGGTCCAAGGTTGTTGCCGTCGAGGTGCGCAAAAAGCGCACTTTCGAAGCGGGCAGCGACGATTCGATGCAGGAGGTCAAAGAGCCTGTCGAGGCGGTCGCGCTCGTGGAATCGGTGCAAGCCGAGGCCCCCGACGCCGTTGCCGAGGCCGCCGTCAAGGCGGAGGCGCGCGCGCCGACGCCGGCGCGCGAATTGACCGATCACGAACGCGCGGCGCGGGCCAAGGCGCTTCAGGATGCGCGCCGCGCCGAGGAGGAAGCCAGAAAAGGTGCGGAGCTCAAGGAAATTGAGGCAGCGGAGGCCGAGCCGGAGGTGCCCGCCGAGGAACAAGAGGCGGCGGATCAGGGAGACGCGCGCCAGGCCGAGGAAGTTGCCCGCCGTGAACGCGAGGCCGAAGAGACCGCCCGGCAGGAAAAGCGCGGCCGGGAGGCCGCCGAAGCCGGCATGGCGAAACTCAAACAACATGGCGATTCCGAGGAAGAAGAAAACGGGGACGGCAAGCGCGGCAGGCGCGGCAAGACAACCCCTCGGCGACCGACTTCCGCCCGCCGCGGCGAACCGCGCCGGCGTTCCGGGCGGCTAACCATCAACGAGGCGCTGGATGAGAACGAGCGTGTCCGCTCGCTCGCTTCGGTCAAACGCGCCCGCGAAAAGCAAAAGAAAAAAGACGGACCCATTGAGCATGTCAAGATTGTCCGCGAGGTCACGGTTCCAGAAGCCATCACAGTACAGGAACTGGCCAACCGCATGGCCGAGCGCGGCGTCGATGTCGTCGGCGCCCTGATGAAGCTCGGGATCATGTCCAATGTGACCGAAACGATTGATGCCGATACCGCTGAATTGGTGGTCGCGGAATTCGGCCATAAGCTAAAACGGGTCGCCGATTCCGACGTCGAAATCGGGCTCGCCGGCGAAGACGACGCGGAAATGGAATTGGTGCCGCGCCCGCCCGTGGTCACCGTCATGGGTCATGTCGATCACGGCAAAACATCGCTGTTGGATGCCCTGCGTGAAACCGATGTCGTGGCCGGCGAGGCCGGCGGTATTACCCAGCATATCGGCGCCTACCAAACGACATTGGCAAGCGGCGAGAAAATAACCTTCATCGATACGCCCGGCCATGAAGCCTTCACCGAGATGCGCGCCCGCGGCGCCAATGCGACCGATATCGTGGTGCTGGTGGTCGCCGCCAATGACGGCATCATGCCGCAAACCATCGAGGCCATCAGCCACGCCAAGGCCGCCGAGGTTCCGGTCATCATTGCCATCAATAAAGTTGATCTTCCCGATGCCAACCCGCTGCGTATCCGTACCCAGCTTTTGGAGCACGAAATTGTTCTTGAAAGCATGGGCGGCGAGGTGCTCGACGTCGAGGTGTCTGCAACCAAGAAGACCAATCTCGATAAGCTCGAGGAAACAATCCTTTTGCAGGCGGAAATTCTCGATCTTAAATCCAATCCGAGCCGTCCCGCGGAGGGGGTCGTCGTCGAAGCGAAAATCGAACCGGGCCGGGGACCGGTGGCGACTGTTCTGGTCCAGCGCGGCACGCTCAAGACCGGTGATATTTTCGTCGCCGGCGCCGAATGGGGCAGGGCTCGCGCGCTGGTCGATGATCGCGGCAATAGCATCGAGGAAGCCGGCCCCTCGCAACCGGTGGAATTGACCGGCCTGAATGGACCGCCGGCGGCGGGCGATGATCTGGTCGTTGTCGAAAGCGAAGCGCGGGCGCGCGAGATTGCGGAATTTCGCCAGAATAGGGATCGTACCGTGCGCACCTCGATCTCTCCCCGAGGCACGCTTGAAGAAATGTTCAGCGCCATTCAGGCGGGCGAAGCCAAGGAATTGGCGATCATTGTCAAGGGCGATGTGCAAGGCTCGATCGAAGCCATAACCGGCATGCTGGACAAGCTTCCCCAGGACGAGGTCAAGATCAATGTTCTTCATTCGGGCGCCGGTGGGATAAATGAATCAGATGTCACCCTTGCCGAGGCCTCGGGCGGCGTGATTATCGGGTTCAATGTCCGCGCCAACGCCCAGGCGCGCGCCATGGCCAAAAGCGAAAACGTGGATATCCGCTATTATTCGGTGATCTACGACGTTACCGACGATATGAAGAAAATGCTGGTTGGCATGATGGCGCCGGAAATCCGGGAAACCTTCCTCGGCAATGCCGAGGTGCGCGAAGTGTTCAACGTATCCAAGGTCGGCCGCGTCGCCGGTTGTTACATCTCGGAGGGTACGGTACGCCGGGGCGCCAAGGTGCGGCTCCTGCGTGACGACGTGGTGATCCACGAAGGCAGCCTGTCGACGCTCAAGCGCTTCAAGGATGACGTGCGCGAGGTCAATGAAAATTATGAATGCGGTATGTCGTTCGAAAATTATAACGATCTGAAGGTCGGCGATGTCATCGAATGCTTCGACGTTCAAGAGATTGCGCCGCAAATATAATACGGTCTGACGGCGGCCGGGAATTATTCGGCGGTGGGCCGTGCAACGTTTCCCAGTGGAAGCAGGCCATCCGGTTTCGGCAATATATCCAGGTGAAATTATGGCAAAACGAGGCGCTAGAACGCCAAGCCAAAGACAATTACGGGTCGGCGAACAGGTGCGCCACGCCATTGCCAGCGTGATCGAGCGCGGCGAATTGCGCGATCCGGATCTCGATTGCATTTCGATAACGGTGACCGAGGTGCGGCTCAGCCCGGATCTTCGCAATGCCGCCATTTTTGTGGTTCCGCTGGGCGGCGGAGACGCGGCGGATATTTTGCCGCCGCTGAGGCGGGCGGCGCCATTTCTGCGCCGCCGCGTGTCCGAGATGGTTCACCTGAAATACGTGCCCGAACTGAAATTCGAGGCCGATCTGTCGTTTGATTACGCCGACCGCATTCAGCGCACTTTGGATCAGCTTGGGCTTCCGGACGCGGCTGCAATGGGCGGCAGCGAAAAGGACGAAGAACATGGGCCGTAGACGCCGTGGCCAGGCGATCCATGGCTGGCTGGTGATCGACAAGGCGGCGGGCATGACCTCGGCCGCTGTCGTCAACCGGGCCAGGCACTTTCTGAACGCCGCCAAGGTCGGGCACGGCGGCACATTGGATCCGCTGGCCACCGGCGTCTTGCCGCTGGCATTCGGCGAGGCGACAAAAACCATGTCCTATTTGATGGATGGCGTCAAAAGCTACCGCTTCACCATAGGTTGGGGCGAAGCACGCGATACCGACGATGCCGACGGCGAGGTGGTCGCAACCTCTGATGTCCGGCCCGCCGCCGCCGCCATCGAAGCTGCCTTGCCACGGTTTGTCGGCGAGATCGAACAGATACCGCCAGACTATTCCGCCGTGAAGGTGGATGGCGCGCGCGCCTATGCCCTGGCCCGCGACAAAAAGGAGTTGGCGCTGCAACCGCGCACGATCCGCATCGATGCGTTCCGGCTTGTCGGCCGCCCCGATGCCGATCATGCGGTATTCGAGGTGACCAGCGGCAAGGGCGCCTACATGCGCAGCCTGGCGCGCGATCTTGCCAAGGTTTTGGGAACTCATGGCCATGTCTCGGCGCTACGCCGGACACGCCTCGGACCGTTTACCGAAGATCATGCGATTTCCCTGGATAAGTTGGAACGGTTAGGGCATAGTGCGCCCGCCGCAGAATATCTGCTGCCGGTCGAGACCGCGCTGGACGACATCCCGGCGCTGGCCCTGACCGAGGACGAAGCCCGCCGAATACAGTGCGGACAAGCTGTTTCCGCATTGAAGGTGGCCAAGCGATCCCCCCTCAAACAAATTGGTCAAGGCGCTGTTATTTGCGCAATGGCGGAGGGAAAGCCGGTTGCGTTGGCCCGTTTCGAAGGCGGCGAAATTCGTCCATTCCGTGTTTTAAACTTTTAGCAATGGAGTAGATGATGTCGATTACGCCTGAACGTAAACAGGAATTGATTGCCGAGTATGCGACCAAGCCGGGCGACACCGGCTCGCCGGAAGTGCAAGTTGCAATTTTGTCTGAGCGCATCAATAACCTGACTGAACACCTTAAGGAACACAAAAAAGATTACCATTCCCGGCGCGGCCTGTTGATGATGGTCGGTCAACGCCGGCGGCTGCTCGACTATGTTCAAGGAAAGAAAGCCGAGCGCTACCAAGGCCTGATCGAGCGGCTCGGGCTGCGGCGCTAGACACCGGAGCCCGGTTTTGCCGTTGCCGGCGCAAAATTGCGCGGGCCGGGGCATGAAGCTGGATCAAAACCCGCAATGTCAGATGTGAGAAAGTTTGAACGCGACAAATGGCCCAATCGTGGGCAAGGCGCGAAATCGGTCGCCCATGAGGGGTATGAGCCGCAGCGCGCCAGCGGGGTTCTGAACGAAAGAATGAAGGAAGAGAGATATGTTTAACGAATACCAGAAACAAATTGAATGGGGCGGACGGACGCTGGTCCTGGAAACCGGCAAGATCGCCCGCCAGGCCGACGGCGCCGTCATGGCGACCCTCGGCGAAACCAAAGTACTGTGCACCGCGGTCGGCGAGAATACGCCAAGGCCCGGTATCGATTTTTTCCCTTTGACGGTTAACTATCAGGAAAAGACTTTTGCCGCCGGCAAGATTCCCGGAGGCTTCTTCAAGCGCGAGGGACGGCCAAGTGAAAAGGAAACCCTGACATCGCGGCTAATTGACCGGCCGATCAGGCCATTGTTCGCCGACGGCTACAAAAACGAAACGCAAGTCATCTGCACGGTGCTCGCCCACGATATAGAAAACGATCCCGATATCGTTGCCCTGGTGGGCGCATCGGCGGCATTGACCATTTCCGGGATTCCGTTCCTGGGGCCGATCGGCGCCTCCAGGGNCGGATATATCGATGGCAACTACATCTTGAATCCGACCGTCGAGGAGCAGGAAAGTTCGGCCCTGAACCTGATCGTGGCCGGCACCCGCGAAGGTGTGTTGATGGTTGAATCGGAAGCCAACGAGTTGAGCGAGGAGGTCATGCTTGGCGCCGTCATGTTCGGACATGAGGCAAATCAGGACGTCATCAAGGCGATCATCGAGCTGGCCGAAGCCTGCGCCAAGGAACCGAGGGATATTCCGCCGCCACCGGATTATGTGGATGCGGTCAATAACCGCGTTAAGGAGCTGGCGGAATCCGATTTGCGCACCGCTTATACCGAAACCGTGAAATCGGTGCGCCAGGATAAAATCGCCGAGGTAAAGGACAAGGTGCTGGCGGCTTACGAAGGCGATGAAGACATCGAGGCCGGCGCTGTTTCCGGTGCTTTCAAGAATCTTGAAAAGGAAATTGTGCGCCGCGATATTCTGAATACCGGAAAACGGATCGACGGCCGCGATACCTCGACGGTTCGGCCCATCGTCTGCGAGGTTGGCTTGGTGCCGCGCGCCCACGGAAGCGCCCTCTTTACCCGCGGCGAAACCCAGGCGCTGGTGGTTACCACGCTCGGTACCGGCCAGGACGAGCAGATTATCGATGCGCTCGACGGCGATTACCGCGAGCATTTTCTGCTGCACTATAATTTTCCGCCTTATTCGGTTGGCGAAGCCAGCTTTCTGCGCTCACCGGGGCGCCGCGAAATCGGCCACGGAAAGCTGGCTTGGCGGGCGGTCCATCCGTTGCTGCCGGAAAAGGAAGAATTTCCTTATACCATGCGTGTCGTATCGGAAATCACCGAATCCAACGGCTCGTCCTCAATGGCGACCGTATGCGGAAGCTCGCTCTCGATGATGGATGCGGGCGTGCCTATCTCCCGGCCCGTAGCCGGCATTGCCATGGGCTTGATCAAGGAAGACGATTCCTTTGCCGTTCTTTCCGATATCCTCGGCGATGAAGATCATCTCGGCGACATGGATTTCAAGGTTGCCGGAACCAAGGACGGCATCACCGCGCTGCAAATGGATATTAAGATTACCTCGATCACCAAGGATATCATGGAGGTGGCGCTCGGTCAGGCGCGGGACGGGCGCTTGCACATCCTGGGCGAAATGGAAAAAGTGATCTCCAACAGCCGCGAATCGGTCAGCGACAACGCGCCCCGAATTACGGTGATCACCATCAACAAGGACAAGATCCGCGAAGTGATTGGCCCGGGTGGCAAGATTATCCGCGAGATATGCGAGACCACGGGCGCCAAGATCGATATCGAGGATGACGGCACCATCAAGGTCGCCGCCGTTGACGAAAACGCATCCAGCGAAGCGATTGCCATGATCAACGCCATCGTCGCCGAGCCCGAGGTTGGCGTGATTTACAGCGGCACCGTCGTCAAAACGGTTGATTTCGGCGCCTTCGTCAATTTCATGGGCAGCCGGGATGGGCTCGTGCATATCTCAGAGCTGAAACCGGAACGCGTCGAGAAAACCACCGATGTGATCAATGTCGGCGATAAAATCAAAGTGAAACTGATCGGCATCGACGACCGGGGCAAGGTGAAGCTGTCCATGAAGTCTGTCGATCAAGACACCGGCGAAGATATTTCGCATAAATTCGATAAGAAAAAAGCAAGTTAATTCAAGCGCTTGAAGAATTATGGGTCCGCGAATCCCCGACTCGCGGGCCCCCTGATTCGTTTTTTCGAATTTCGTGCCATATATGGTCTATTAACGAGTGGGCGCGGTACCGATATCGCGCTCCGCTCAGTCGCGCGCATTGCCGAGAGACGTATTCTGTAGGTTGGATAAGAACATGAACCAAGCCGTGGCGCCCGCCGCCGAACTTCCCTTTGGCGAACGGCACAGTTTTGATTTCGATGATTTGCTGGCTTGCGGGCGCGGCGAACTGTTCGGCCCTGGTAACGCGCAACTGCCGTCGCCGCCGATGCTGATGTTCGACCGAATCCAGAATATCACCGCCGATGGCGGCGCCTACGGCAAGGGGGTTGTCGAAGCGGAGTTGGATATCCGTCCGGACCTGTGGTTTTTCGACTGCCATTTCCTGGATGATCCGGTGATGCCCGGATGCCTGGGACTGGATGCGCTTTGGCAGTTGGTGGGCTTCTTTATCGGTTGGTCCGGGGCCCCGGGCCGCGGCCGCGCCCTCGGCGTCGGCGACGTGAAATTCACCGGCCAGGTTCCACCAGAGGCGCGGTTGGTTGCCTATCATATTGATATTAAGCGCCTGGTGAACCGCCAGGTGGCGCTGGCTTTCGCCGACGGAACCATGTCGGTCGACGGCGAAGTGGTTTATCAAACCAGCAACCTGCGTGTCGGTACATTCATTCCCGAAGGGGAAGGTTAGAGAGATGGAAATGCGACGAGCGGTTATCACCGGACTTGGTATCGTTTCCAGCATCGGCAATGACAAGAATGAAGTTCTGGCTTCGTTGAAAGCGGACCGGTCGGGGATAACCCTGGCCGAGGAATACCGCGATTTGGGGTTCCGCAGCCACGTCTACGGCACCCCCGATATCGACATCGATGCACACATCGACCGCAAGCTGCGCCGCTTCATGGGCGATGGCGCCGCCTATAACTACCTTGCCATGGTCGAAGCGATCGCCGATTCGGGCCTTACCGAGGATCAAGTTTCCGATGAGCGCACCGGCCTAATCATGGGCTCGGGCGGGCCGTCGACGCGCAACCTGATCGAGGCCGCCGACAAAACCCGCGAACGGGGGCCCAGGAAAGTCAGCCCCTTTATGGTGCCGAGGGCGATGTCGAGCACCAATTCGGCGACCTTGGCGACACCGTTTAAAATCCTGGGAGTCAATTATTCGATCAGTTCCGCCTGCGCCACCAGCGCCCATTGCATCGGTAATGCCGCCGAACTGATCCAATGGGGCAAGCAGGATATTGTTTTCGCCGGCGGCGGCGAGGAACTGCATTGGAGCCTATCGGTCCTGTTCGACGCGATGCCGGCGCTGTCGTCGAAATTCAATGACCACCCGACCAAGGCATCGCGCGCCTTCGATGCGGCCCGCGACGGTTTTGTCATTGCCGGCGGCGGCGGTGTCGTGGTTGTCGAAGAATACCAGCATGCCCGCGCCCGCGGCGCCAAGATCTATGGCGAAGTGGCTGGCTACGGCGCCACATCCGACGGTTATGACATGGTGCAGCCGTCCGGCGAGGGCGCCGCGCGCTGTATGAATATGGCCATGGAAACCCTGGACCAGCCGGTCGATTACATCAACACGCACGGCACCTCGACGCCGGTCGGTGATACCAAGGAACTGGAAGCGATCCGGGAGGTCTTTGGTGAACGCAACCGCATTCCCTGGTTCAATTCGACAAAATCCCTGACCGGCCATTCGCTGGGCGCGGCCGGGGTGCAGGAATCCATCTACAGTCTTTTGATGATGGAAAACAGCTTCATGTGCGCCTCGGCCAATATCGAGGAGTTGGATCCGGCGGCGGACGATATGCCGATCGTTCGCGAGCGTCAGGATGACGTGGAACTTAATTGCGTCCTCACCAACAGCTTCGGTTTCGGCGGCACCAACGCCTCCCTTGCCTTTACCCGCATCGACGCTTGAGGGCAGCCGCCGGCTCAATTTCCGTTAGCACCGGTCGAGGCGATCGAGCATGACCCAACAATCCAAAATATTGGCCGGAAAGCGCGGCCTGATCGTCGGCGTCGCCAACGACCGGTCGATCGCCTGGGGTATCGCCGAAAGACTGGCGCGCGAAGGCGCGGAGCTGGCGCTGACCTATCAAGGCGAAGCCTTCGCCAAGCGGGTTCTGCCGCTTGGTGAGCAGATCGGCGCGGCCCTGATTCTGCCCTGCGATGCGGAAGATCCCGCCAGCCTCGATCACCTGTTTGCAGAAATCAAGGATGCCTGGGGCGGGCTCGATTTCCTTGTCCATTCGATCGCTTATTCGGACAAGGATGAGCTGAAGGGCCGTTTTGTCGATACGACGGCGGCTAATTTTCGGCGCACCATGCATATATCGTGTTTTTCGTTCACCGATATGGCGCGCCGCGCCCGGCCATTGATGACGGAAAAGGGCGGCAGCCTGATCACCATGAGCTATCTTGGCGCCGAAAGGGTGATCCCGGCCTACAACGTCATGGGCGTGGCCAAGGCGGCCTTGGAAACCAGCGTCAAATATCTGGCGGCCGATCTGGGTCCGGATAGCATCCGCGTCAACGCAATTTCCGCCGGTCCGATGCGTACCCTGGCCGGCAGCGCCATCGGCGCGGCCCGGCAAATTTATAAACGCAGCGAAGCCAATGCACCCTTGCGCCGCTCGGTGACCCTGGAACAGATCGGCGGCGCGGCGCTGTATCTACTCAGCGATCTGTCCGGCGGGGTCACCGGCGAGGTGCACCACGTCGACAGCGGTTACAACGTCGTCGGCCNGGCACATCTCGCCGGCGAGCCTGGCCAGAGCGGGTCCGGATAGATAGGAACCGCTCTAACAGTTGGCCAATTTTGTAAAAAGCCATATAATCCCTTGATTAATTAAGGGTTATCGGCATACTAGAGCGTCAAAAATTGTATGGTGATCTCCATGGATATGCAACGGCCCTACAGTCAGGTACTCGAACGGCTTCGCGCCGTCGGCTTGCGCCCGACACGGNAAAGACTGGCCTTGGCGAAACTATTATTCGATGGCGCCGGGGATCGGCACGTCAGCGCCGAGATGCTGCATGGCGAAGCCTTGAAAAATCGAATGCGGGTTTCCTTGGCCACCGTCTACAACACGCTGCATCAGTTCACCGAAGCCGGCCTGCTGCGCGAGATCGTGGTCGATTCGGGCCGGTCCTATTTCGATACCAACGTGAAAAACCATCACCACATGTATGTTGAAGAGCGCCGCGATCTTGTCGATATTCCGGAAGCCGATATCGAGATCAAGCGCATGCCGACCGCGCCAGAAGGCATGGAAGTCAGCAGCGTGGACGTTATCGTTCGTGTTAATAGAATAAATTAATAATATTTATCAACCAACTATTCGATAATTTAGAATACTTCAAGTATTTGTTGACAGTTTGTGTCGGCTTCGGCATATTGAGCGCGTTGCGCCTTTTTCCGGCGCGGCGCCGCGTATTCCATTATCCATGACACTCTTGCAGGGAGGGGCCTGATGCCTTCGCTCAAAGGAACTCAAACCGAAGAAAATCTTAAAGCCGCGTTTGCCGGGGAATCCCAGGCCAATCGCCGTTATCTCTATTTCGCGCAAAAAGCCGACATCGAAGGTTACAACGACGTTTCCACCGTTTTCCGTTCCACCGCCGAGGGTGAAACCGGCCACGCGCACGGCCATCTGGAATATCTCGAGGAAACCGGCGACCCGGCCACCGGCGAACCGATCGGCACCACCGCCGACAATCTGAAAGCCGCCGTTGCCGGTGAAACCCACGAATATACCGACATGTATCCGGGCATGGCGAAGACCGCCCGCGAGGAAGGTTTCGACGAAATCGCCGATTGGTTCGAAACCCTGGCCAAGGCCGAAAAATCCCACGCCGGACGTTTTCAGAAGGCCTTCGACACCCTGGGCTCGTAAACCACGAACAGGTGATCTAAATTAACAGTCCGCTTAATCGGATTGTATTATTGGGGGATCCGATCGCGGGTCCCCCAGTTTTTTTTGAAGATTTAGGAGCAAGCGACATGGGCGAAGGCAGTCTGGAAGCGCCCATTCGCCACCAGATTCCCTGGCGCGAAGCGGATTTTACCGATGCCGGCAAGCTGGACGCGGAACTGCGCCGGGTTTTCGACATCTGTCACGGCTGCCGCCGCTGCTTCAACTTGTGCGACAGCTTTCCGAGATTGTTCGATCTGATCGATGACTCGGAATCGGGCGAGCTGGATTCTGTCGCCTCCGATGGGTTCGAGCCGATCATCGATGCCTGCACCCTTTGCGACATGTGCTTCATGACCAAATGTCCCTATGTGCCGCCGCACGAATTTGATCTCGACTTTCCCCATTTGATGCTGCGCGTCCGGGTCAAGGAATTCGGCGAGGGCAAGGTTGGCGCCATGCATCGCCAACTGACCGAAACCGACCGCAACGGCAAGCTGGCCGGAAAATTTTCCGGCCTCGCCAATTGGGCGTCGAGGCGCGGCAACGGGCTGACCCGCCCGCTCCTCGAAAAGGTGGCCGGCGTGCACCGCGATGCCGAACTGCCGAAATATCACGGCCGGACATTCGATCAACTACCGGCGCCCGGGGTCAATCGGCAGGCGCCGGCAAATGGCCGCAAGGCCGCCCTCTATGCGACCTGTTTCGTCAATTACAACAATCCCGGCATCGGCGCCGCGGCGCGCGCGGTTCTGGCCCAAAACGGCGTCGAGACCGAAATTGCCTACCCCGGCTGTTGCGGCATGCCGCAATTGGAGCAAGGCGATATCGAACGCGTTGCCGCCGGCGCCAAGAGCATCGCCGCCGATCTGGTGCGGTGGATCGATAAGGGCCATGACATCATCGCCCTGGTGCCGTCCTGCGCCCTGATGATGAAATTCGAATGGCCGTTGATCGTGCCCGATGATGAAAATGTCAAACGCCTGAGCCAGGCGGTATTCGACATCTCCGAATATGTCGTCGACATTTCCCGGAACGAAGGGCTGGCGCCTGGACTGGAGCCGCTGGGTGGCGGCGTCTCGCTGCATTTCGCCTGCCACGCACGGGCCCAGAACATGGGCGCCAAGGCCGAGGCCATGCTGCAACTTATTCCCGGCGCCGAGGTTGGGCTGATCGAGCGTTGCTCCGGCCACGGCGGATCGTGGGGCGTGATGAGGAAAAATTTCGAGGTGGCGCTCAAGGTCGGCCGCCCGGCGGCGCGGCAATCAAGGGAAAGCGGCGCCAAATTCTTGGTTTCCGAATGCCCGCTCGCCCGCGACCATATCCTGCAGGGGCGCGAGCGGCTCTCCTCCGATGCTGATTCTGATACTAATGTTGCCGCCTATCATCATCCTATCCAGCTGATGGCGCTGGCCTACGGATTGATCTGAGGGATAAAAACGAGCATGGCAGGCAAGACCGAAATTACCCGCGCCGACATTCTCGAGATGGAAGCCTACGAAGCGGTGCGCGCCGACCGGCGCGACGCCATTGTCCGGGCGAAAAAAAAGCGGCGCTTGCATGTCGGGCCCTACGCCACCTTCTATTTCGAAAACTTCGATACCATGTGGTACCAGATCCAGGAAATGCTGCGTATCGAAAAGGGCGGCGACGAACAGCTGAGCGACGAGCTTGAGGCCTATAACCCCCTGGTGCCCAAGGGCGACGAGTTGGTCGCCACGGTCATGTTCGAAATCGACGAGCCGAATAAACGGGCGGCTTTCCTTGCCGATCTTGGCGGCGTCGAGAAAACCATGATCATCGAGGTGGACGGCGAAACCGTCACTTCGCGGCCGGAACAGGATGTCGAGCGGACCAACGCCGCCGGCAAGGCATCATCGATCCAGTTCGTCCACTTCCATTTTACGGCGGAGCAAATCGAGAAATTCCGCGCCCCCGGCACGCGCATCCTGGTCGGCATCAACCATCCGAATTACGGCCACATGACGGTCATGGCCGACGACACCCGCCAGGCGTTGGCCGAGGACTTCGCATAAAGGGCGCAGCCCGCTAAGGCGTGGCTGGGCCCGGCCTGCGTAGCCGAAGCTACTTCGGCGGAGCGGGCTCGGCCATGCGGGCGTCCGGTACGCCCGGACATATTTTTCGGGCCGTCAAATTAGAAAGATAAAGGTCGTAGTTCGAGGCTGAATTAAGGGGACCGAATTAAGGGGACCAAGAATTAAGGGGACACAATACTTATCTCGCGGCCCAATAAATCCCCAAGTCTTGACCTCTTTTAACCCAATCAGCGCCCAAGGGAATAATTGAGTATTGTGTCCCCTTAATTTTGACATTTCGAGTTACACGATTCCAGTCTCCAGTTCCAAATTTTTTATGACGCTGGGGTCAGAAACATTGCAGAAACCCTTTTTGAGTGTAGATTTGTTATAAGACAAGTAGAAGTGATGCATCTGAGCCAGTTATTTGGGGGGGGGAACTGGATCATGAGTGATTGCCTTCGGTTAGGATTTGCCGCGCGGATCATTAAATCCGTTTTCTCAATTTTATTGTTGGGCATTGTTCTGCTGGGCTCAGGCGGGCTTCGGGCGGAACCCGTCACCATCAAGAACCATTCGTTTGAGAAGGATGTGCAAAAAAACGGAGCCACTACACGCTCAACCTCAGGATGGACTGCACGGGACGCCGGTACGTGGAATCCGTCGCCCGGTCAACCAGGCTGCAAAAAGCCGGACGTCTTTATCAAGGGGATCCCCGACGGCGATCAGGTTGCCTATTTGAACGGGCATGAGCTTTCTCAAAAAACGGCTGAGAAGATCACCGAGGGCCATAGTTACACTTTGAAGGTGGGCGTCGGCGCCCGCTGTAACTCTCTGGGAGTAAAATATTCCGTCCAATTATTGGCGGGAAAGACCCAATTAGTCGCCAAAACCGGGACCAATCTTAAAGCTGGTTGGACCGAAGTGACCGTGACGTACGATTCTCTCGCCGGCGATCCCAACGCCGGGAAACCGCTGACCGTTCAGTTCAAGAATCTAGGCCGCGGCCAAATCAATTACGATGATGTTCGTCTGGATGCAGCGAAGGCCACTTTCAATGTAAAATACATTCTTCCCGACCACCTCAGTATCCCCGGACTCGATCACCTTCCCATCCGTGACCTCAAAAAGACCGGCACCACGGTCTCGGCCCAGATCAAGCTGCGCGGCAAGTCGGCGACGGTGGTCGCTTTTAAGGTTGATGGGACTTCGCTGGCCGCCATAGTCCCGAAGGATTTCAAGCTGACCGATGTCGTGCCGGTCCCGCGCGGCACGCCCGCTGATGGTGTTTCCTTCAAGGACATAGCCTTCATCTACGTACCCAAGGGCAAGGCCAAGCCGCGCATCGCGGCTTCCAGCTTCCCCTCCGATGTGCGCAAGGCCGTCCAGCATACGGGCAGCCATGTCTCGCTGAAGGAAGGGCTCAACCTGTTCGGCCAGGGTAATTTCCAATCGGCCGGCGCCATCAAGGACGTGCTGCGCACCATGGGCCACAACCGGGTCGCCCTGCCTCTGGCCGCCGCCTTTCCGGCTGACCTGTTCAAGCATGATCTGAAGACCGCCAGCCAGAAGATCAAGGATCGGTTGTTGACGGGCCTGAAGCTCGACCTGCCGCTGCCGAAGCTGCGCATTCCAGGCATGCCGAACATCGTCAGTGTCAGCAGCGCGCGCCTCGCCATCGTCGGGCGCGAGGTCAAGGGCAAGCCCAAGATCTTCGCCGGCGTCACAGGCGGGCTCGATATGAAGATCGGTTCCAGGAAACACCGTTTCAGCTTCGGCATCCTGGCCGGCGACCCGGGCAAGCAGTGGACGGCGACGATCACGGCGGAATCGAAGGACAAGGCCACACTGGCGCTGGCCGCCTCACTGACCCTGACCGATATGAAGTTTACCGCCACCAGAAAAGGCGGCAAGTGGGACGCGGCGATCGACGCCAAATCGAAACTGAAAAACAAAGAGGTCGATGTCGTCTTTAGCCTCCATGCAAATGAAGGCCCGTCCGCCGTGATCACCGCCAAAACCAAACTGATCCTGGCCGACTTGTCCGTGGGCAATATTCCCGGCCTGTCAGAAGTCGAACTTGATACAATCGATATATTGCCGGGGCGGATGTGGCTCCAGGGCAAGCTCAAGGGCGTGAATACCTTTTTCGAGGTCCAGAAGGCGTATAAGGTCGGGGGTCACTTTGTTGCCGCTTATCTGGACAAAATGCCCCTTACGGACTTGATTCCGGGCGCCGGGAGCACGCCTCTCAAGGACGTTGGTTTCTCAGAAGTCGTCGCCCTCTACAGTCCGGAGCAATCATCCGCTTTGAGCGGTACGGGACTTGTGGGAAATGCTCGCGCGTGGGTTCAAAAATCCAATTCGAACCCGACGATCAAGCCCGGCCTTAACATATTCGGCCATATGAATGTCCATCCTTCCGGGGAGATGGCCAAACTTCTGAAGAAAGCCGGGGTCACTGATCTGAAACTGCCACTGAATGGCGGCTTCAGCCCCAAGGCGTTCGCCAAGAATTTAAGTGGCTCGGCGATCAAGAACGAGATACTCGATAACCTTGATCTGAATATCAAAATACCGACTCCGCACATTCCGGAAGTTTCCAATTTCCTGACGTTTAAAAATGCTCGTTTGAAGGTCAAGGGCAAGACGCCCGACGGAAAGCGCGGCATTGACGTGGGCATTTCCGGCGATGCCGACGTTCATGTGAAAAGAGACACGGTTGCCTTCAACGTTGACGTGGAATTTGACAAGTCGGAACTCGTCTTCAAAGGCAGCACGACAAAAAAGTGGACCTATCCGCTGGGCATCCACTGGCTGGAACTTGACAGCCTGACTTTGGATGTCGACAAAAAGAAGGGCAAGTACGACATCAAGATCGCCGCCAAGACCGATATCGGCAGCCATTCGCGCCTGGATGTGAAAGTCGATATACACGAGAAAAACGGCAAAATTACCGACGCCTCTTTCGAGTTGGACGGGCCGCTGAAGCTGTCCGATATCCCGGAAATCAAGGATATCCCCAACGCCAGCCATTTCGAGATCAACACCATAAAAGTGTCCGAGCACGGCATCGAGGCGAAGACCGATTTCGGGGCTAAGAAAGACCTGGACGTATTTCTTTTCCACGGCTCGGGCTGGAACCTGATCGTGCGTCAGGACAACTTCGTCATTACCGAGATCGTGCCGCCGCTGAAGAACACGCCCCTGAAACACATCGTGCTGTCCAAGGACGGGTTGCAGGGCCCGTTAAAGAGTTTCTCACCCATCGCCCGGGACGCCCTGAAGGATATCTACGGCAAGGACGCGGCCAATATCGATGTTGATCGCGGCCTCAGCCTGATCGCCGCTTTTGAGCACAAAAAGTCAAAGGGCAAAATGGCCGACGCCTTCTCGCGCATGGGCCTAAGCCAGGAGCGGGTGATCCTGACCGGCGACATCGGCGGCATGTTCGGCGGGCCGGCCAGGCTCGACGTCAAGGTAGCCTTAAGCGGACACACCGGGGCCAAGCGCCAACCCAAGTGGATGAAGTCGAAGCCCGGTGTCGAGGCCGTATTCTCGATGATCGCCACCGAAAGTGCTGGCCAGTTCGATATCGAGTTCGGCATCGGCGTTGATATTATCGCCCAAATTCACGGTGACACACTGCTGTTCGAGGCCAAGACGGCGCTGGAAATCCAGGACGAGAAAATCGACGTCAAAATCGTCGCCGACATGAAGGACAATAAAGGCTGGAAACATCCTTTCGGCATTCCCGGCTTCACAATGTACGAGGTCGGCTTTGATCTCGGCATCGTCGAGGACGGCGCCCTGCATCTTGGTTTCGACGGCTCGATTAGAGTCACCGGCAAAAAATACGCCATCGCCGCCGATGTCGAACTTGAAGGTCCCATACCCCAGGACGTCGCCTTCGTCGGCAGCGCCGATCAGGTCGATATGTTCTTCATGGAGGAAATCGCCATCGCCATGATGGGCGGTGACTTCAAGCTGGATCTTCCGGAGGGCATCCTGCCGACCTATACCAAAGTCAAGTTTGCCTTCGTCACGCCGGGGGGCTCGGACCCTGACTTGCACATCCCCGGCAAAAATTCGCCTTTGAAGGGGAGCGAGGGATTTGCCTTGCAAGGGGCGATGAACTGGCTTGGGCACGAACTCGGCTCCATGGAAATGGCGGTCAGCCCGACCAACGGCATTCTCGCCGACGCCAAGATCGATAATTTGAACCTCGGCCCGCTGCATTTGAAGAATAATGACTTTACGATGAAAATCGGGCTCAAGTCGGTGCCGACCCTGAAAATCGATTCCGATATAGAACTTTTGGGCATTAAGGAACGCTTCAAGGTCGCTTTCGGCAAGAACGGCATCACGCTTGACGCGAAGTTGAGGTTCGGGCCGGACTTCTCCATGACATCCGACATGACGCTGTCCGGCGTCGATATCAGCGCCACCAAACCCAGCTTCAAGGACGCCGACTTCTCCATGGACGGAAAGTTCCAGTTGGACATCGGCAAGTTCATCTCCGGCCCGGCGCGCAAGTCGCTGGACGGTGTGTTCACCGGGTTGAGCACGGATTTTAATAACGCCAGAAACGCCATCAAGACGCAGCAAACTGCGGTCAACGGCTGGACCAAAAAGATCAACGCCGAGCGCGCCAAGGTGCGCAAGGAAAAGGCGGCCGCCGAAGCCAGGGTGCAAAGCGCCGAAAACCGGGTCAACGGGCTTAACGGCAGGCTCAGATATCAATGGGGCAAATACCACAGTTGCCACGGCTGGGGCAAATGGCCGTGCCGGACCAGGTGGGGCATCCATATCGGCTGGACCAAGGGGGAACTTCGCGTTGCCGATGCGGCGCTCGATTTCGTGAAAACCTTGATTTCTCACTTCCCTATTGACCTCGATCCCAAGGTCGCGGTGCTTATCGGCGAACGCGATACGGCCAAGGGCCTGCTTTATGTGGCCGAGAAAGCCCTCGAAGGGGCGGACGATCTGGACGGCTTCATGAAAAAAGCGGTGGATAAACTGACAAAGGATTTGAAACACTCCATCAACATCCACAAAGCCGAGTTCAAGGGTGATCTCAGAGGCATTATCGAAACCGATACGCCGGTGGATTTAACCCTGGACGCCGAACTGTTCGGCGCCAATATCAAAGACACCTTCGCCTTCAAGATCAAGGATCTCGGCTACGATGTGGAGCAATTGGGCCTGATGGGCCTTTATGCCCTTGAGCACCTGGTCGAGAAAGGCATCAGTGATATCCCCGGCCCGCTGAAACAAAAACTAAAAGGCGCGATCAGCACCTTGATGGACAAGAAGAGCGCGAAAAGGAACGTTGAACTGGCAAAATACAAAACAGAATTCAGCGGCTACAACAAGACGGCGAAAGCCATCCAGGAACGCATCGCCGCCTACAACACGACATTTCTGAAGGCGCAATTGGCGGAGAACAGAAGCCCGCTGGACAGCGAAAGAAGCGAGACCTTCACCAACGAGCTGATCGAGGTCGGGCATACGGGGCTTTGTCTGACCAACGCCGGCGGCGGGATTGAGGAAGGTATTTGCGCTAACGCTGCAACCCAAAAGTGGTTCACCGAACCGGTGTCGGGCGCCCCGCACACCAAGCCTAAGGGCGGTTACGTCATAATCCGCAATCAACAGAAAGGCGATTGCCTTGTACCGGAGGGCAAATGGGTGGAAGTCGAAACAAAATTCAGTGATCCCAAGCTGCCGAAAGAGGGCTCCTTCACCTTCCTGGAGCCCCAGTTCCAAGGCGACGGCAAGATCCTCGCCAACAGATGCCATAATAGAAAGGAATACTATTGGAAGGTCTTAAAACACGGCGACGGCTGGATGCAGATGGCTAATCTGGCGACCAACCATTGCCTGCATTTCACCAATTCCAGCGCCTATCCCGGCGTCGCCAAGGCCGAATGGAAACCCTGTACCGGCGCCGCCAACCAGGTTTATCGTCTGGCTGACAGCGTTACGCCCAAATATCACGCCGACAATATCGTCTTGAGAAATGACCAACTCGGCCTCTGCGTCGGCCCCGCCAATGCTAAAGGTGAGGTTCCGATGACGGCCTGCAACAAAGCTACACGTTTCGACTACTCCGTCGATATCCGAGGTTATGTGAAATTCATCAACCGCGCGACGGGAAAGTGCCTGCAACCGAGCAGTTACGCCCATGGCGCCAAAATGATCGAGGTGGTCTGTACCCAATTGGATTACCAGTGGTGGGATATAAACAATCAACCAGGCGGCATCATCATCAAGAATGCCCAGACCAAACTGTGCACCGAACCACCGTTTAGGTACGGCTTTGTTCCGCCGACCCAGGTGGACTGCAAAGAGCGGCATAATGCCGTTTTCGCGCCGGTGAAGCAGGAAAACTCCGGTCCGACGTGGAAGCTGGTAACTCCCAACTCTCTGCCGCCCGTGAACCAAAGGTTCGCCACTGGAACAACTAACAGTCTTTGCACCTTTGATTACGAAGGCAGTTTTGTGCCCGGATTGGTGGGGTATGGGGGAAAATGCGTGATTTCTACTGCCGATGAAGAATTTGGCAACAAGTACAGCACCGGGCAATACCGATTGGCGACAAGCACGCAGGGGGTTGTCTGGCGTCAGAACACCGGTGGGAAACTTCATCAGACAAACATTCCCACAGGCGGGTTCGGGGGCGCCAGCCCGAAAACTCTCTACACATGCAAAGTACCAAAAAGACGTGAGCGGGTAGCCGGTAGCGGTAGACAGCCATTTTACTGGAAAGATCTCCCGGCCGCCACCGGTTGGACCCCGGATGGGAAATATTGTCATGTTAACGTGGTTCTGAGTGGTAGTTTTACAAGTTCTGGGCGGCAGGATCCAGCAAGGAGTTTCAAAATCCTGTCCCGCTCGGACGCCGACTATTTCGAACTGAAGCTAACGAACTGACGGAAACAAACGCCCCTGAAATAAAGCCGCGATCCACGACCTTAAAGCCGGCCATTCGCAGCCCAGGACACGTAATTCGGTGAATTCGGTGACAGTTTACTTTTTAACGTTTTGATGTCCGAGCCCGCCTCACGCCTGCCAAGCCGACCATGCCATCCCCAGGCAGGCTGCTTCGTTTGCCTCCACTAGCGACCGGCCCGCCGCAGGCTAAATAAGAAGAAGTGCTCTTTGTCATTGTGAATAGGTAAGGAAGCAGCCCGGCTGGGGCTGGCCGGGATGGCCAGCCGGGCGTCAGTCATGTTCCATCATATATCCCACGCCGGGCAGCGCCCGTGTTCGTGAGAGGGTATCTTTGCGCTCGGTTATGTTGGGTGCCCGCGAATATAGGTCCGGGCAAGTTCGACGCCCACATGGCCGAGCCCGCTCCGCCGAAGTAGCTTCGGCTACGCAGGCTGGACCCTGCCATCCCCATGTGGGCTGCTTCGTTTGGAACCGGTATAAACCGTTAGGAACCGTTAGGAATAGTGATGAAACGGTATGGTCGATTTTTGGAAAAAGTGTCGCACCAAAAAGAAAAAGAAGGATTTAACACAGAGCTCACAGAGACCACGGAGAAGAAAAAGGGAAGGCGCTTCGCGCAATAATTCTTTCTCTGTGTCCTCTGTGATCTCTGTGGTTCAAACTTCTTTTTTGGGAATCAGGCTGCATCCTTATTTAATACTCTCCCGCGGATAAAGGCCCCAGAACTCGACCCGCCGCAGCCAGCCCTGGTAGCGGCCGGCGGAGACCTTGCACCAGCCGGTGCCTTCGGGACAGCTCAACAGTTCGGCGATGGCGCCCGGTTCGATACGCGCCACCGGAGCGGATTTGGAATCCGCCTGGCGGCGCATGGTGCGCGTTTGCCCGGTGATGGTGGCGAAGCGCGCGCCGCTCAGCATGCTCTGGTGAATCCAGCCCTGGGCGCCTTGAAAATCCCGGACCTTCCGCCAGGTGCCGAATTGGGCGATGACCTCGACCGGCATGTTCTTACGCTTGTAGACCCAGTCGACCGGATAGCGGACACCGGGGCCGGTACGCATGTTAACTTCGCCGGCACGCAACGAAACGTAGCGCGGCACCGGCAGCTTGCTGGCCGACTTGGCGCCTTGCGCCAAACCTTGCGGCGCCGCGGCGAAACCGAGGGCAATTGCCAGAAGCGACAGGAATAAAATGCGCGTGCGGGTCATTTCGGTCCTTGCATCGAAATCTTTTTGCGACGCGCTCATTATAAATGATAGGCGCGCGCCTTGACCACCTTGGCATGGAATCTAGACTAGGGTGCTGCGGGCTGGCATGGCGGTTGCCGTAATTCGAGGGGAGGGATTGAACAGTGGCGCAAAAGCCGAAAGTGATTGTTACGCGCAAGCTTCCCGACGCCGTCGAAACGCGGATGATGGAACTGTTCGATGCCCAACTGAACCTCGATGACCAGCCGTTCAGCCAGGATGAACTTGGCATCGCCTTCGAAACCGCCGATGTCATGGTGCCGACGGTCAGCGATAATGTGGACGCGGAGGTGATCGGGCATGCCGGTCCCAATCTGAAACTGATCGCCAATTTCGGTGTTGGCGTCAACCATATCGACCTCGATGCGGCCAGCGATAAGGGGTTGATTGTTACCAATACGCCCGATGTGCTGACCGAGGATACGGCGGATCTGACCATGGCGCTGATCCTCATGGGGCCGCGCCGCATGAGCGAGGGCGAAAGGATGTTGCGCGGCGGCGGCTGGCCCGGCTGGGCGCCGACCCAGCATCTCGGCCACCGCATCAACGGGAAAAGGCTCGGCATTATCGGCATGGGCCGTATCGGCACCGCGCTGGCGCGCCGCGCGCGCGGCTTCGGTCTGGCCGTGCATTATCACAACCGCCACCGGGTCGGCGATGAATTGGAAGCCGAGCTCGAGGCGACCTATTGGGAAAACCTGGACCAGATGATCGGCCATATGGATATTCTGTCGGTCCATTGCCCGCTGACGCCGGAAACGCACCATCTATTGTCCGCCGAACGCCTGGCCCGGCTGCCGCCTCATTGCTTTATCGTCAACGCATCGCGCGGCGGTATTATCGATGAGGGAGCTCTGGCCGATGCCTTGAATCAAGGCGCCATCGCCGGCGCCGGACTGGATGTCTTCGAGAACGAACCGGCCATCCATCCGGCCCTTCTCGAGCTGGAAAACGTGGTGCTGCTGCCGCATCTGGGGTCCGCCACCCTGGAAGGCCGGATCGACATGGGCGAAAAGGTCATCGTCAACGTAAAGGCGTTCATCGACGGCCATAAGCCGCCCGACCGGGTTCTTTCCAGCCTGATCTAATTAATTTCCCGGTTTTATGCGCCAAGACCGTGAATGGTGGCTTGCGGGCCGCACAATGCACAGCCGGGATCGGGGCGGATCTTGATTTTTCGAAAATCGGTCCTGAGCCCGTCGAAAATCAACAGCGAACCCGAGAGGCTGTCGCCGGCGCCGGTAATTTCCTTGATTACCTCGGCCGCCTGCAGCGATCCCATGATTCCGCACAATGCCCCCAGGACCCCGGCTTCGGCGCAGCTCGGCACCAGGTCCGGCGGCGGCGGTTCCGGAAACAGGCAGCGGTAACAGGGATGGTCTTCGCCGGCATGCGCCTTGAAGGTGCTCAATTGTCCGTCAAAGCGCAGGATCGCCGCCGAGACCAGTGTTTTGCCGGCCAGGTAACAGGCGTCGTTGACCAGGAAGCGGGTTTCGAAATTATCGCTGCCGTCGGCGACGATATCGTATTCGGCGATGATGGCGGCGGCGTTTTCCCGGGTCAGACGTTTATTCAGGAGGTTCACCGTAATGCCGGGATTGATGGCCGCCACCGCTTGGCGCGCGCTTTCGGTCTTGGCGGCGCCGATGCGCGCCGTCGTATGAACCACCTGGCGCTGCAAGTTTGATAGATCGACTTCGTCATCATCGATGATGCCGATGGTGCCGATGCCGGCGGCCGCCAGGTACAGAATTACCGGCGATCCCAGCCCGCCGGCGCCGATCACAAGTACCCGCGCACCCAGAAGCCTCGCCTGGCCCGGGCCACCGATTTCCGGTAGCAGGATGTGGCGGGCGTATCGTTTCAGTTCTTGATCGTCCATCAATCGGGTCCAAGGCGGGTTCAGGGCGGGTCCAGGGCCGGTGCGGCGGAAAACTTAAGCGAGGCCGTCGAACAGCGGCGTTGTCAGGTAGCGTTCGGCAAAGGATGGCAATACGGCGACGATCAATTTGCCTTCCATCTCGGGGCGTTGTCCAATTTCGAGCGCCGCGGCAATGGCCGCGCCCGAAGAGATGCCGACCGGCAGGCCTTCGGTCCGCGCCGCCCGGCGCGCCATCGAAAACGCCGATTCGTTGCCGATCTGGATTACTTCGTCGATTATCCCGGTGTTGAGGTTGTCGGGCACGAACCCCGGACCGATCCCCTGGATTTGATGGGCGCCGGGAACGCCGCCGGAAATCACCGGGCTGTTCTCGGGCTCAACGGCGAAGGCCAGGAATTCAGGTTTTCGGCTTTTGATCACTTCGGCGACGCCGGTCAGGGTGCCGCCGGTGCCGACGCCGATGACCGCCGCGTCGATACGGCCCTCGGTATCGTTCCAGATTTCCTCGGCCGTGGTAAGGCGGTGGATTTCAGGGTTAGCTTGGTTCGAGAATTGTTGCGGCATGAAAGCGCCGGGATTTTCATTGCAAATTTCCTCGGCCCGCCGGATGGCGCCAGGCATGCCTTGCTCCGGCGGCGTAAGTTCGATCCCGGCGCCCAACAAAAGAAGCATCTTGCGGCGTTCCAACGACATGCTTTCCGGCATCGTCAGGATAAGCCTGTAACCCCTGGCGGCACACACGAAGGCGAGGGCAATTCCGGTATTTCCGGAGGTCGGTTCGACGATCAGCGCGCCCGGCTTGAGCAAACCTTCGCGTTCCGCGGTTTCGATCATCGCGTTGCCGATCCGGTCCTTGACCGATGACAGCGGATTGTAAAATTCACATTTGCCGACGATTTCGGCGAGGCAACCCTCTTCGCGGGCCAGCCGGTCAATACGGATCAAGGGCGTGTTGCCGATGGTATCGACAATGCTGTCGTATATTCCACCGTGAAATTTTCCGCCATCAAATTTCTCGCCGGTGCCGGTTTCGCTCATCTTGGTTCCCACTGCGGACGGCTCAAATCGAAAAATCGATATACTGGCGGCCCTCGCTTTCCACCCCTTCTTGATGAGCGCGGTTGCACAATTCGTCGACCGAGAGATCGTCCAGGCGTTCCATCAGCTCGTTCTGCAATTCTCCCCACAGCGGCCGGATAACCGATTCGGCCAGTTCCGAACCATCCGCCGATTCCAGCGGATCGGACGCCGTCTCCAGGGCGCGCACGACGCGGATGATTTCGCCGACCGATACGCGCCGCCTTTCACGCGCCAAATTGTAACCGCCGCGCGGGCCGCGGACACCGACCAAAATGTCGGCGCGGACCAGGCGTTGCAGCACCTGTTCCAGATAGCGGCGCGGAATACCCTGGCGGCGGGTTATTTCCTTGCTTTGCACCGGTTGGCCACCGGAATGATAGGCGATATCGACGACCGCCTCGATGGCAAATAGAACTTTTCTTGAAAGTTTGAACATGGTTTTTACCCGGCGTCCTTGGCGGCAACTCCAGTCGAGCCGAAACCGCCGCTGCCGCGTTCGGTGCCGGACAATTCATCTGTTTCTTCCCAGACAACGCGGCTGATCGGCGCAACCACCAGTTGGGCGATGCGCATGCCGCGTTCGACGCGGAACGGCTGGTTGCCGTGATTGATCATGATGGCGCCGATTTCACCGCGATAATCGGCATCGATGGTGCCCGGCGCGTTGACCAGCGTTATCCCGTGCCGGGCCGCCAAACCGGACCTCGGCCGCACCTGCGCCTCATAACCCCGGGGCAGCGCAATGGCGAAGCCGGTGGGGATGATTTTACGCTCGCCCGGCTGTAATTCGACCGCCGCATCGACCGCCGCCATCAGATCGACGCCCGCCGATAATGGCGTCGCGGCCTCCGGCAGCGGCAATTCGCGCGCATGCGCAAGGCGCTGTATGCCGACGCCAATTCCGCTCATCGGCCTTGGCCTCCGAGGTGAAGGGCAATGCGTTCCGCCAAGCGCCGGCCGACCTCATCCTTGGTCAGCGTCGGCCAATCCTCGACGCCGGCCTCGTCGATCAGATGCACCGTGTTGGTGTCGCCACCGAAGGTGCCGGATTCGGGGCTTACGTCATTGGCGATGATCCAATCGCAGCCCTTGGCATCACGCTTGCCGATGGCATGGTCGATGATGTTTTGTGTTTCCGCCGCAAAGCCGACCACAAGCCGGGGCCGGCTTGTGGACGGTTTACTGAGGGTGGCCAGGATATCGGGGTTTTCGATCAGTTGAATAACCGCTGCCTTGCCGTTTTTCTTGAGCTTTTGGCGAGGCTGGTCCTGGACCCGCCAATCGGCGACGGCGGCCGCGCAGACCACGATATCGGCGGGTAATTCGGCTTCGCAGGCCTCCAGCATCTGCAGCGCCGAGGCGACATGGCGCACCAATACGCCGGCCGGGTCCGGAAGCTGAGTCGGCCCGCTGATAAGGACGGTATCGGCGCCCTCGGCGGCCAGGGCGCGGGCGATGGCATGGCCTTGGCGCCCCGATGAATGGTTTGCCAGATAGCGCACCGGGTCGATCGCCTCGTGGGTGGGTCCGCTGGTGACAACGGCGCGTTTTCCGGCAAGCCGGCCACCCGGCGCGCCGGCGCTTTCCAAGGTTTTTGCGACCGCTTGGGCAATCGCTTCCGGTTCGGCCATGCGGCCTAACCCAAATTCGCCGCACGCCATTTCGCCCTCGACCGGTCCGATAAACCCGATGCCCCGGGATTTCAGATCGCGGATATTTTCCCGGGTCGCCGGGTGTTCCCACATGCGCACGTTCATCGCCGGCGCCGCCAACACCGGTTTGTCGGTGGCGAGGAGGGCCGTCGAGGCCAAGTCGTCGGCAAGGCCGGCGCGCATTTTCGCCAATAGGTTCGCCGTCGCCGGCGCCACCAAGAGCAAATCGGCATCCCGGGAAAGTTCGATATGTCCCATTTCGTTTTCATCGGTCAGCGAAAACAAATCCTGATAAACCTTGTCGCCCGAAAGCGCGGCCAGGGACAATGGCGTGACAAACTGCGCGCCGCCCTCGGTCAGGACACAGCGAACCGAAATTTCGCGCCCCCGCAGCAGGCGGATCAGTTCCAGGCATTTATATGCCGCGATGCCCCCTGAAACGATCAGGAGAACGCGTTTAACATCACCCATCGGGATTACCACATAAAATACGCATCAAGAATGTAATTAATGTATCCTTTCCTTGCCGAGTTAGCAAGTTTGGAAAATTCTTTATTATTCAATGGGTTGTTAGATAAAAATCAAGATGAGTAAAAGTATCGCGATGATCAGCAAATAACCGCGAGAGGTGAATCTCTGACCCCGTTGCTCGCCGCCCATCATATTGCGAACCGAATTGGGATCGAATTTTATCCCGCTGCCGGCGATTGCCGAGGCGCTTTTTTCGATATCGGCGACCACCCGAGGCAATCGGCGCAGTCCCTCCGCGACCTCGTTTACGGCCTCGGCGATTTGCGCTTCGGGTCCCATATTCTCGGCCATCCAGTCTTCGATCAGGGGCTGGGCCAGGAACCACATATTGGCCTCCGGGCAGATCTTGCGGCCGACGCCCTCGGCAACCAGCATGGTTTTCTGCAAAAGCAAAAGTTGCGGCTGGGTTTCCATTTCGAAGGTTTCAGTAACCTGAAATAATTGCGCAAGCAGCCGGGCGATGGAAATTTCGTTCTGCGGCCTGTCGAGGATGGGCTCGGCGATCAAGCGGCAGGCCTGGGCGAAGGCCTCGACCGATTTATCGGCTGGAACGTACCCTGCCTCGAAATGAATTTCGGCGACGCGGCGATAGTCGCGGGTCAGGAAATTCATCAGCATTTCGCCGAGATAGCGGCGCGTCGGCTTGTCGAGGCGGCCCATGATACCGAAATCGACGGCAATGATTTCGCCGCCGGCGCCGACAAAAAGATTGCCGGGATGCTGGTCGGCATGGAAGTAGCCGTCCCGGAACACTTGTTTGAAAAGGGCCGCCGCCGACTTCTTCAGGATATCGTCTGGATTGAAGCCGGCTTCGATCAGGGCGCGGCGCTCATCAATGGGAATGCCGTCGACGCGTTCCAGGGTCAAAACACGCCGTGCGGTGCGGCTCCAATCGACGGCGGGCACGTGAAAACCGGGATCATCGGTAAAATTTTCCGCCAGTTCCTCCGCCGCCGCGGCCTCCAGGCGGAGGTCCATTTCGATGCGCACGGTTTCCTCGAAGGTGCGGATAATTTCCAGCGGTTTGAGCCGTCTCAGTTCTGGCCGTGTCCGCTCAAGCAGGCCAGCCAGCCACCGGAATAGCTCAAAATCGCGGCTGAATGCCTGTTCGATGCCGGGGCGCAGCACCTTGACCGCCACCTCATCGCCGCCGCTGGTTCGCGCCAGATGCACCTGGGCGATGGAGGCGGCGGCGAGCGGCGTTTCCTCGATCGATTGGAAAAGACTGTCGGTATCGGCATCCAGTTCACGGGCGATGGTGGCGCGCGCTTCGCCGCCGCTAAAGGGCGGCAGGTTATCCTGAAGTTCGGACAGATCGGCGGCCACTTCTTCGCCCAACAGGTCCGAACGTGTCGATAAAGCCTGACCCAGTTTGATGAAGCTGGGGCCGAGCTCCTGCAGGGCGCTGGCCAGGCGCTCGCCGCGCCGTCCCGCCGTATCCTTACGCGCCAGAAATTTGGCGGCGCCGACCAGGCCGGGGGCCACCCCGGCCATTTCCAGCGGGAACAGGGCATCGTATCTGGCAAGGGTGCGCGCGATCCGAAACAGGCGGACAATGTATCTGGTCGAATTAATCATGGCTGACATTGACAACTAGACGCGCCGCGCCCAATGGATGGCGGCGATACCGCCGCTTAGATTCTGATATTTTGCCCCTTGCAGGCCCGCCGTTTCGATCATTGCCGCAAACGCCTTTTGATCGGGAAAACGGCGGATACTTTCGGCGAGATAAAGATAGGCGTCGCGGTCGCGCGCAACCGCCTCGCCGAGCCAAGGCAGCACGCTGAACGAATATCGGTCGTAAATGGCGCCGAGGGCCGGAACCGCGACATGACTGAATTCCAGGCAAAAAAACCTGCCACCCGGGCGCAGCACGCGCCGCGCTTCCAAGAGCGCGTCGCTTAAGCGCGCAACATTGCGGAGGCAAAAAGCGGTTACATACACGTCGGCCGAAGAATCGGAAAAAGGCAGCATTTCGGCGTTTCCGCAGACCCAGTCCGGCCCCCGCACCAGGCCGCGGTCGAGGCCGCGTCCGCGGCCGGTTTCAAGCATTTCCGTATTAATGTCGCAAATACTGACATGCGCGGCGCCCGCCGCCATCAGGCGAAAGGCGATATCGCCGGTCCCGCCGCCGATATCTACGATGCGATCCCGGGCGGCCGGTTTCAGCCGGCGCACCAATTCGGCTTTCCACAAGCGGTGCACGCCCATGCTCATCAGGTCGTTCATCAGATCGTAGCGGACCGCCACGCTATCGAAGACGCCGCGCACCAGACGCGTTTTTTCGTCCGGTGCGACATTGCGCCGGCCGAAATGGGCCGCTGGCGTCCGGCCGTTATCGCCAGCGCTCGAAGATGGGTCCTCGGACATGGCTGGACCATAGCCGAAGACTTCCAAAACCGCTACTTTGTTGCCATGCCCGAACTGCCCGAGGTCGAAACCGTGCGCCGTGGCTTGGCGCCGGTACTGGAAAACGCCACGCTTACCGAGGTGCAGGTGCGCACCGCCAAGTTGCGTTGGCCGGTGCCCAAGGATTTGGCCAAAAGCCTGGTCGGAGACCGCGTGCTCGGTTTACGCCGGCGCGCCAAATACCTGCTGATGGAAATGACCGGCGGCGGTGTGGCCATAATTCATCTCGGCATGACCGGGCATATGACGATTTGGCGGGAAACGCCGCCGCCGCCGGGCCGGCACGATCATATGGATTTGCTGACCGATGCCGGCGTCTGCGTCCGTTTTACCGATTCACGCCGTTTCGGCGCCTTGCTTTTGGACCATCGGGACACCATTACCGAGAACAAATTGTTGCGCAATCTGGGTCCCGATCCGCTTTCCAACCGCTTCGACGGGCAAGAATTGGCGCGCCGGCTCAAGGGCCGCGCCAGTCCGATCAAGGCTGCCCTGATGGATCAGCGCATCGTCGCCGGGCTCGGCAATATTTATGTCTCTGAAAGCTTGTTTCGTTCCGGCATTTCGCCGAAGCGGAAATCGGGGACGGTGCAAGGCGGGCGTGCCGAAAAATTGGCGGTTGCGATTCGCGGTGTCCTTGCCGACGCCATCGCCGCCGGCGGAACCAGTTTGCGCGATCATGTTTCACCCGACGGCGCAATGGGCTATTTTCAGCATCAATTCAGTGTCTATGGACGCGAGGGGAAAGCATGTCCCGGATGTGTGTGCGATGTCGAAAAAACCGGCGGTATCCGGAGATTGGTGCAAGCCGGCCGGTCGACGTTCTATTGCACGCGGCGCCAGAGATAGGGGCCATGAACTTTGTGCGCCGGGTAACCGGCGCTGGGAATTTTCTGCGCCGCCTCGCCGGCGCCGTGGTCTTGGCGACAGTCTTGGCGGCCGCCCCGCCAGCGGCGGCCCAGTTCGTTCCCGGCATCGCCGATTTGCCGATGATGGACGGCCTTGGCGGCGATAGCGAAGGGCCGGTGGTGTTCGATACCCCGCACGGGCGCATCGTCGTCGCAACCGCGTCCGGCGGCTTGGATAAAAAGTCGGTGCATGCATTTTATGCCGCGACGCTTCCGCAATTGGGCTGGCAGAGACTATCGGAAGGTAATTTCCGCCGCGAAGATGAAAGCCTGAAGCTGGTGATATCGGCGCTGCCCGGCGGACGGATCAGGGTGCGCTTCAGGCTGGCGCCGGTGCCCGCCCGGGCGCCTTGAAGCCGTTGCCCGGGAACGCTTATTCTGCACGCCTGCCGTTCGTTTCCGGGGGTTGACGCGCCCCTGGCCCCCTTATATAACCCCGGCCTTCAAACCCTGTGACTTGGAAGAGAATTAATGGCCAATATCCGGTCGGCAAAGAAACGCATCCGGCGTACGGCGCGTCAGGCCTTCGTCAATCGAGACCGTGTCGGCGCGGTGCGGACTTCGATCAAGAAGGTCGAGCAAGCCATCCAAAGCGGTGATGCGGCGGCGGCCAAGGACGCCTTCAAGAATGCCCAGCCCGAGATCATGCGCGGCGCGCAAAAAGGGGTCATGCACCACAACAAGGCGTCGCGGACCTTGTCGCGCCTGTCGGCGCGGATCAAGGCGCTCGAAGCCTGATCCGGTCCACCTTCGAACATGCAACAGCCGCATTCTGGGAATGCGGCTTTTTTGATGGGCGCGCGTGCCAGGCTCCGCGTTGGACACATTTTTGGTCGCAGGATTCTAAATTAGCGAACCTGTCAAGGACATTATTTTGCACGTTCTCTTTTCGGTCCTATTGAATCAAAATGTATTGGCGAGTAGATTTGCATTGTCGCGCGGTAATGAAAATCCAAAGATTTCGAACAGCGCATGACTTGCAAAATATTCGTCGGAAGCTTCTAGGGTTGGGTAATTTCAGTAAAAAATTGAATATCTAAGTATTAAACGAGGGATACTTGGAATTATAAAAGAATTCCCAATAAAAATCTAAATACCAATAAGGCTTCGGCCGGAGCGTTTCATCCGGCTTGTGGGTGAAAATATTCGCTCATGTCTGGGACTACTCCGGGGGGGCAGATGTCTTCTAATTGTTTGCCTCTGAAAATTTGTTCGGGATGCCAGATATCGGTTCGGCGGACCATATTTTCGGTTCTAGCGTCCAGGCGGGTAATTATTTGTTGGCTGGCATTTGAATGAACACGGGACGCGATAATCAGCAACTTCAAACGGAATGGTACCGGGTCTCGAGCCGGCTCAAGGCCGAAATCGGCGACACCGCCTTCGAGAACTGGGTGAAACCGATGTCGGTTTCCGGAATGGAAGGCAGCGAAGTGCGCTTGAGCGTGCCCAGCCGCTTTATGCGTGATTGGGTTGAAGCCAATTACCTCGATCGGTTGAAGGAGCTTTGGGCCGGCGAAAATGCGGGCGTGCATTCGATCGAGGTGCGGATTCTGCCGAAATCAAAAGCGGTGGCCAGGGACGCGGCCGAAGGAAATGAAATCGAGGCGCGCGGCGCCGAGGCCGATGGCGCATCCAGTGGCGCGGCCAATGGTCCACAGGCGAAAGGCTGGTCCGTGGGCAGCGACATTTCGGCGCCCCTCGACCCGCACTTTAATTTCAGCAAGTTTGTCGTCGGCAAGCCCAATGAATTTGCCTATGCCGCCGCGCGCCGCGTCGCCGAGGCGCAATCGGTGCCGTTCAATCCATTGTTCCTTTACGGCGGCGTCGGTCTCGGCAAGACCCATCTCATGCACGCCATCGCCTGGGAAATTCAGCAGCGCGATCCGGCGCGCACCGTCATGTACCTGTCGGCGGAAAAATTCATGTACCGGTTTGTACGCGCGTTGCGCGAACAAAACACCGTCGATTTCAAGGATCAATTCCGTTCGGTCGATGTATTGATGATCGACGATGTCCAGTTTATTGGTGGGCGCGATGCGACCCAGGAAGAATTTTTCCATACCTTCAACGCGCTTGTCGATCAGGGACGCCAGATCATTTTGTCGGCGGACAAATCGCCCTCGGATCTGGAAGGCGTCGAGGATCGGCTGAAATCGCGCCTCAATTGCGGCCTGGTTGCCGATATTCATGCCACCACCTACGAGCTTCGTCTCGCCATTCTCGAATCCAAGGCCGAGCAGATGCAAATCGATGCGCCGCGCAAGGTGCTTGAATTTCTGGCCCACAAGATCACCGCCAACGTCCGGGAATTGGAAGGCGCGCTCAACCGGGTGGCCGCCCACACCCAGCTAATCGGCCGTGAATTGACGCTGGAAACCACCCAGGAAGTGCTGCACGACCTGTTGCGCGCCAATGACCGGCGCGTCACCATCGAGGAAATTCAAAAGCGGGTTGCCGAACATTTCAACATTCGCGTATCGGACATGCATTCGGCGCGCCGCGCCCGCTCGGTGGCCCGTCCGCGTCAAGTCGCCATGTATCTGGCCAAGCAACTGACATCCCGCTCGCTGCCGGAAATTGGCCGCAAATTCGGCGGCCGCGACCACACCACGGTCATGCATGCGGTTAAAAAGGTGGACGAATTGCGTGACCACGATTCCACCTTTGCCGAAGATGTCGAACTCCTGCGCCGCATGCTTGAAGGTTAGGTTGCCCCCTCCAATCCTTGTTCGCCCGGGGTTTGCCTCCGGTTCCATTGAATTTACCGTTTGTGCGTTGGCCCGGTGCGAAAAGGCTTCGGATTTCAATCGTATTTGCTATAATAACGGGCGAATCGATCCGATCCGTCCGGGGCGCATCTTGACGCTGCGGTCGGGTGGGATCTGGTAAGAACAATTTAGGAACTGTTTTTCACGGCAATTGCCCTTTTTGCCGTGTTTGGACCCGCCACATTTGACGATAGGGAACGACGAAAACCCATGAAAATAACGATCGAGCGCGGTTTGCTGTTGAAGGTTCTCACCCATATTTCAAGCATTGTCGAACGGCGCAATACCATACCGATCCTGTCCAACGTGAAGTTCGATGCGCCCGATGGGCGGCTCAGCCTCAACGCCACCGATATGGATCTGGATATCGTCGAGACAATTCCCGCCGATGTGGCCACCGCCGGATCGACCACGGCGCCCGCCCATACCTTGTTCGATATCGTCCGTAAGCTTCCCGACGGGGCCCAGGTGGAGCTTGATTGCACCGGCGCTGAAGGTCAGCTCATTTTGGCCGCCGGGCGCTCGCGCTTCACCTTGAGCTGCCTTCCGACCGAGGATTTTCCAGTGCTTTCGGGCGGCGAGCTGGCGCACAGCTTTACCCTATCGACGAGCGAGCTTAAGAATTTGATCGACCGCACCCGCTTCGCCATTTCGACCGAGGAAACCCGCTATTACCTGAACGGTATTTACCTGCACATTGCCGAAAGCGGCGGCACATCGATGCTGCGCGCAGTTGCCACCGACGGCCACCGCCTGGCCAGCGTCGATCTGCCGCAGCCCGACGGCACGGCCGACATGCCCGGCGTCATTGTGCCGCGCAAGACGGTCACCGAGCTCAGGAAACTGATCGAGGATGCCGAAGGCGAGGTGCAAGTTTCCTTGTCCGACACAAAAATCCGGTTTGCCTTTGAAGATTGCGTGCTGACCTCGAAGCTGATCGACGGCACTTTCCCCGATTACGACCGGGTGATACCCGCCGACAACGATAAGGAATTGGAAGTCGACGCCAAATTGTTCGCCGAGGCCGTCGATCGTGTGTCGGCCATATCGACGGAGAAATCGCGGGCCGTCAAATTGAGCCTTTCGTCCGGCAACCTGACGTTGACCGCCTCGAGTGCCGACAATGACACCGCCACCGAGGAATTGACCGTAAAATACGATTCCGGCGATATGGAAATTGGTTTCAATTCCCGCTATCTGCTCGACATCACGCAACAAATCGAGGGCGAGCAGGCTAAATTGAAGCTGTCTGACGCGGCATCGCCCACATTGGTTCAGGATTCCGGTGACACCAGCGCCCTTTATGTCCTGATGCCCATGCGTGTGTGAGGACGTATCGCTGAATTCGATGGAAAATGCGGTGACGTTCGAAAGCCGGGAATCCGGATCGGTTTCCGGCACCGAGGACCGGACTGAAAATACGGCGAAAATAGCCGTCCGCCGGCTGAGCCTCACCGATTTCAGGTGCTATCCCTTTGTTCGCCTGGAAACCGATGCCCGTCCGGTTGTTTTGACCGGACCGAACGGCGCCGGCAAAACCAATTTGCTGGAAGCGCTGTCCTTTCTGGTCCCCGGGCGCGGATTGCGGCGCGCAACCTTGTCCGAGGTGGGGCGCATCGATGCGGGCGCCGGAAACGGCGAGACACCGCCGCGCGCTTGGGCCGTGGCGGCGCGTCTGCAACGCGGCGACATGGAGATGGATTTGGGTACCGGTTATCTGCAGAACGGCGGCGCAACGGCCAGCAAAGAAAGCAGGCCGCGCCGCGTGATAAAAATCGACGGCAAGCCGGTGAAAAACCAAACCGAGCTGGGGCGCAACGTCAGCGCCCAGTGGCTGGCCCCGCAAATGGACCGTTTGTTCCTGGAAGGCCCGGCGGCCAGGCGGCGCTTCATCGACCGGCTGATCTACGGCTTTGATCCGGACCATGCCGGGCCGGTTGCCGCCTATGAACACAGCCTGCGCGGCCGCAACCGGCTTTTGCGCGATGGTTGCTCCGATGCGGCATGGTTCGATTCGATCGAGGAATCGCTGGCCAGGCATGGCATCGCCGTTGCCGTCCGCCGGCGCGATGCCATCAATCGGCTTGGGCCCATTGCGGCAAAGGCCCGGGGGCCGTTTCCCGGCGCCGACATATCGTTGACCGGCGCCCTGGAAGATTGGCTGGCGAGCGGGCCGGCGCTTGCCGCCGAGGAACAAATGCGCCAGAAATTGCTTGAAACCCGCACCGATGACGCCGCCGGCGGCGGCACCTCATTGGGTCCCCATCGCAGCGATGTTTGCGTCCGCCATAGGGGCGCCGGCATGGAAGCGGCTCAGTGTTCGACCGGCGAGCAAAAGGCCCTATTGGTCGCCATCGTTTTGGCGGCGGCCCAATTGCAGGCCGAAGATCGCGGCCACGCGCCCCTCTTGCTGCTCGACGAAGTCGCGGCCCATTTGGACAGCACGCGGCGCGGCGCGCTATTCGGTCTGGTCTCGGAACTCGGCATTCAGGCCTGGATGACGGGAACCGACGAGGCGATTTTCGAACCGCTCGGCGCGCGCGCGCAAAGATTTAGGGTCAGCGAGGGCGTGGTAGTGCCGGTTGCCTGATGTAATGCATCCGGGCCGCTATACCGAACCCGGGGTTTGATAAGGATACATGGTGAATGAGCGATAAAGACGTGCCTGAAGAATCCGACATTCCCGTCGCCGAGGATGGCGAGGACGGCGAAGCCTATGATGCGCAGTCGATCAAGGTTTTGCGCGGGCTGGACGCGGTGCGCAAGCGCCCGGGTATGTATATCGGCGATACCGATGACGGATCGGGCTTGCACCACATGGTCTATGAGGTGGTGGACAACGCCATCGACGAAGCCCTCGCCGGATATTGCGACCGCGTAACGGTTCAGCTCAATGGCGACGGATCGGTCACGGTCACCGATAATGGGCGCGGCATTCCGGTCGATATCCACGAAGAAGAAGGCGTGCCGGCGGCGGTGGTCATTATGACCCACCTGCATGCCGGCGGAAAGTTCGACCAGAATTCCTATAAGGTGTCCGGCGGATTGCACGGCGTCGGTGTTTCGGTGGTCAACGCCCTGTCCAGTTGGTTGAAACTGCGCATTTGGCGCGACCGCAAGGAACATGTCCTGACTTTCAAAAACGGCGAAGTGGATGCGCCGCTGGAGGTGGTCGGCGATGCCGGCGAACAGACCGGCAGCGAGGTTACCTTCGAACCGTCGCCGGACACCTTCACCAATCTCGAATTTGATTTTGCCACCCTCGAACACCGCCTAAGAGAGCTCGCCTTCCTCAATTCCGGGGTCGGCCTGTCGCTGACCGATGCCCGCCACGTCGACACCAAAACCGTGGATATGCATTACGAGGGCGGCTTGGTGGAATTCGTGAATTATCTGGACCGCTCGAAAACGGCGCTCAACCCGAACATCGCGATTACCGGCGAAAAGGACGGCGTGACCCTGGAAGCGGCGCTGCAATGGAACGACAGCTATCACGAAACGACGCTTTGCTTTACCAACAATATTCCGCAGCGGGACGGCGGCACCCATTTGGCCGGCTTCCGTGGCGCCCTGACACGCACCGTCAATACCTATGCCGACGCCGAGGGCCTGGCCAAGAAAGCCAAGGTATCGATCACCGGCGATGATGCGCGCGAAGGCATGACCTGTGTTCTGTCGGTGAAGGTGCCCGATCCCAAATTTTCCTCGCAAACCAAGGATAAATTGGTGTCCTCGGAGGTGCGTCCGATTGTCGAAAGCATCCTCGGCGACAAAATAAACCAGTGGTTCGAGGAACATCCCGCCGAGGCCCGCAAGGTGATCGGCAAGATCGCCGAGGCCGCCGCCGCCCGTGAAGCGGCGCGCAAGGCGCGGGAATTGACCCGGCGCAAGGGCGCGCTCGACATCTCCTCGCTGCCGGGCAAGCTGGCCGATTGTCAGCAGAAGGATCCGGCATTAAGCGAACTGTTCATCGTCGAGGGCGATTCGGCCGGCGGATCGGCCAAACAGGGCCGCGACCGAAGCAATCAGGCAATCCTGCCGTTGCGCGGGAAAATCCTCAATGTCGAACGCGCGCGCTTCGATAAAATGCTGGGTTCCGCCGAAATCGGAACCTTGATCACGGCGCTCGGCACCGGTATCGGGCCCGAGGATTTCGATGCCGAAAAAGCCCGCTATCACAAGATCATCATCATGACCGACGCCGACGTCGACGGCAGTCATATCCGCACCCTGCTGCTGACTTTCTTTTACCGGCAGATGCCGGAACTGATTGACCGCGGCTACCTCTATATCGCACAGCCGCCGCTCTATCGCGCCAAGCAGGGAAATTCCGAGGTTTATCTGAAGGATGACCGCGCGCTGGAGGATTATCTGATCGACGTCGCGGTCGCCGAATGCGTATTCAAGACCGAAGATGGCGGCGAAATTGGCGGCGACGATCTGCGCGCCCTCGTTGAACAAGCGCGCTTGATCAAGGCACAACTGACCGGATTGATCACCCGGGTGCCCTTGAAAATTGTGGAACAGGCGGCGATTTTGGGCGCCCTCGACCCGGACGTCCTCAGCAATTCAAAACAGGCGAACGAAGTCGCGGTCTATATCGCGCGCCGGCTCGATGCGCTGGAAACGACGGTCGAGCGCGGCTGGCGGGGCGAGGCCCTGGAAGACGGCGGTTTGTCGTTCATGCGGGTCTTGAGGGGGGTTCCCGACGGTCCCCACATTATCGACAGCACGGTTATTTCCAGTGTCGAATCGCGCGCCATCGATCGGCATGCAGTCGATTTGCAGAAACATTATTCCCGGCACGGAACGTTGGCCGCCAAGGAAGCCGAATTTCCCATTTCCGGTCCGGTATCGCTGGTCGATGCGGTCATGGAAATCGGCCGCAAGGGCATCTCATTTCAGCGCTACAAGGGATTGGGCGAAATGAACCCGGACCAGCTTTGGGAGACGACCCTGGATCCCAATGCGCGCACGCTGCTTCAAATCAAGGCGACCCACGCCGACAGCGCGGAAGACGTGTTTTCAACGCTGATGGGCGACATCGTCGAGCCGCGCCGTGAATTCATCCAGGAAAATGCCCTTAATGTGGTCAATTTGGACGTTTGATAGCTGGAAATTCGGTCTCGGGCACCTCACATAATGGAAGAGTGCGAATACGAAACGGTTTTTCCAGGAGGAAACTACCATGACCACAAATGAAATGGACAGGATTCTGCAGCAGCATGGCGAATGGCTGCATTCGGGCAACGGCGGGGCGCGCGCGATTTTGATCGACGCGGACCTGCGCGGCCTGGATTTGCGCGCCGCCGATCTGCGTAACGCCGATTTGCGCGGCGCCAACCTGTCCGATACGGACCTGTCATCGGCTAATTTGAGCGGCGCCAACCTGTCGCAGGCCAATCTCTACGGATCCAACCTCGAAAGCGCGCTTCTAACCGAAGCCGATCTGTCGGAAGCGGACCTGCGCCGCGCCAACCTATCGGGCACGGATTTGAGCCATGTCGAGGCTTGGCGGGCGAATTTAAAGGGCAGCCGGGTCGATCCCGCTGATCTGCACACGCTGCTCGGCTGCGAGATGCCCTGAAAAATTAGCGCGTTAACCCAATTCTAACCGGCTACGCCAATAAAATGGCGGATGGCGAAATCCAGGTCCGGTTCTAAAAGCAGTGCCAGGGGCGCGCATCCGCGCCGCTGGCGCCTGATGCGCTTTACCCTGAAATGGGGGCTGACCCTGTTGATTTGGGGGGCGGTCATCGGTGCCGTCACGGTCGGCTATTTTGCCTATGGCCTGCCCTCCCTCGAGGACGCCGGCAAGCTGCAACGGCGTCCGTCGGTGACCATTCTTGCCGCCGACGGGTCCGAGATTGCGCGCACCGGCGATCTATCCGGTGTCGCCGTGCAGGTGCGCGATCTGCCTTTTTATGTTGCGCAAGCGGTGATCGCCACCGAAGACCGGCGTTTCTATAATCATTTCGGTATCGATCTGATCGGTATCGCGCGTGCCCTCTGGGTGAATCTACGCGCCGGGCGTATCCGCCAGGGCGGCAGTACCATTACCCAACAGGCGGCCAAAAACCTGTTCCTCGATCCCGAGCGCACCATCAAGCGCAAGGTGAGGGAGGTGCTTTTGGCCCTGTGGCTGGAACAGAATTTCAGTAAGGATCAGATCCTCACGGTTTACCTCAACCGCGTCTATTTCGGCGCCGGCGCCTACGGCATCGATGCCGCGGCGCGGCGCTATTTCGGGGTGCCGGCAAAACGCCTGAGCCTGCATCAGGCGGCGGTGGTCGCCGGCCTGTTGAAGGCGCCCTCGCGGCTCAATCCCCTGGTCAATCCGGATGCCGCCAAGAAGCGCGCGCGGACCGTCATCGCCAACATGCGCGACGCCGGCTATCTGACGGCGATTACGTCGAAGCGCGAAACGGCGCGCCCGTTGCGCTTCCAGCGGGCGCCGTCGCGGCGGAAAATCGGGCGCCATTTCACCGATTGGATCGTCGAACAGCTTCCCGATCTGGTCGGCGCCGGCGCCCGCGACGTGGTCGTTCAGACCACCCTCGATCCTGGCTTGCAGCGGCTGGCCGAGGTTCAGCTTGCGGCGCACATGGCGCGCGCCGGCAAGGCAGCGAAAATCGGCAACGCGGCCTTGATCACGCTTGGAGGAAACGGCGCAGTGCGCGCCATGGTGGGCAGTCATGATTATGCCAAAAGCCAGTTCAACCGCGCCGTTCAGGCGTTGCGCCAACCGGGCTCCGCGTTCAAGCCGGTGGTCTATCTGGCTGGCCTTCGCGCCGGCATAACGCCGGCGACGCGGCTCGTGGACGAGCCCATCGATATCGGCGGCTGGAAACCGCGCAATTATGACGGCCGCCACCGCGGGGCGATGACGGCGGCCGACGCATTGGCCAAATCGATCAACAGCATCGCCGTTAAGGTCGCCGAAAAAGCCGGGCGCCGGGCGGTCATCGAGGCGGCGCGCGGCCTCGGCCTGACCACCGATCTGCCGTCCCATCCCAGCCTGGCCCTGGGCACGGCGGAAACCACGCTCTTGGAATTGACCGCCGCTTACGCCGTGTTCGCAAATGGCGGCACCGGTGTCTGGGCGCATGGCATCACCGAAATCCGCGCCGTCGACGGCCGTGTGATTTATCGCCGCGCCGGCGGCGGCCCGGGCCGCGTCGTCAGCCGCCAAAATGCCGCGGCCATGAACCGCATGCTGGCCGGCGTGATCAAGGCTGGAACCGGAAGGGCCGCCGCCATCGGCCGTCCGGCGGCGGGCAAGACCGGCACCAGCCAGGATTCCCGCGACGCCTGGTTCATCGGTTATACGGCGGAGCTGATCACCGGCGTCTGGATGGGCAATGATGACGGCAAACCGATGCGGCGGGTGACCGGCGGCGGCCAGCCGGCGCGGCTGTGGGCCAAGGTTATGTCCGAGGCCCATAAGGGCCGGCCACCAAGTCCGCTGGCGGGCATGGAAACGCCGGCTTCGTCGGCCTGGCATCGGGTTTTGCAAAAATTCGGCGGCGGCTAGTCAGGTTTTCCGTTCATCTCGGCGATGGTCGATGAGGTGCTGTAGCCATCCTCAAGCTCGGCCAGGATTATCTCGCCGCCGTAACTTTTAACGATATCGGCTTCGGGCAGATCCTCGACCGCGTAATCGGCGCCCTTGACGAAGATATCGGGTTTGATGGCGCCGATTAAGTCTTCGGGCGTGTCCTCTTCGAAGATGACCACCATATCGACGGCTTCCAGCGAAGCGATCACCTCGGCGCGCGCCATTTCGCCCTGGATCGGCCGATCCGGACCCTTGATCCGCCCGGTCGAGGCATCCGAGTTGATACCGATGATCAAGCGCCCGCAGGCGGCCTTGGCCTTGCGGATGACCGACAGATGCCCGGGATGCAAAAGATCGAAACAGCCGCTGGCGAGGCCGATTTTTGTGCCCTGGTTGCGCCAGCCGAGCACCGTGTCGAGTGCCTGGCTCAGTGATTTAACCTTATCGCCGCCAGGCGACGGTTCGGCTTGCCTGAGGGCATCGGCGATATCGGCCCGGTAGGCGACCGCGGTGCCGACCTTGCCGACCACGATGCCCGCCGCCACATTGGCGAGTTGAACCGCCTGATTTTCGTCCAGTCCGCCGGCCAAGGCGACGCCAAGGGTCGCCGCCACCGTATCGCCGGCGCCGGATACGTCGAACACTTCGCGCGCATGGGCTGGAAAGTGCCGGTGGTCGCCGCCGCCACTTACCAAGCTCATGCCGTCGGCGCTACGGGTGGTGAGCACCGCCTTGATCTGGTGCGCTTCGATCAGTTGCGCGGCGGCGGCGGCAATATCGGCGTCGCCATCGACGGCCATTCCCGTGGCCTCACCCAATTCCTTGCGGTTGGGGGTGATCAGATTGGCGCCGGCATAGCCGGCGTAATCGAAGCCTTGCGGATCGACAATGACGGTGACGCCGCGCGCCGCCGCCGCCTTGATCAATTCACCGGCAATGCCGCCATCGAGGACGCCTTTGCCGTAATCGGCCAGGATCATCACCGAACAGTCGCCGAGGCGGGCGGCGGCGGCATCCAGAACTTGTTCGCGGATGTCCTCGCCGAGGGGCGCGACGGTTTCTTCGTCGGCGCGCATCATCTGTTGGCCGGAAGCGATGTAACGGGTCTTGATCGATGTTTTGCGCGCTACGTCGGTGAACAGGTTGAATTGGGTGTTGGATAGCTCGGACAACAAGCGGTTCACTTCGGCACCAGCAGGATCATCGCCGGTGACTGAAACGAAATGAACTTCGGCTCCGAGGCCGGCGGCATTGCGCGCCACGTTGCCGGCACCGCCGAGCATCGAGATATGTTCGCCGGTGCGGAATACCGGNATCGGCGCTTCCGGCGAAATGCGGCTGACATCGCCATAGACAAAGCGGTCGAGCATGACATCGCCGACGCAAATTACCGATGCCGTCTCCAATTTCTCGATAGCCGCGGCCAGGGCGGAAAGATCGTCGAGGGTCATGACCCGTCCCCTGATCCTGCCCTTGGGCCAAGATCGATGCGCCCGCCGGCGGCCAGCGATTCCAGTATGGCGATGGTCGCCAGGCTGCTTTCGATGCTTTCGTTTTCGTCGATGGGCGCCGGGCCGCCCGACTTCACGGCATCGACAAAGGCCTGCAAGGCACCGGCGAATCCCTTATCCTGGTGGGACGAGCTGTTCCGCGTCGCGCCGTTTTCGGTGATCGTCAAAGACCGGAAATTATCGATCCCCAGAACATTGCCGCCGGCATAGATTTCAAACCTTTCCTTCGGGTAGGCGGCATCGCCAAGCGCCGTGTAGGCGATGGTGGCCAGCGTTCCGTCTTCGAAACGAATGGTCGCGGTCACGTCGTCGCCGGCGCCGCCATCGATGCGCGCCGCGTCGGCCTGCACCGATTGGATCGGCGATGCGGCGAAGAAACGCGCCAGATCGACAAAATGGCAGGCTTCGCCGAGGATGCGGCCGCCGCCTTCCTGGCGGTTCTGGATCCAGCTATCGTCCGGCACCTGGCCGGCATTGATGCGCAGAACCATGAATTTGGGGCCGCCATGGGTTTCGAGCCAGGCGCGCGCCTTTTGCGCCAGGGGCGCGAACCGCCGGTTGAAGCCGACCTGGAAGAACGCGTCGCTGGATGCCCTTGCCGCCGCGATGGTTTCAATTTCCGCCCGGCTCAATCCCAGCGGCTTTTCCACCAGCACCGGTTTGCCGGCGGCCAAGGCACGTTGCACATATTCCGCATGGCTGTCATGGCGGGTGGCGACGATCACCGCGTCGATATCGCCGTCGTCGAAGATGGCGGCCGCATCGGTGGCGGCGCGGGCGAAACCGAAGGATTCCCGCGCATGCTCGGCCGATGCGCCGCTATTGGCAACGACGGTGCAAAGCTCGGCAGCCGGCAATTTCTTCAATTCCGGCAACAACACGGCGCCGGCGAACTGTCCGGCGCCGATGACCCCGATCCGGCACTTATCGCCGCCGGGCCGCGCCGCTGGCGTGATTGTCGGTGTTTCGGCTGTGCCGGCCTCTGCTTGGTCATAAGTCAGCACGACGCCCAAATGCGCTTCTTCCCCGCCCAGCACCAGCTCATAGGCGTCTTCGGCGTCGGCAATTTCGAAGCGGTGGCTGATCATTGGCCCGACATCGAGCCTCGGCGCCCCCTTCGTTCCCGTGCCCGCCGCCATCAGACGCAGGCATTCGGCCAAATTCTCGGTCTCGGTCCAGCGCACGAAGCCGGGCGGATAGGTGTGGCCGCGCTGTTCGTAATCGGCATCGTAGCGGCCCGGCCCGTAGGAGCGCGACACCACCACCGACAGCTCCTTTTTCATGAACTCGGCATAGGGAAATTCGGTGCCGCTGGCGCCGACCAGGCAGATCCGCGCCCGGTCGCGGGCGATGACGGCGGCGGTTTCGAACGGCTCGCTGGTTTCGGTCGCCGCCGCGATCAGAACGCCGTCGCAGCCGAGGCCGTGGGTCATCTCCAGGGCGGCGCTTTCGGCATTGCCCTCGGTCAGGTTGAGGGCGGCTTCGGCGCCCAATTGCCGCGCCAGATCGAGGCGCCCCTGGTCGTAATCGAGAACCATGGCGCGCACCCCGGCGCTGTTCAGCAATTGCGCCGCCAACTGGCCGATCAGGCCGGCGCCGATGACGGCGACGCATTCGCCCAGCTTGGCGTCCAGGTTCCTGACCGCGTGCAGGGCGATGGCGCCGAGCGTGGCAAAGGCCGCATGGGCATCATCGAGGCCCGCCGGCACCGCTACCGCCAGATTGCGGGGGACGATACAATATTCGGCGTGGTTGGCGACGCCGGCGCCGGCGATGGCGACCCGGTCGCCGGGCCGGAATTGGCCTTCGAGACCGCTGCCCACCCGGACCACTTCGCCGGCCGCCGAATAACCCAAGGGCAATGGCTCATCCAGGCGCGCCATGACGGCGGCGAATGTCGCCTTGAGGCCGTCGGTCTTGGCCTTGGCCAGCACCTTCTTGACCAGATCGGGGCGCGCCTTGGCCTTGCCGGCCAGGCTTTTCTTGGCGAACTCGACGACCATGCGCTCGGTTCCCACCGAAATAAGCGATGCCCGCGTGCGCACCAATATCTCGCCGGCCCCGGGATTCGGCGCCGGTACGTCCTTGACCGCCAGCCGGCCCGAGCGGGCGCTTTGAATGACTTGTTTCATTTGCCTCTTTTACCCGCTTTTCAAGGCACTATGCAAAGCCCCGCCGACAATCCCGGGGGAACGAGGACGTTCACCGCTGGGGGCGCTTGCCTGGCAAAGGCCGCTGTGTCACCATTCCGGCCATCAAATAAGGAGAGCGCCGATGGCCACGAAATACCATCTGATCAGTTCCAAAACCTGACCCTGGGTTCAGCGCGCCGTGATTCTTTTGCGTGCCAAGGACATCGACTTCGAAGTTACCTATATCGATCTTCGCGACAAACCCGGCTGGTTTCTCGAAATTTCGCCGCACGGCAAAGTGCCGGTGCTGAAGGTCGATGACGATGTCTTGTTCGAATCCAATGCCATCGCCGAGTTTCTCGACGAAATGGTGGAGCCCCGCCTGCACCCTGAAGATCCGATCAAGCGCGCCCGCAACCGGGCCTGGACCGACTATACGCCCGAATGGTCGCGCACCTTCGGCAAGGTCTATTACGCCAAGACCAAGGAAGATCATGAGGAAGCGCTGCAGGCCATGCCCAAGGTGCTGGCCAAGGTCGAAGACGCCTTGAGCAATGAGCGCGGCAACGACGGCCCTTATTTCAACGGCGAGAAGTTGTGCCTGGTGGACGCGGCCTATGCGCCATCCCTGCACCGCTTCAATTACATCGAGGAATTGATCCATTCTGGGGTTCTCGACGACTATCCCAAGATTAGGGCCTGGTCGGACGCGCTTCTCGCCGATGACGCCATCACCGGCTCGGTGGCCGATGATTTCGAGGACGCTTTTCACGCCGCGCTGAAGCGGCGGGAAACCTATTGCGGCAGCCTTTTGGATAGGGCGGCGGCGGCTGAGTAAGACCGTTTTGGACAATGATCAGGGGCGCGCGGGCAGCACCAGCAAACCGGTCCGCGCCCTTATTTTTGTGCCGCGTCCCTGGCGCGCAATTTATCTAAATGACCGATAACCGACCGGGCCCGAGCGGCGGTACGGCCCTAGCCTCCAACAATTTATTGGGCATGGGCTGGATGGTCATGGCTTCGGCCGTCTTTTCCGCCAATTTCACGGTTATCCGGACATTGGGCAGCGAGGTGCATGTTTTCGAGCTGGTTTTTTTCCGCAACCTGTTCGGATTCATTTTCTTGATCCCATTTCTCATTAGGGCCGGGCGCGCCGGGTTGATACCGTCGCGCCCGGGGCTGACCGGGCTGCGCGGGCTGATGCAGACCTGCGCGCTGATGTTCTGGTATTACGCGCTGATCGTGACGCCGTTCGCGATGGCCGCTTCACTCAGCATGTTGGAACCCATCTTCGCGTCGATTATCGCCATCCTGATCCTGCGTGAAAAAGCCAGTCTGGCGCGTTGGGCGGTGGTCATTTTCGGCCTTGCTGGATCGCTGATCATCATCCGGCCGGGCTTCGGCGCGCTATCGCTTGGGGCGCTGGCGGCGGTTTCGTCGGCCATGTTCTGGGCCGTATTCCTGATCATCGGAAAGGTGCAGACGCGTGACGATTCGTTGATTTCCGTGGTCGCCTATCCAACCCTTCTGGTGGTGCCCATGGCCCTGATCCCGGCCTCATTTTTCTGGCAATGGCCGACGCCGGAACAGTATATGTGGCTGTTGCTGACCGGCATATTGTCGAGCACCGCCAATCTGATGTTCACCAAGGCCTATCAAATCGGCGAGGTGACGGCGGTCGCCCCGATGTCGTTTGCGCGCATGATCTTCGCGGCCATCGCCGGCTACCTGTTTTTTTCGGAAGTTCCCGAAATCTGGGTTTGGATCGGCGGCGCCCTGATCATCGCCGCCGGTATTTACCTGACCCGCATCGAAGCCAAGTTGGCGCGCGGCGATTGAAGGTTCAAAATCATGCTCTCGGGCATGGCCAGCCGCTCAAACTCCTGCTAAACAGGTTCGATACCGCCGCAAAAGGAGTTGCAAGCGTGACCGACGAAGAGATGGCCCGGGTCCAGAAATATCTGCGCGACAAGTTCGGCAATCAGGAAATCAGCCTCCGTGAAAGGCCCCAGGCCGACGGATCGGTGGAAGTCTATTTGGGCGAGGAATTCGTCGGCGTCATCTACAAGGACGACGAAGAAGGCGATGTCTCATACGATTTCAACATGTCCATATTGGAATTCGACCTGCCCGACATGCCCGGCGCCGGCGGCTAGGGCGGCACCCCGATCAGTTAGCGGCGTCGCCTAGCCCACGCGTTTCGCCAATACGCATCAGGATTTTTTCAATCCCCGCGGCCGGTGCCGCCAAAAACCGTTGCTTGCCCAATTTGGGACTGTCCTCGCCCAGCGGCAGGGTGCCCCAATGCATTCCGATGGCGGTCCTGGCGCCCATGATGCGCGCAATCTCCAGGGCTTCTTCCGGGCTGGTATGCACCGGGGCCATGAAATCGCGCGGCAGGAATGCGCCGATCGGCACCAGCGCGATATCGACCGGGCCGACGCGCGGCGCCACTTGCTTTTCGTAGATTGGGCCGATCCCGGTGTCGCCGGCGAACCAGAGGCGCCGCTTGCCACCCGAGATCACAAACCCGGCCCAAAGCGATTTGTTTATATCGAACAGCCCCCGGTTGGAGCGGTGAATGGCCGGCGTCGCCTGAAAGCTGACGCCGCCGACCCGGTCGGTCTCATACCAATCCATCTGCCGGACATTGGTGAAACCCGCCTCGCCTACCGGTTCGGCCAGCCCCAGGGGCACCAGAACGCGCGCTTTCGGATGGTCCTTGGCGAGTTGTTCGAGGGCCGGGGCATCGAAGGAATCGTAATGATTGTGGGAGATGACGATGACGTCGATTTTGGGCAAGTCCTTGAGGCCCAGCCCCGGCGGCGCATATCGTTTCGGCCCGAAAAGGGAGGTCGGCGAGGCCCGCTCCGAGAAAAAGGGATCGGTCAGAATATTTAGCCCGCCGATGCGTATCAGGAAGCTCGCGTGGCCGATCCAGGTCAGGCTCGGATTGGGCGCCGCCGAAGCCGCGGCCAGCGCCTCGGCGCGTGGCACCAAATGCCCTTCGGGCAGGATTTCCGGTCCCGGCTCTTCGGTCAGGCGGCCGTATATGAATTTGATAAAGCGAAGCGGTTTGACATCGCGGTCGGGACTGCCCGGCGGATTGCGGAATCCGTCGGCGGTATGATGATATTTGGCGGCATCGAAAAACGCCTCTCCGGCTATTCCCGATGAACTACCGGTGAGGGCAAACCCCATGAACGCCAGTGCATTGACATGGATTTTCATCAATTTTCCGATTTTCCGGACCAAACCCAAAGGTCAGGCCCGCCCATCAAACGCAGCGTCCGGCAGGGTAAAAAGCTCATGTTCATCGGCAATACCGCGCAGGGAGTGACGGCCCAAGGACACCAGCGTGTCCGGGAAGCAGCGGCGGAATTCTTCCGACATTATTACCGGCCGGTCCAACGCCTTGGTCATGTTTTCGATGCGCGCCGCTTCGTTGGCGGCGGGCCCGATGACGGTAAACTCGAGGCGCGATTCGCTGCCGATATTGCCGTAGGTGACATCGCCGAGATGCAATCCGATGCCATAGCCAATCTCGTCCAAGCCGTCCGCCGACCTCTCATCGTTCAGGGCGCGCATGCGCCTCACCGCCTGGCGCGCGGCGGCAACGGCGCGCCCCGTTGCCTCGCAGCGCGCCGCATGGTCATGTTCGCCGATCGGAAAAATGGCCAGCGCCGCATCGCCGATGAAGCGCAAAACCTCGCCGCCCGCCTCGGAAACCGAATCAGCCATGGCTTCCAGGAACTGGTTGAGCATTTCCAAATAGGCCGTCCGCTGCATGCTTTCCGACAGCGAAGTCGAGTTTCTGAGATCGCAAAACCAGATGACGGCGTGGATATCCTCGCCGTCGCCGCGCTTGACCAGGCCGTCCAGTACCCGCTCGCCGGTTTGGTGTCCGAGATAGGTGTCCAGCAGCGTCACCGCGGTGCGCCGCACGTAATGCATTTCGATCAATCGGCTGAGAACCGGAATGATTTCATAGATATAGCCGAGATCGTCGGTGGAAAAGCCGCCGGGCCGGTCGCTGGCGATGGAAAACGCATTGACCTGGCCGTCCGAGAATACCAGCGGCATGGCCACATAATCGGTGGCGCCTTCGTCGAGAAGATCCTGCAACACCGGATAGTCCAGTTGCGGGTTGGCGGTATCCAAACGGCGGCGTACGCCGCCGGCGCCTTCAAGAATGGCCGCGAACGGGCTGTTGACGAACTGCTCCGCTTCGACCACGGTCCGGTCAGCCCTGAACTCCTCGACCTCGGGATCGCCCTTGCTCCAGGTAAATACCCGCGCATAAAGCTGCGGATGCAAGGTGCGGATTATCAAACGGAAGCGGAATATGGGAATCCCGTATTCAATCAGGCCGCGGCAAAATTTGTAGACCAGGTCCGGATTGGAATCGGCGTTCCAGGCGTCGTGCATCAGCCATTGCGCAAGCGGGTTAATGCCGGTAGGCGCTTCATCCCTGTCCGGTGCATGGATACGCTGGCCGTTTAAATACCAGGCGTCCATGAGATTCCAATAAAATGAAATACGGCCCTCGATACCGGCCACGTTTTGATCGGGCATTTTATAGGCCCAGGCGGCATTCGCTTCGCTATGATCGCCGACCCGGAGATCCCAATAGTTGGCCTCTCCCTTGAATGCGCATAGGGTCCTCAGATCGCTCGGGACGAGATTATCCATGTGCACATCTTCGATCGGGAAATAATAGGCCGGCAACAGCCGCGATTCGTGCACCGCGATGACGCGGTCCGATTCGGCGATGGTTTCGCCGTTGAATTCGATACGGATGACGCCGTCCACGGGCTTCAGCGAAAGCCGATAGCCTTCATCGGGTTTGATATGTTGATCCATGGCGCGTAACCCCGCTTCCTTTCAAGACATATAGCCGGTTTTCGGGCACCGGGTAGTGGGTAAAACCCCAATCGCTTCACATTAGGGTGTTTCGGACTTGTTTCCCGGCTCTTTCGCTTCGCCTTGGATTAAGGCAAACTCCCGGCACATGAAGAACCTCTATGACGAAAAAGCCGCGGCGCGCCTGGTCCGCCGCTATGCGCGGCAAGGCATCGGCGCCGATCTGGCGCAGCGCATCTATACCTCGCGCCTCTTGGGCGGCGATCCGGCCCTGGTCCGCCACGGCGGCGGCAACACGTCGCTCAAGGCGCCCGCGTGCGACGCCGCCGGGCGCATCATCGACGCCCTTTATATCAAGGGCAGCGGCTGCGAGTTGGGCGAACTGGACGTCGCCGGCCTGCCCGCCCTCGACCTCGGGCAGTTGACGGCGCTCGGCCGCCGCCGCGGGCTGAACGACACCCAGATGGTGCGGGTGCTGCGCGCCGCCTGCCTCGATGCCGACGCGCCCGATCCTTCGGTGGAAACCCTGCTGCATGCCTTCCTGCCCCACAAATTCATCGATCATACCCATGCCGACGCGGTGCTGGCGCTGAGCAACCAGCCGAACGGCGCCCGCCTCTGCCGCCAGGTGTTCGGCGCCCGTGTGATCGTCGCCCCCTATGCCATGTCCGGCTTCCGGCTCGCCAAGGAAGCCGCCAGGCTGGCCCGCGCACATCCCGAAGCCCAGGCGCTTATCGTCCTCAAGCACGGCGTCTTCAGTTTCGGCGCCACCGCCCGTGAAGCCTATGGCCGCATGATACGGCTGGTGTCGGCGGCGGAACGGCGGCTTCGCAAAGGGCCCGGGACAGAAAAGAAGCGGGCACCGCAGGCGCGCTCCATCGATGCGGCGTCGCTGGCGCCGATCTTGCGCGGCGCCGTTGCCGAAACCGTGGGAGACGGCGATCATCGGCGCGTCATTGCCGAGTTCCGCAGCGGCCCGAAAATCCGCGCCTTCGTCGATACCCCCGCCCTGGCGCGCCTGGCCGCCAAGGGGCCGGCGACGCCCGACCATGTCATCTGGACCAAGCCCAGGCCCCTGGTCCTGCCCTGCATCGGGCGCCATGGCGACGCCGCCGGCATTGTGACCAAGGCGGTCGCCGCCTATGCCAAGGATTATCAGGGCTACGTCGCCCGCCACCGGCGCCGGCGCGGCGGCATCACGGCGCCCCTCGACCCATATCCAAGGATCGCTCTGGCCCCGGGGCTCGGCTTCTTTGGCCTTGGCGCATCGGCGCGCGAAGCCGCCATCGCCGCCGATCTTTTTGAGACCAATATCAAAATCATCACCGATGCGGCGCGCATCGGGCGTTACGCGCCGGCGGCCGAGGGCGACCAGTTCGATATCGAATACTGGCCGCCGGAGCAGGCCAAGCGCTTGACGAGAGGCCCGCCGCCGCCGCTGGCCGGCCAGGTGGCGCTGATCACCGGCGGCGGGTCGGGCATCGGCGCGGCGACCGCCCGGCTGTTCGCCGCCCATGGCGCGGCGGTGGCGGTGCTCGATCTCGATGCGGTTNCCGCCGGCGAGGTGGCCGCCGAGACCGGCGGCTTGGGTCTCGGCTGCGACGTTACCGAGCCCAAAGGCATCCGGCGCGCCTTCGATGCCATTTGCCGCGCCTTCGGCGGCGTCGATATCGCGGTTTCCAACGCCGGCGCCGCCTGGCAGGGGGAAATCGGCACCGTCGACGACGCGGTTCTGCGCCAGAGCTTCGAATTGAACTTTTTCGCCCACCAGAGCATCGCCCAGCACGCGGTCCGCGTCATGCGCGCCCAGCGCACCGGCGGCTGTTTGTTGTTCAACACCTCGAAGCAGGCGGTCAATCCGGGCGCCGATTTCGGCCCCTACGGACTCCCTAAGGCGGCGACCCTCTTTCTCACCCGCCAATACGCGGTTGATCACGGGCGCGACGGCATCCGCACCGGGGCCGTCAATGCCGACCGCATCCGTTCCGGCCTGTTGACCGACAAAATGATCACGCAACGCGCCAAGGCGCGCGGCCTCAGCCAGGGCGATTACATGTCCGGCAATCTTTTGGGCCGCGAGGTGACCGCCGAGGACGTCGCCCGCGCCTTTTTGGATTTGGCCCTGGCGCGCGCCTCGACCGGCGCCGTGATCACCGTCGACGGCGGCAACATCGCGGCGACGTTGCGTTAATCCGGGACATTTCAATCGGAGCCATGACCGTGCCGCATAGCCGCATGCGACATTTGGCGTCTGTTTTCACCATACCGTTTCATCACGTTTCATAACGTTTTGTACTCTTTTATACCGCTTTCCAACGGTCATCGGCGCCGTGTTTTGATGAATGTTGTGGCTGCCTGGCCGGTTTTCCGCACTTGGCCATGCGCCAACGGCATGGCGATGGCCATGGGGCATTGTTATTCCTATTTACGATGATCAAGAGCAGAAGANTTATTTAGAACGTAATAAGAACAATGCAAGTGTTTGATCGCCGTCCAAGGGATGCTCGGCGAAGGCGATGTCGTGATCGGTAGCGGCGGCCTTTGATTATTTAAGGAACTAAGATATCGATCAATTCATCGGTGGTAAAAACATCCCCGAACACCTGGAGCACGTTGCCGAGGGCCGCCAGGTGTTCGTCATCGCGCAGGCACGCAGTACCATCGGACACCATAATCGTCTTAAAATCCGTCATCATCGCGTCGCGCGCCGAGCTTTCGCAGCAGACATTGGTGAGGGTGCCGGTGATAATCACCGTATCAATATCGCGTTCCCTTAACATCTCGGCGAGCCGACTGGCGCCGGGTAGAAAGGCCGAGTAGCGGTTCTTATTGACAATCATGTCGCCTTCATCGACTTCAAGCTCGGGCCAAATGGCGTGACCGTGGCTGCCCTCGGCGAGGGCTTCGAGAAACAGTGCCGCGCGTTCCCCGGTATTGACGTGATCGAGCAGGCCGGGCCAATAATCGCCGCCCTCTTCGGGTGACACCGTCACCTGAACCCAGGCCACCGCCGCCCCGGCCCGCCGGCAAGCCCCGGCCAGGCGGTTAATGTTGGGGACAATTTCGCGCGCCAACGGCACTTCAGCCATGGCCCCCGGTTCCATGAAGGTATTTTGCATGTCGATAACAATGAGCGCCGTCCGCCCTGGATCGAGATCCTCGTAAAGATGGAGTTTACCCCGGCGGGAGATCACCCGGTCTTTAATATCTTGCGGTAAATCAATGGGATGCATACCGAATCCTCCATCCTGTTAAACCGGTCAATCCATCAGATTCGGCAATAGCATAACGAAGCCCGGCAGCAGGACCAGTAGGGCCAGGCGCACCACGTCGGCGAAAATAAACGGCGTGACGCCCCGGAAAATTGTTCCCAACGGCACGTCCGGCAGGGTCGCCCGCAACACATAAACATTCAATCCAATCGGTGGCGTGATCAAACTAATCTCGATCACGACAACCACGATGATACCGAACCAGATTAGATCATAGCCGAGCCCCGCGACCAGTGGATAGAAAATCGGTACGGTTAGAAGCATCATCGCAATACTGTCCAGCACGCAGCCGAGAATAATGTAAATGGCCAGGATAACGAGAATTACCAGGATCGGCGCGATCCGCAGGCTCTCGACAAAGCCCTGAATATTGTTGGGCGCCCGTGTCACATCGATAAAATTGGAAAACATGATGGCGCCGATCAAAACAATAAAGACCATGGTCGAGGTGCGGCCGGTCTCGATCAGCACATCGATGATCGCACGCATATTCAAGGTGCGCCGCGCCAAGGCAAAAAGGAAGGCTCCGGAGGCGCCGATCCCGGCCGCCTCGGTCGGCGAAAACACGCCAAAATAAATACCGCCCATGACGATGCCAAACAGGACCAGAATGCCCCAAATACCCTTCATCGCGGCCCAGCGTCCGGACCAATCAACGCGTGCCACCGCCGGTCCGAGATCGGGATTGAAACGACTGACCAGATTGGCACTCAGCATATAGAGCGCCATTCCCAAAATTCCCGGCAGGAAACCGGCGGCAAATAATTTACCGATTTCCGTTTCGGTCATGATTCCGTAAAGCACAAGAATAACGCTGGGCGGTATCAGGATACCCAAGGTACCGCCGGCGGCGATCGAGCCCGAAGCCAAGCTATCGGCATAGCCATAGCGGCGCATCGACGGCATGGCGACTTTGCTCATGGTCGCCGCGGTTGCCAGGCTCGAGCCGCAAACCGCGCTAAACCCGGCGCAGGCAACGATGGTTGCCATCGCCAGGCCGCCCCGGCGGTGACCCAGACAGGCGTGCGAGGCGGCGTACAGCTCTTCCGACAAGCGCGAGCGGGAAACAAAATTTCCCATTAATATGAATAACGGCAGCACCGAAAATTCGTAACTGAGGACCGTATCAAACGCCACCTGCCCAATCATCGCCAAGGCGGGCGGCAGGCCGGATAGATAGGCAAAACCAACGGTGCCGACGATCACCATGCCGAAAGCAATGGGGATGCCGGCGAACAACAGGGCAAAAAGGGCGATAAATCCGATGCCGGCAATCAGCATTTAACCGTTATCTTTTGACTGTCGGCTAACAATATCGCGCCACAGCATGGCGAGCAGGACGAGGATGGTTACGCCCGACATGAAAGCCATGAATAACGCGAACGGCGCCAAGGGCACGCCGAGAAACAGCGTCTTATCGTTATATTGAGCCAGACCTTCGGCCTGAATGATCAATCGCCAGCACAAGACAGCAACGACGCCCATACAAACCAGATCAATAAAAGTTTGCCTGACCTTGAAGGCGGGGCCGGAAAACAATCCATCGAGCAGCGAAATTGTTACATGCTCTCGAAGGCGGGTCACCAATGGCAGGCCGGCAAATATCGAAACCCCCATTGCCAATTTGGTCAATTCATCGGCCGCCGGCAGCGGCGCATTGAAAAAATAACGCCCGACAACGTCGACAAAGGTTACCGCCATCATGAAAAATATGGTGGCGCCGAGAAAAAGGCCCAGCCAGTGGCCCAATTTACTCCATTTAGAGTCACCGCCCGCCATGGGCCCGGATGTATGGTTGTCGTCACCCACGGCGGGTCGGACTCCGATGACGTTGGTTATTTATACGCCGCGGCTTGAGCACGCATATATTTGAGCGCGGCCGGACCGTCGATGCCTATGGCTTTGACTTTTTTAAACCAGTCTTTTTCCAAAAAGGCGAGCTTCGTTTTAAGCGCCGCCAAACCGGCACCCTTTATCGAAGTGACCTTGGCGGAGCCACGAACAAGTTTCTGGCCCCTCCGGTCGGAATCATCCCAGGCCGCTCCGAACTGTTTCGCCAAGGCCTCTCCCGATACAGCTTCGATCGCCTTGCGGTCGGAAGCCGAAATGCCATTCCATTTGCCCGGGTTCATGGCCACGAAAAAACTGGTGTTGTAGAGGCCACCCGGCGCCTCGACATAATATTTGGCAAATTTGCCAAGCTTGAAGGCGAGGACCCCATCGGCGGTCATGAAAGATCCGTCGATGATGCCTTTCGAGAACAGCTCATATGTTTTTGGCGCCGGAGCACGCACCGGAACACCATGGAATAGCTTAAGGATTTGCGAGGTCGCCGGATTGACAACGCGGATTTTTACGCCCTTGAGATCAGCGAGAGCCTCAACCTTGCGGCTGTTGACCATGACCTGTCCCGGCGAATGGGTGTGCAGGCCGAGAATCTTGACGCCCTTATATTCGTCGGCGGCGGCAAAATATTTATTGTGGGTCCGCCAAAGGGCCACCGACAGGGCTTCGGCTTGGTCGCCGTTAAACGGCAATTCGCCAATTTCCGCCGATACGAAACGGCCCGCCGTATAACCCTGAACGCCCCAGGTAATATCGGCGACACCCGATTTAGCGAGATCGAACTGGCGCGGCGGCGCCCCCAGCGACTTGGTGGTGAATTGAATTTTAACCCGTCCCGCGGTCGCTTTTTCGACCTTGGCGGCCCACGGCTTATAACCCTTGACGACGACGAAATGCAGTGACGGGACCCACACATTGAAACGCAACAGCGTTTCGGCGGATGCCCGGACGGCAAACGTTGCAACGATCGAAAAAGCGACCAATATTAAAGCCAATTTCTTCATCAGTTTCCTCCTTGTTGAACTCTATTTTAATCTATCCGGAACCGCTCCAGGGAAGTGAATGACGTGAAAACCAGAATTTGAGGCAGGCCAGAAGGTCGCCGTGTCCTTGCTTTTCCAGGAACGGCAAATGATAGCTGCCCGGCAAAATAACCACCCCCTTATCGTCGCTCCCGAGATCAGTTAGCAAATCAAGGGCATCTTCGGCATCGACGACATACTCGTTTGATCCGTTGATCAAAAGCGTAGGCACCTGGATATCGGGAATCAAGGGAATAGTGGGGTTTTCGGCCACGTGCGCAAAGATGGCCGCCGGTATCCGGGGGTAAATTTTCGAAATTAAATCCTTGTACCAGTCGATGATTTCATCTTCCGGATCATTTAACCGGGTTTCTATTTCCAGGTGGTGAGAATTGGGAACGGTATCTTCGCCCTCTGTTTCCGCGGCTTTGATCATTTGGCTGGCATAGGCTTCGAATTGAGGATTGATGCGCCGGTAGGGTGTGCCTAAAAGCGCCAGCCCTGACCAAAGCCCGGGCGTCTCGGCGGCCGCCATCAACACCACGATGCCCGAAGAGGAATGACCAACCAATCCGATCTTTTCGCCTGGTTCACAAATTTCGCCGGCGACGATGGCCGCATCCTTGGCCAGGCGCGGCACCGTAATAGTCCGTCCATCGGGCCGATCGCTCTCACCGTATCCCCGGCAATTCAGGGCATAGACCGAGAAGCCATCGCGCGCCAAGCCATCCATGATGCTGTAGTCGTTAAGCGGCACATCCCAATATTCCCAGCCGCAGCCCGATCCATGAACCAACAGGATTTTGGGGCGCTTATCGCCACCATTTGATTTCTCGACAATTGACAGCATCACGCCGTCATCGGCCCGTACGGTAAATTCGTGGTAATTCACGTTTACTGCCCACCCCCCTTTATTCGATATTGGTGGAGGTTACCCGAAGTTCTTGGGCAGGGGAAGCGAATCCACCAGGCGCGCCCACCTAGCGCGGCTAGCGCAGCCCGCGCAGTTTCAGCTTGTCGATCTTCGCCGGGCCGGTTTTCGGTAGTTCATCGAAAAATTCGACGACTTTCGGAACCTTGTATTTGACCAGGCGTTCGGCGCAATAATCGATGACCTCCTGTTCGCTCAAGGCTTCGCCCGGAACCAGCGAAATGCAGGCTCTGACCACTTCGCCCGAGAAATCATCGGGCAAGGCGACCGCCGCCGCCTCGCCGATGGCGTCGTGGCCGAGCAGCACTTCGTCGACCTCGCGCGGGTAGACGTTGAAGCCGCCGACAAGGATCATTTCCTTTTTGCGGTCCACATAAAACAGATAGCCGTCTTCGTCCAGATATCCGATATCGCCGGTGTAGAGCCAGCCGTCGCGGATCGCTTCGGCGGTCTCCTGCGGGCGGTTGCGATAGCTGTTGGTGAACGTGTCCGCCTTGATGCGGATTTCCCCGCGCTCTCCCACCGGCATCACATTTTCGCCGTTTTCCAGATCGACGATCTCGATTTCGGTCAGCGGCGGAACCGGCCCGGCAGACATGAAGCGGCGTTCGCCATGGGTCGGATTGCCGCTAACCGGCGCGCCTTCGGACATGCCGCCACCTTCCAGCATCACGCAGCCGGTTTTCGCTTCCCAGGTTTTCAACAAATATTCCGAGCAGGCCGCGCCCCCCGCCAGGCAGTATTTGAGATTGGAAAAATCCGTGGAGCCGATTTTTTCGCTGCCCAGGAGCCCCATATAGATGGCCGGCGGTCCGCCGGCAAATACGGTAATGGCATGGTCTTCAAACGCGGCCAGCACGTCATCTGGCTTGTATAACGGTACGATAACCGTGGTCGCCCGGATATAGATCGGCATGATGTTGACGAAATGATGCCCCCAGATATGGAAAATAGGAGCCACCGACAATATCCGCTCGGTGTCCATATCCAGCCGCCACATTGAATTCATGACGCGGCAGAACAATTCCATCATGGCGTGGGTGTGCTCGGCCCCCTTGGGAAGGCCGGTGGTGCCGCCGGTAAAGAACATGGCGGATTTGTCCTCGGGCGTGGGCAACGGTTCCGGCAGTTTAATGGCGGCGTCGTCGATCCAGGTTTCCAGGGAATAGTCACCCTCTCCCATAACGATGACGTTTTCGTCGCCGAGTTTTTTTGCCTGTTGGTTGAGGCGCTCGGCGAAAGGCGGGCTACAGAGAATGACGGCGGGATCGGCATCGGCCAGGAGCGGCGCCAATTCGTGATCGGTATACATCGGGTTCAACAAGGCGATCTGGGCACCCGCCGCCATGCCGCCCATGGCGGCCACGGTAGTCTCGATCGAGTTCCCCATGACGATGGCGACGCGTCCGCCCTCTGCCCCGATTTCCCGCAATCGATGCGCCAATCCGCCAACGGCGCGTTCAAATTGGGCGTAGGTGACCCGCTTGTCCGCGCAAATAAAGGCATCGCGGTCGGTCGCGATCTTCGCCGCTTCCCTTAGCGCATGAATAATCGTCGGATAAACAGGTATATCGTCGCGCAATGCTATCTTCGATTTCATCGTGTAATCCCGCCCCGTTGACAGATGCCGTTGCGCTGTTCGAACCGAACGGCTCCTGATTTTTTTCGATTGCCGCGTCGAATATATAGTAGAGCCATGCCGGCCATTGAAACAGTTAAAATAGGCGATGCGCCGCCGCCGGCGACGATCAGGTCGCAGGCCTCGCCCAGGGGCGTCTCGAGGGTTTCGCTGAAGGCGCCGGAGATCGCCATCTACCGCCTCAGCCTGGTTCGCCCGCCAGGGTCCGCTTCTTCGCCAGCCATTCCTGGACAAAGAGTAAGGCGCCCAGCGCCAAGCCCGCCCCGTCGGTCCAGATCGCCCAGGCGGCGAGTTCGTGGGGAATGAGCAGGAGAACGCCGGCGGCGATGAACCCGACCCGCCCGATGGCGCCCAGGGGCCGGGTCAGATAGCCGATCATGCCCGCCGAGACCAGCCACACCCCGAGAACGGCCGAGGTCACGGCGAGTGCCACCGTCGCCCAATCGTCGGACTGCAAAAGCAGCGCCGGGGCGAAAACGAAGAGGAACGGCACCACATAGGCGGTCCAGCCGAAACGCATGGCGGTCCAGCCCGTGGCCATCGGCGGTGCGCCCGCCAGGTTGGCGGCGAAAAAGGCGGCGATGGCCACCGGCGGGGTGATGAAGGACATCATGCCGAGATAGAGGATGAACATGTGGGCGGCCAGCGCCGGAATGCCGACCTCGACCAGCGACGGCGCGATGATGGCGGCGAGCAGTACATAGACCCCCAGCGTCGGCATGCCCATGCCGAGGATGATGCTGACCAGGGCGGCGAACAAAAGGAGCAGGAAGAGGCTGTCGCCGCCCACCTTCACGAGCAACAGCGTGAAGGCGAAGCTGAGCCCGGTGACCTGCAAGATGCCGATGATGAAGGAAGCGCCGGCGACGATCATCAGGATGTCGAGGATCGAGGTGCCGGTGGTTTCCAGCGACGCTAAGACCTCGCGGAGCGGCATGCGCTGGCTTTTGTAGCCGATGCCCAGCCCGACCGCGGCGACCACGATGGAGGCCGCGATGGCCGCCATCTGGACCTCCCAGTTGAGCCAGAAGAGCGCATATATAAGCACCACGAGGGGCAGGATGAAGATCCAGCCGGTCTTCATGACCGACCAAAGGCCGGGCAGCAGGTTCGCGTCCACCCGTTTTATGCCGCGGCGCGCCGCTTCCAAATCCGCCTGGATGAACAGCGCCACGTAATAGAGCAGGGACGGCACCAAGGCGGCGATGACGATGTCCTTGTAAGGACGCTCCAGGAAATCCGCCATGATGAAGGCGACGGCTCCCATCACCGGCGGCATCAGCTGCCCGCCGGTCGATGCGCAGGCCTCGACGGCCGCCGCCAGGCGGGCGGGAAAGCCGTTCCGCTTCATCATCGGAATGGTGACCACGCCGGTGGCGACGATGTTGGAGACCACGATCCCCGAGACCGAACCGAAGAGGCTGGAAGCGGTGATCGAGATCTTCGCCGAGCCGCCCCGGTAGCGGCCCATGAGGGCGAGCGCGAAATCGTTGAAAAAGTTCGATCCGCCGGAGCGCATCAGCAACTGGCCGAAGAAGACGAAGGTGAAGACGATGGTCNCCGCCACCTTCAAAACGAAGCCTAAGAGGGCGTTGGTATCGAGGCCAAGATAGGTGACCAGATAACCCAGCTCCACCTTCCGGGNCTGCAAATCACCCGGAACGAGATGGCCCAAGAGCGCGTAGATCGAGAACAGGACGACGACCGTGAACAACGCATAGCCCGTGGTGCGGCGCATACCCTCCATGCACAACACGTAGAAAATAGTCGAGATAATCAAGGCGTCGGCGGGGGTCTCGATCAGCCGGTCCATGACGCTGGGCCAGGCGAAGGCGATATACCAGCCGGCGGCGAACCCGGCGAAGGCCGCCAGGGCGTCGTACCAGGGCAAATGGGTCCGCTTGGTCTTGATCTTGACGGGAAAGTGGAGGTACACGAGGGCGATCCCGGTGCCCAGCATCGGCGCCATGATCTGCTCATCCAGCACGATCAGGCCGAAAACGCGGAAGAGGTCCGCCGACCAGGCCAACGAGGCCGAGGCCAGCGCCACGGCGAGCACCGGGCGCAAGACCTTCACCACCGGCGAGATCGGCGCGTCGTCCGCCTCTTCGGGACTATCGCTCACGGCGATCCTCGCTCATAGCTTAACCCCGCCGCCCGCCGGGCGGTGGGTCCACCGCAACGATCTCAGCCGGATTTTCTATTTGCCCGGCCAGATACCCTTTTCCTTAAAGTACTTGATCGACCCGGGATGGTATCGCACGGACGAATATTGCTTCGCCATCCGCTTGTCGGGAAAGAAGCCGTTGAAGGAGGGATGGCCTTTCGCCAGCGCCGCCTTGTTCTCGGCGACCGCCTTGACGAACTTGTACATCGTGTCGTTGGACACATGGGCGCCCGCCGTGATCACCAAGTTGACCCCCAAGACGTTGGTCGGCCCGAGGATACCGGCGAAGCGCGGGTTCGGTTTGAGCGTCATGATGAAATAGTCGGGCCGCACCTTTTTCACCCGCGCCAGGGCGGCGGGCGAGTTATCCATGGAGAGAAACCTCAACCCGCCCTTGATCGCTGCATTGATCTCGGCGACCTTGGGCGCGCCGACGGCGAACGTGGTTCCGTCGTTCTTGCCCACCTTGAAGTCGTTGGCGGCCGGGATCAGGCCGGATGTGGGAACCGATTCCATATCCGCGAGGCTTAATCCGGCGGCCGCCAGGACACCGTTCGCCAGCGGGATGCCGTTGGGAAACGCCTTCCAGCCGGTGGGGAACCGGCGACCCTTCATATCGGCGACCGTCTTGATGCTGGAATTGTTGCGCACCATGATGCCGATGGGGAAGGCCAGCGCCGTGAAGGCGACCCGCAAGTTGACCTTCGCCCGGCCCTTGAAGTCGTGGGTGCCGAGGACGGCGGTCGTCATGTGCGATGCGGTACCGACCGAGAATTCGGCATGCTTGGAATGGACCGCCGACAGGACCGCGGCGGTGCCGCGCATCGGCAGGACGCGGACTTGCATGCCGGTGGCGGTCTGAACCACCTTCGATATGATCTGCGCCTGAACGTGATTGATGGCGCCGGGTTGAAGTGTGGCGAAGCCGAGGGTCTGGGCGAATGCGGTTGCCGGCGCCGCCGCCGCCAATAAGGCGAGGGTGGCGCATTTCAGGAATTGGGTCATGGCGGTGTCTCCTCTCGTGAATGGTCCGGCCCCTTTTTGTTCGTACAGTCTGCCCGACCTATCTGGTGTACAAATCCGCTGTTACACACACAGCCGCGAGGGTAACAGCATGGCATTAGCTCGTCCAGTTTGGTGACCTTATGACCGGCGATGCGGAACGGGTTAATTAGAGCCGGGGCCGCCCTTATCTTTGAGCGCGTGACAGGGCGGCGTTGAGAAGCACGTTGACGCCGGGCAAGGTGCTGGCTGGATCTATGTCTTCGGCTTCGTTGTGGGTAACGCCGTCCTTGCAAGGGGTGAAGATCATCGCCGCCGGAGCGATGGTGGAAATGGCATAGGCGTCGTGGGCTGCCATCGAAAGCAAATCCATCGCCGGCGCGCCGATACGCGCCGCCGTTTCACGCAACAAATCCACCAGTTCTGTATCGAAGGTCAAGCCGCCCAGGTTCAAATGATTCTCGGCCTTGATGGTGCATCGGCTGCGCTCGGCCGCCGCATCGATGCCGGACACGAACGCCGCTTTCATCGCTTCCAGCACATCTGGATCGGGATGGCGCATATCGACGGTCAGCTTGGCCAGGTGCGGAATTATTCCGAACTTGTTGGGCATCAGGTCGATGTTGGTCGCCGTGGCGCGGCTTTCCGTATCCGCATGGCGCCAACCGATCTCGTTGAGCAGCACCACGATTTCCGAAGCGCCGACCAGGGCGTTCCTGCGCCGCGCCATCGGCGTTGGGCCGATGTGGGCATTTTCGCCTGCCACCTCAATTTGGAACAGAGCGGTCGGACAGCCGCCGGTGACGATTCCAACCGGTATGCCGGCGGCTTCCAGCTTGGAGCCCTGCTCGATATGCAGTTCGAAATTGGCGTCGATGACCCGCCCGCCCACCGGCGACGGCCCGGCGTAGCCGATGCGCGCCAACTCGGCGCCGACCGTCAATCCGTCGTCGTCGGTGGAGGCCAGCACATCCTCAACCACGGCCTGGCCGGCGAAAGCCATGGAACCGAACAAGGTGGCGCGGTGAAAGCGGACGCTCTCCTCGTTGCTCCAATTGACCACCTCGATGGCGCGGCGGGTGGCGATGCCGGCGTCGTCGAGGCTGCGCAGCACCTCGAGCCCCGCCAACACACCCAGGATCCCGTCGAAGCGCCCGCCGTTGACCTGGGAGTCCAGATGACTTCCGATAATCACCGGGGCCAGCCCGGGTTCCATTCCGCCGCGGCGGACAAACATATTGCCCAGCCGATCCACGGTCACGGAATAGCCGTCCGTTTCCGCCCAGGCGCGGAATTGGTCGCGCATTTCCTTGTCTTCGTCAGTCAGCGCGAGCCTGTTGAGCCCGCCGTTGGGAGCGGCCCCGATTTCCGACGAACGATCCAGCGTCGCCCACAACCGCTCGCCATTGACGGTTAGCGAATTGTCGGCGATTTCGTCCATGCTCGATCTCCCATTGCACCAAGTTTGATGCCATTTTAACCGCGCTGCGCGCCCATGCAATCGGCCCCCTGCGAGACATTGAATAACCCAGGGCGGTTTCTTGGATCGCAGAGATTACAGGGGCGCAGAGAATGACCGGCGACACCAGGCACAGCGTGCTCGACAACCGCGTCACCTGCATCGGCCGCGGCATTTCGCGAACCAATTTGCGGCACTTTCAGCATGGCCGGGGCAGTTTCACGACAATAATCCAAAGTTCAACGCTGTCAGCGATGCCCGCAAGGATATGGGCCTGTTGATCGAGCCCGATTTACACAGGGTGAATGTCCGCCATGGTTAGAACCGGACCTGACTTTGATTTCGATTGTCGCGTCGAATATATCGTAGAGCCATACCGGCTATCGAAGCAGTTAAAACGGCGGGAAATTTCCCGCCTGACCGGCAACCGCACAATCCGGGCGCATCGCCGAATCTTTCCCGATCATACTTAGCCATCAATTTATCACCGTTGCCGGATCGCCGCGGCGGCAAACCCATTCCAAAAAGAGTTGGAATCTGTTATAATTACAGCGGATTTTGCGATTAACCGGGAAATACCGGTTATATGCATTTTGGTGGCCCCCGGCTCTAATATGGCCGGAATAGTCTCGAGTCCTTCGTCGAAAGCAAAGAGCCCCAAGTGATGAATGCAAACGCGTTAATTCGATTTCTCGCGGGCGTGGGCTTGAGTTTGATATCGATCTTCGCCCTGAGCCTGCCGGTTGCCGCCCAGACAGATAGCGCCCCAATAGTCAACGCTTCTGGGCCGGTGCTATTGCTCAGCGTCAAGGGCCCTATCGGCCCGGCCACCAGCGATTATATAAAACGGGGTCTTGAGAAGTCCTGGGCACGGGGGGCGGCGGTTGTTGTTTTGAGAATGGACACGCCGGGCGGCCTCGACACCTCGATGCGCGAGATCATCCAGGATATCCTGAATTCTCCGGTGCCCGTCGTCTCTTATGTTTTCCCCAAGGGCGCCCGGGCGGCGAGCGCCGGCACATATATCCTTTATGCCAGCCACGTCGCCGCGATGGCGCCGGCGACAAACCTCGGGGCCGCGACCCCGGTCCAGATCGGTATGCCGGGGCTCCCGAAACCGGGGTCGCCGAACCGCGGGACCGGAAATGAAAAGCGCGATAAGGGCGGCAAGGACGGGGCGCCCGATCCGCCGGCAAAGACTCACCCGACCATGAAGGACAAGGTCGTCAATGATGCCGTCGCCTATATCCGCGGTCTTGCGCAGCTGCGCGGCCGCAACGCCGAATGGGCGGAGAAGGCGGTGACCGAAGCGGCCAGCCTGTCCGCCGAGGGCGCCTTGAAAGCAGAGGTCATCGACCTGATCGCCGACAATCTTGGTCAGCTGCTGCGCAAACTCGATGCCAGGAAAGTCGATGTCAAAAACGGCGTTGTGTCGCTTGCCGGTATCGATAAGGCCCCGGTCGTGACGGTTGAACCCGATTGGCGCACCAAGCTCCTCTCCGTTATTTCCAATCCGAATATCGCCTTCATCTTTTTCCTGATCGGCGTTTACGGTTTAATCTTCGAAGTTACCCATCCGGGTGCGGTGGTGCCCGGTGTCATCGGCGGCATCAGCCTGCTTATCGCCATGTTCGCCCTGCACATACTGCCGATAAATTATGCCGGTCTGGGGCTTATTCTGCTTGGCGTCATATTCATGGTGGCGGAGGCCTTTGTCCCGTCCTTCGGGGTGCTCGGCATCGGCGGGGTGACCGCCTTCGTCATTGGATCGGTAATCCTGATGGATACCGATGCCCCCGGATTCGAGGTGTCCAAACCGGTAATCGGCTCGGTGGCCGGCGTCAGTGCCGCTTTGTTTACCTTGATCATCATGCTGGCCGTTAAATCGCGCCGCCGGCCGGTGGTCAGCGGCCCGGAGGAGCTGATCGGCGCCTTCGGCGAGGTCACCAACTGGTCGAAATTAGGGGGTTGGATCAGGATCCATGGCGAAAATTGGCACGCCTCGGCGGCCAAGCCGCTGAAGCGCGGCACGCAAGTCCGGGTTGCCGCTATCGATGGCCTCGACCTGATTGTCCAACCGGCCGAGCAAACTGATTCAGGGCAAGAAATTTCAGGCCGCAAGGCGACCGGCCAGACCCCCCCCGATCCCGGGGAAACAGGCCAAAAGGGCGCGGAATAGGACGCCCCTGGCAACAGAAGGGAACACCATCATGACACTTGAAATTTACGCCTATATCACCATCGCCGTGCTCGTCCTGCTGCTCGTTTTCTATACCTTCCGGGTGCTGCGCGAATATGAGCGGGGCGTCATTTTTCTGCTCGGCCGGTTCTGGAAGGTCAAGGGGCCGGGGCTGATCATCGTCGTTCCCTTCATTCAGCAGATGGTGCGGGTCAGCCTGCGCATGGTGGTGCTCGACGTGCCCACCCAGGATGTCATCTCCCGCGACAACGTCTCGGTTAAGGTCAATGCCGTCATCTATTTCCGGGTGATGGACTCGGAACGCGCCATTATCCAGGTCGAGGATTTCAACAACGCCACCAGCCAGCTTGCCCAAACCACGCTGCGCTCGGTCCTCGGCCAGCACGAACTCGACGAATTGCTGGCCGAACGGGACCGGCTGAACCGCAACATCCAGAAAATCCTCGACGAACAGACCGACGCCTGGGGGATCAAGGTGGCGAATGTGGAGATCAAGCACGTCGATCTCGACGACAGCATGATCCGCGCCATCGCCAAGCAGGCGGAAACCGAGCGCATCCGGCGCGCCAAGATCATCAATGCGGAGGGCGAGTTCCAGGCGGCGCAGAAGTTGTTGGATGCCGCCGAGATCCTGTCGGTCAGGCCGCAGGCCATGCAACTCCGCTACCTGACGGCATTGCACGATGTGGCGAGCGAGAAAAGTTCGACAATCGTCTTTCCGCTGCCCCTCGATATTCTCAGCGGACTGCTGCCCGCGGCGGTCCCGCCGTCGGCGCCTGGATCATCGTCGTCCTGACCGATATCTGGGAGTTTCAGCTGGCGATGATCGTCGCCACCTCGATCTACCTGGTGTTCTATCTGGCGTTGCCGCCGAAATCCCGCGCCGTGGCGGCGCGCCTGGAATCGTCGCCCGGGGACCGGCCGCGGGGTTAAAGAGGGAATAAGGAGGGCGTCAATATGGACGCCCCGCCCGGCGATCACCGCCCTCAAAAATCACCGCTGGTCAGTCTCGCCCGCAAGTGCTTGGGCGCGGCTTTGAAGATTTTTTCCATCGCTTCCTTTTTTAGCTGTTGATAGGCTTCATTGGAATCGAGGAAACCCGCATTTTCGACCTGGCAGCCAAAGCCGCCAACCGAGATATTGCTTTGCGCGTCGGTTTCGAATTTGCGTAGTGTGTTGGGTCCATCAAACATTGTCTCTCTCCACTCGTAATTGTTTAAGTGCCGGTTGATGGTTTAAGATTAGCCGGAGAGAAAAATGCCCGCTTGAAGGTTTTGTCAATTTACCGTCCAGAGAAGCTTAATTTTGCTTCTGAAACCATGAATTCGGCGAAAAACAGGGACGTATGGTCTATCGATTCGGCGAATATGCGCTTCATTTGGAGAGCCTGGAGCTGAAAAAGAACGGCGCGCCCGTGGAGTTGGAGCCGCAGGTGTTCAGCCTCTTGGCCTGCCTGATCGAAAACGCCGACCGGGTGGTCTCCAAGGACGAGCTGATCGAAATGGTCTGGGACGGGCGTATCGTCTCCGACGGCACCCTCAACACCCGCATCAATTCGGTGCGCCGCGCCGTCGGCGATGACGGCAAGACGCAAGGGGTGATCAAGACATTTCCGCGGCGCGGATTCCGTTTTGTCGCGAAACTGGACGGTGGCGTGGCGGCGCCTGAAGCGCCGCCGACCTTAAGCGCGCTTTCCGACAAACCGTCCATCGCCGTCTTGCCCTTCGATAACCTCAGCGGCGATCCGGAGCAGGAATATTTTTCCGATGGCCTCGCCGACGATGTGATTTCGGCGCTGTCGCGGTTTCGCCAGCTTGCCGTCGTTGCGCGCAATTCTTCCTTCGCCTACAAGGGCGCCGCCACCGATGTGCGCGAGGTGGCGAAGGAACTGGGCGTCGGCTATGTGCTGGAAGGCAGCGTCCGCAAATCGGGCGAGCGGGTGCGCATTTCGGTGCAATTGATCGACGGGTCGAACGGCAGCCATTTGTGGGCCGAACGCTACGACCGTGATCTGGAAGATATTTTTACCGTCCAGGACGAGATAACCGAAGCCGTCGTCGGCGCCGTGGAACCGGAACNAACCAAATCGGAAATCGCGCGCGCCCGGGCCAAGAAGCCCGAAAACCTGACCGCCTGGGAGCTTTACCTCCAGGGCACCCATTACACCCATCTTCGAACCACTGGGGATATTGGCGAAGCCATCCGCCTTCTGAAACAGGCCATCGAAGCCGATCCGAACTTTGCTCCGGCCTATCAGGGGCTGTCCTACGCCTACTGCCTAAGCATCTTGATCGGCAATTTCGAAGCATCGGAAGAAAACGCGGCGAAGGCGATCAGTTTGGCGGAAACGGCGCTGCGCCTGGACCGGGATGATGACCGTTCCCACATGGCGCTTGGCCGGGCGCATCAATTTTTCGGGGAAATGAAAAAAGCCTATTCCGCGATTGAGGAAGCTTTGCAACTCAATTCCACGTCGGCCTTCAATCACTATATGGCCGGACGAATCCTCGTCCGCCTGGGTCGCGCCGGGGAGGGACTGAAACATGCGGAGGAAGCATTGAGGCTCAGCCCCCGGGATATGTGGATCAGTCCTTTCATGGTAACCATGGCCGAAGGACACTACGTGCTTGGTAATTATGACACGGTGATCGAATGGTGCGACCGGGCGTTGCGCGAGGCCAACGCCATCTGGTTTCCGGCCTGTCTCAAGATCGCCGCCTACGCCAAATCGGACAGGATGAAAGAAGCCGAGCGGGCGGCGGCGGAAATGAAGGAGAGATTTCCGCAGGCAACTCTGTCATTTATTACCGGCAACCTCACCAGCAATTGGCTTAAATCGCTTGATAGTAATATGCCGGATATCCTGCGCGACGCCGGTGTGCCGGAGGAATGATTAAACAAATCATCGTGGAAAATTAGCTCCTAGCGGCGGTATTTCCTTGCATTTGTTCCTTTTTTGTTCTATACTGCCCGGCAACCCTTAAGCTTTGATTTTCAGCAGCAAACAGGCCGGCGCGGCGCGGCCGCAAATATCCGTAAATGACCATGAATGTCCATAAATGCCTGTCATGTCCATGCCGATTTCGACCGAAATATGTCGCATTTTGAAAAAAATCACCACGAGAGACAGTGAGGCGGTGAGGGCTAATATGGCGCTCCGCGCCTTTCCGAACATCTCACTGTCTCACTGTCTCCGTGGTTCAAAAATCCATATGAATCCCTATAAAACCACATAAAAACATATGACATTATTTTCGAAAATTATGTTGCATTCACGGAGCAGCGAGCCAGGGTTGGCATGGTCGGCTGGCTCGCGTCTTGTTCGCACGGGACCAAGGGATGGGAACAGCCGCATCGGGCCGGCGGTTAAATTTACCCGGGAGAGTGCCTCTGCGAGAAACCCGAGCGTGCCTCACGCCCGCATGGCCAACCCGGCCATCCCCATGCGGGCTGCTTCCCTTCTTACCTGCGCTTGCGGATTGCCGGCAAAGCGGGCAATTTTATGGGCAAATCATCGGACACTAAAATCCAATTCAGGGGAGGCGGCATAACATGAATATGGTGCGGATCGGAGATCCGGTACGGCGCGACGAGGATTACCGGCTGATCAAGGGCCGTGGGCGCTATGCCGACGATGTCAACGAAGCCCGCCAGGCGCGCGCCTTCGTTTTGCGCTCGCCGCACGCCCATGCCGATATCGTCGCCATCGATACCGCCGCCGCCATCGCCGCCCCGGGCGTGCTCGCGGTCTTGACCGGTGACGACCTCACTGCGCGCGGCCTGGGATCGCAGAAACCCGCCAATACCGGCCGCAAGGCCGACGGCTCGCCGGGCTTCGTCTGCTCGCAGCCGCTTTTGGCGCAAGGCCGGGTGCGTTTCACCGGCCAGCCGGTCGCCTTCGTCGTCGCCGAAAGCGTCAACCAGGCGAAGGACGCCGCCGAACTGATCAATGTGGATTATGCCCCGCTGGCCGCCGTCGTCACCGCCGACGAGGCGCTGGCCGATGGGGCGCCTTCGGTCTGGGACGACAATCCCGGCAACGAGGCCTTCACCCACCAAATCGGCGACCAGGATGCCGTCGATGCCGCCTTCGCCGCCGCCAAGCATGTGGTCCGGCACCGGGTCTGCGTCAACCGGGTGACCGCCAATGGCCTCGAAACCCGCGGCTGCATCGCCAGTTACGACGACTACGAGGACCGCTACACCTTGCGCGCCACCATCCAGTCGGTGCATGGCACCCGCGCCATATTGGCACAGCAGATATTCAAAATTCCGCAGACCAAGATCCGCGTCATCTGCGACAATATGGGCGGCGGTTTCGGCACCAAGGGCGGCTGCTATCCCGAATACAGCCTGGCCCTTTGGGCATCGGAAGTGATCGGCAGGCCGGTGAAATGGATCGCCGAACGCTCGGAAGCCATATTGACCGACGAGCATGGCCGCGGCGGGCTGGTGGACGCCGAGCTGGCCCTCGACGAAGATTATAATTTCCTCGCCTTGCGCACCCACACGAAAGTCCCGATAGGCGCCTATTTCACCACCGACCGCAATATCGGCTCGACCATTTCCGGGCTCGGCGGCCTCGCCGGCGTCTACCGGACGCCGGCCATCCACGCCCGCGTCACCGGGGCGCTGACCAATATCATGACCAACGCCCAGTACCGGGGCGGCGCCAAGCCCGAACCCTGCCACGTGATCGAGGTGATGGTCGATCATGCCGCCGACGCACTCGGCGTCGATGCGGCTGAACTCAGGCTCAAAAACACCATCCCCGCCGATGCCATGCCGTTCCGCACCGGCCTCGGCCATACCTACGATTGCGGCGATTTCCCCCGCAATTTCGAACAATGCCTGGACACCGGCGGCTACCAAGGCTTCGAAGCACGCCGGAAAGAGGCGTTGAAACGGGGCAAGTATCTGGGTATCGGCCTTTCCAACACCGTATCCGGCGTCGCCATGGTCAATTTTGAGCATGTGGAGGTGCGCTTCGACACCGAAGGCGGCATCACGCTTCTATCGGGCGCCATGGATCACGGCCAGGGCCATGAAACAACCTTCCGCCAAGTGCTGGCTGACAAGCTGGGCATCGATGCCGACGGCATCCGCTACCGAATGGGCGATTCCGATGTGGTCGCCACCGGCGTCGGCACCTTCAACGCCCGCTGTGCCGTGTTTGTCGGCTCCGCGGTCACCATCGCCGCCGAAAAGATCATCGCAAAGGGCAAGCGTATCGCCGCCCACATGATGGAAGCGGCCGAAGGCGATATCGAATATGAAGGCGGTAAGTTTTCCGTCGCCGGCACCGATAAGAGCCTGGATATCGCCGAGGTTGCCAAGACCGCCTTCCAGCGGCCGAAGCTGCCTGCCGATATCGAGCCCGGATTCTACGAACATGGCGAATTCGGCGTCGGCGAGGGGCCGGTCTATCCCAACGGCGCGCATCTGGTCGAGGTGGAAATCGACGCCGAGACCGGCAGGATCGAAATCGTCCGCTATGTCGCCGTCGACGATGCCGGGGTGGTCCTCAACCCCCTGTTGTTCGACGGCCAGGTGCATGGCGGCATCGCCCAGGGCGCCGGCCAGATCCTGATGGAGGATATCCATTACGATGCTGGCGGCCAGCTGCTGACCGGCTCGTTCATGGATTACGCGATGCCCCGGGCCGACGATTTCTGCACCTTCGAGCTGGCCGCCAACGAGGTGCCGACCAAGCGCAATCCCTTGGGCGTCAAGGGCGTCGGCGAGGCCGGCACGGTCGGTTGCATGCCGTCTTTGATCAACGCCATCAACGATGCCTTGAGCCATATCGGCGCCGCCCCGGTGGAAATGCCGGCAACCGCGGAAAAGGTCTGGCGCGCGATTCAGGCGGCGAAGTAGGCGCCAAGGGCATGCCGCACAACGTGGAAATCCCCGATTACGTGATCGAGCGCATCATGGCCAAGCGCGGCAGGCTCAATGTGTTCGACCGCTTCGATGCCGCCAAGACGGCGCTGGTGGTCATCGACATGCAGAACTTTTTCGTCGCCGAGGTGGAAACGGCGCGCAGCATCTGCCCCAATATCAACACCCTGGCCGACCGGGTGCGCGAATTGGGCGGCACCGTCGCCTGGGTCAAGATGACCGTCGCCGATGAATTGGACGGCCCTTCCAACTGGCCCATCTATCACGATTATTTCTTCACCCCGGAGAAAATGAAGGCGCACAAGGACAGCCTCACCGAGGGCAGCGAGGGGCAAAAAATATATCCGGACTTGAAACCGGAGGACGTCGATATCATCGCAGCTAAGAAGCGATTCTCGGCCTTCATCCAGGGCT
>NZAK01000011.1 GCA_002687515.1 Rhodospirillaceae bacterium
CGGCGCTGGCCGAGGCGGAAGCCGCCGGCGCGGCATCGGCGGACGGGCGCACCGATCTTCGCCACCTGCATCTGGTCACCATCGACGGCGAAGATGCCCGCGATTTCGATGATGCGGTCTGGGCAGAACCGGTCGGCGGAGCCGATGGCAGCTGGAAGCTGACCGTCGCCATCGCCGACGTCGCCGAATATGTGCGGCCCGGCTCGGCCCTCGATGGCGAAGCCGAGGCGCGCGGCAATTCCGTCTATTTCCCGGACCGCGTCGTACCGATGCTGCCCGAAGCCCTCAGCAACGGCTGGTGTTCGCTAAAACCCGGCGAGGACCGCGCCTGCCTGGCCGCGCATTTGGTTATCGACGAAAACGGCAAAATACTGAGCCACCGGTTCGAGCGCGCGCTGATGCGTTCGGCGGCGCGCCTGACCTACGCCGAGGTGCAGGCCAGCCGCGACGGCGGCGGCGAGTTGCCGGCGGCCACGGGCGCGGCGGTGCGGAACCTGTTCGGCGCTTTCGAGGCCCTAGCGCGGGGGCGCGATGCGCGCCACACGCTGGAACTTGAAATCCCGGAACAGAAGATCGAACTGGATGCAGACGGCGAGGTGATCGGCATCGGAGCAGCCGAACGCTTGGACAGTCACCGCCTGATCGAGGAGTTCATGATCGCCGCCAACGTGGCGGCGGCGGAAGCGCTGGAAAAGGCGCGCCAGCCGTTTCTATACCGCATTCACGACGAGCCGCCGGCCGACAAGCTGGACGCGTTTCGCGAATTTATTGCCAGCATCGGGCTCAACCTGGCCAAGGGCCAGCTGCTGCGGGCCAGCGATTTCAACCGGCTGATCCGGCAATCGCAAGCCCTCGAAGACGGCCATATGGTGGACGATGCGGTGCTCAGAGCCCAGGCGCAGGCCGAATATGCTCCCACCAATATCGGCCATTTCGGGCTCGGGCTGCGGCGCTATTGTCATTTCACCTCGCCGATCCGGCGCTATGCCGATCTTTTGGTGCACCGGGCGCTGATCACCGGCCTTGGGCTTGGGCCCGGCGGCTTGCGCAAAGACGCGGATGCCGATTGGCATGAACTGGGCGCCTCCTTGAGCGAGATCGAGCGCCGCGCCGTCGCCGCCGAGCGTGACGTCAAGGACCGCTTCGCCGCCGCCTATTACGCCAAGCATGGCGGACAATCGTTACCGGCGCGCATTTCCGGTGTCACCCGCCACGGCCTGTTCGTAACCATCATCGATACGCTGGCCGACGGCTTTATTCCGATGCGCTATCTCCCCGACGATTATTCCCGGCTGGACGAGCCGGCGCGCCGGCTCAAGGGCCGGCGCACCAAGCTGGTGTTCCAAATCGGCGATTTGGTTACTTGTAAATTGCGCGATAGCGAACCGCTGCGGGGCTCGCTGGTCCTTGAGATCATCCCCTAGAGCGCTATCCGGTTAAATGGAACCATTTGACCGGGATGATTTTGCCCCGTGGCGAGGAGCACTTCGCATGGCGATGCATTGGCATCGGCAAAGATGTGCGACGACGTCCACGGGTCAAAAGCACCCGGCCTGCGGTGGGTCAAATCGGCTCCCCGGGGGCGCCCCGGCGCTTGCCCGATGCTCCGGCATCGCGCCGCGCACCGCGCCAAAAATCCCAGGTGGCCGGAAAACCGATTTGTTCCCATCAAATTGATTCCTATCTATCCGGAACCGCTCTAAAGTCCGACTATCGATCGAGGTGGCCCGTGGCGCGTTATTTGCTTGATCGGCTGGTACAATCGCTTGTCGTGCTGGCCGTTATGTCGTTCGTGATCTACTGGCTCATGGGGCTGATGCCGGGTGATCCGATCGACTTGATGATCAGCGCCGATCCGAAGCTGTCTTCGGCCGATGCCGAGCGGCTGCGTGCGCTTTACGGATTGGACCGCCCAATCAGCGAAAGATACATTAATTGGCTAAGCGCTGTATTTTCCGGCGACTTGGGGTTCTCGCGCCAGCACGCGAAACCGGTTTTGACGGTGCTATGGCCGGCGCTTGGAAATACGGCCGTGTTACTTGGCCTAAGTTTCGTCCTGGCGATTGCGATCGCACTGCCCGCGGGTATCGCGGCGGCCGTCCGCCAATATTCAAAAATCGACTATTTGATCAATTTCCTGGCCTTTGCCGGCATTTCGTTGCCTTCCTTCTGGCTCGCTCTGCTGTTAATCACGCTGTTTTCGGTGATGCTCGCGATACTGCCGGCCGGCGGGGTGAGTACGATTGGCGAGGACGGCATCTGGGACCGCGCGCGGTTTTTGGTTTTGCCGGTGGCGACCATAACCGTTGTCAGCGTCGGCGATTACATTCGATATATGCGATCCGAGATGATCCAGACACTACGCCACGACTTCATCCGTACGGCGCGCGCCAAGGGTGCCGACGAAACACGCACAGTTTATATCCACGCGTTGCGCAATGCCTTGATACCGGTGGTCACGGTAGTTGCGCTGGATTTCGGCTTTTTGTTTTCCGGCGCCCTTGCGGTTGAAATCATCTTCGCTTATCCGGGAATGGGAAAGCTGATCTTCGACGCCATCATGGGCAACGATTTCAACCTCGCGATGGTGGCTCTTTTGTTTGCGACCATTCTGACATTGCTTGGCAACCTATTGGCGGATCTCGTCTATGGATGGCTCGATCCAAGGATCACCTACAAATGATTGGCGAACCTGCCACATTGGAACGCACGGCTTGGAACCTCGCCTGGCGCCGGTTTCGAAAGCACCGGCTGGCGATGGCAAGCGCCTCGCTTCTAGGCATATTGGCGGTGCTGTCGGTGGCCGCGCCACTTTTTGAATTCGGGCTCGAAATCGACGCCGCGCGGGTTGAATTGTTGCGCCGTTTCGCGTTGCCGTCCGGCGATGCCTGGTTGGGGCGCGACGAGCTCGGGCGCGACGTCTTTGTCCGCCTGTTGTATGGCGGCCAGATATCTCTTCTTGTCGGCATCGTTACGGCGCTCGCGGCGGCGGTAATCGGAACCCTGGTCGGCCTGATAGCGGCCTATCGCGGCGGCTGGCTGGACGCCTTCCTGATGCGCTTCACCGATTCGGTGATTGCGCTGCCGTTCCTGCCCCTATTGATCGTCCTGGCGGCGCTCGATCTCAACAAGCTTGGGATTCCGCCGGCGATTATCGAATCCGAAAATATCAGTTTCTACCGAATCATTTTCATCGTCGCCCTGGTCGGCTGGACAACATCGGCGCGGCTGGTGCGCGGCGCCGCGCTCAGCATCCGCGAACGGGATTTCGTTCTTGCCGCGCGCGCCCAGGGTGCCGGCGCCTGGCGAATTATGATGGTACATATCCTGCCGAATCTTATCTCGCCGATCATCGTCGCCACCACCTTGTCGGCGGGCAAGATCATCCTGTTGGAATCGGTCCTCAGCTTCCTCGGGCTCGGGATCCAACCCCCGATCGCCAGTTGGGGAAACCTTTTGACCAACGCGCAAGAGCTCATTCATTCCGCGCCGCAGCTGGCTTTCTATCCGGGAATCGCCATATTTCTTACCGTCATCGCCTTTAATTTCCTTGGTGATGGGTTGCAGGATGCGCTCGACCCGAAATCGGCAACCTAGAGCTTCGATTGGATATCCCCGCCAAGGAAAACGAAAACCGGCAATTCCGACTTCCGGACGGACGCCGGCTCGGCTTTGCCGAATACGGTGATCCCAACGGGTTGCCGCTGATACTGTTTCACGGGACGCCGGGATCGCGCCTGATGTTTCGGTTTGCCGATCAAGCCGCGTTGCGAAGCGGGCTGCGTCTGATCGCGCCGGACCGGCCCGGGATCGGTCTCTCCGACAGATTGCCGGAACGAACCATTCCGGGATGGTGCGGAGACGTCGCCCGGCTTGCCGATCATTTGAAATTGGAGCAATTCGGGGTTGCCGGCATTTCGGGCGGCGGGCCCTATGCCCTCGCCTGCGCGCACGGCCTGGCGGACCGCTTAACTTACGTCGGCGTAATCAGCGGTTTCGGACCATTGGCCGACGCCGAGGCGCACGCGGCATTGAAATGGCGATACCGCTTCCTGTTCGCCCTGGCCGGCATTGGTGGAATTACGTTATGGATATCCGTCCGCGTGCTGGGTTTGCTGTTCCGGATAGCGCCGGCCGCGGTATTCCGCTGGGCAATGGCGTCCGAAATTAATGGCGGCGGCGGACCGAAGATCGATGCCGATGTTTTTCGGACCTTCGTCGATGCGGCGCTCGAAGCAATGCGCGATGGGCCAGATGGGATTGGCGACGATCTTCACCTCATGGCGCGGCCCTGGGGGTTCGATCTCGGTCAAATTTCGGTTCCGCTGGAAATCTGGCACGGCGGCGAAGATCGCGTCGTCCCATTTGAAATGGGGCTCTACATCGCCGCGGCCGTTCCTGGATGCCAGTTTCATGCAATTGAAGAAGAGGGCCATTTTTTGGGCGCCACCCGCATTTCCGAGATTCTGCGCCGCTATGAAAGCGCGCCCCGATGATCAGCATCCGCCACATCGGCATTGGCCGGTGCGCAAAAATCAGGTAGCACAAGGGTACTGAAATTGGAACTCGGACCGTATCCTGGGAATCATGTCCGAAAATAGAACCGAAAAAGTCGTGCCGGTTGTCCTGTCCGGCGGATCGGGCACGCGCCTGTGGCCGGTATCGCGGACACTTTATCCGAAACAGCTGCAATCACTGGTTACGGATCGTTCGCTGTTGCAAGATACGTTGACGCGGCTGAACGGCGACGGCTTCGCCGACCCGATCATTGTCTGCAATGACGAGCACCGGTTTATAATCGCCGAGCAGGTCAGGGAAATCGGTATCGGCGCTCCGACCATCGTTCTTGAACCGGTCGGGCGGAACACGGCGCCGGCGGCCGCGGTTTCGGCGCTGCTAGCCCAAAAATTCGGGGACGATCCGGTCATCCTGGTGGCGCCGTCGGACCACGCAATCCGTAATTCAAGCGCATTTCTGGGTGCCATCGATACCGCGAAAGATGCTGCCCTCGGCGGGAAACTGGTGGCCTTCGGGATTACGCCTTCTTCGCCCGAAACCGGATATGGATATATCCAAAGCCAGACAGCGGCAGCCGGTGCCAAGGGCTTTTCCGACGTCGATGCCTTTGTCGAAAAGCCGGACCGCCAAACCGCCGAAGGCTACGTGGCAAAGGGTGGATATTATTGGAACAGCGGCATTTTTCTATTCCGGGCAAGCACCTTCTTGGCCGAATTGGAACGTTTGCAGCCGGTGATGGCGGCCCAATGCCGAAAGGCGGTCGACGGAGGCGGCACGGATCTCGATTTTGTCCGGCTTGATGGACCGCCGTTCGAAGAAATTGACGGCGATTCAATCGATTACGCGGTGATGGAAAAAACCGATACCGCCGTGATGGTTCCCGTCGACATGGGCTGGAGCGATGTCGGCTCGTGGGACGCGTTGTGGGACATTTCGGAAAGGGACGCCGCCGGCAATACGGCCATCGGCGACGTCGTCCTGCATGAGGTTTCTAATTCCTATCTGCGCAGCGATCACAAGCTGGTTGCCGCCGTCGGCATCAAAGATACCATTGTCGTCGCCACCGACGATGCCGTCCTGGTCGCCGACCGCGCCCAGGCGCAGAAGGTCAAGAAACTGGTCGACGCGCTGAAGGATGATGCGCGCGACGAATATGTCTCCCATACAAAGGTATACCGGCCTTGGGGCTGGTACCAATCGCTCGAGGTCGGGGACCGTTTTCAGGTAAAATTGATCGGCGTCTCGCCGGGTGCCAAAATCAGCCTGCAATTACATCACCAGCGGGCCGAGCATTGGGTGGTCGTTTCCGGCCAGGCCACGGTGACACGCGGCGAGGAAATCGTGGAATTGCTGGAAAACCAATCCACCTACATTCCGGTTGGCGTCAAGCATCGCTTGGAAAATCGAACCGATAAACCATTAACGATTGTCGAAATTCAGTCGGGCGGCTATTTGGGCGAAGACGATATCGAACGCTTCGACGATCAATACGGGCGCGACTGACCCGACCAGCAATAAGGAATGCCAGGCATGGGACTTTTACCGAATTCTTTGGCGGGACGTGATATCGCCAGCTATCTGCACCCCTATACCAACCTCAAAACGCACCAGGAGGACGGTCCGTTTATCGTCACCCGCGGCGACGGCGTTCATGTTTATGACGAAGACGGCAAGCCATATATCGAGGCGATGGCCGGGCTTTGGTGCACGGCATTGGGATTCGGCGAGGAACGGTTGATTGAAACGGCAACCAAGGCCCTGCGCGATTTGCCCTTTTACCATGGGTTCAACGGTAAATCGCATCCCGCCGGCATCGAACTTGCCGAAAAGCTGTTACAGATATCGCCGGCGCCCATGTCCAAGGTATTTTTTGCCAATTCCGGCTCCGAGGCCAATGATACCGCCATCAAAATAATCTGGTATATCAACAATGCCCTCGACCGGCCGGACAAGAAAAAGATCATCTCGCGGCAGAAGGCATATCACGGCGTAACCGTGGCCGCCGCCAGCCTGACCGGCCTGCCCAATAACCAGCGTGATTTCGATATCCCCATCGATGGCATCCTGCATACCGATTGCCCGCACCACTATCGATTTGCCGAACCTGGTGAAAGCGAGGAGGATTTCGCCACCCGCTGCGCCGAAAATCTTGAAAAACTGATATTGGACGAGGGGCCGGACACGGTCGCCGCGTTTTTCGCCGAACCGGTGATGGGCGCCGGCGGCGTAATTGTTCCGCCGGCCACCTATTTCGAGAAAATCCAGCCTATCTTGAAAAAATATGACGTCCTGTTCGTTGTTGATGAGGTGATCTGCGGTTTCGGGCGGACGGGAAACATGTTTGGCAGCGAGACTTATAACCTGGCACCGGACATGATATCCCTCGCCAAGGCGCTTTCTTCGGCCTATTTGCCTATTTCGGCTCTCTTGGTATCGGAAGAGGTGTTCCAGGCGATGGTCATCGAAAGCGAAAAAATTGGCCTATTCGGGCATGGGTTTACCTATGGCGGACATCCGGTACCCTGCGCCGTGGCCCTCGAAACCGTGAAGATATATGAAGAGCGGGATATTGTCGGCCATGTCCGTCAAGTCGCGCCGACCCTGCAAAACGGTCTCCGCGCCCTCGGCGATCATCCCCTGGTCGGCGAAGCGCGCGGCATTGGCTTGATCGGCGCCCTGGAATTGGTGCGCGACAAGGAAACCCACGAGCCCTTCGCTCCTGAGATGGGCATCGGTCCTTTTGCCGCGCGCATGGCCGAACAATCCGGCGTAATCACCCGCGCGATGGGCGATACACTCGCTTTCGCGCCGCCGCTGGTGATTGACGACAATCAAATAACTTCGGTGCTAAAAGTGGTAAAAAACGCACTGGATGAAACGCTTGCCGTGATTGACCAGGGAAAATTGCTATAAACACTTGGTAAGCGCGCCGTCAGCACCAATTTATACGACATAAAGAATGTATGTTATTTCGGGTGTTAGTGGTTATTATCGGGCCAAAATAAAGTGAGACCAGGAGAAATGGGAATGGATTACGAGCAATTCTTTGCCGACAAGGTCGCTGCCTTGAAGGGAGAGGGCCGTTATCGGGTGTTCGCCGACCTAGAGCGCGCGGCGGGCAGTTTTCCGCTGGCAAAGAACCACCGCGAACCCGGTGAGACCGAGGTGACGGTTTGGTGTTCCAACGATTATCTCGGCATGGGCCAAAATCGCATCGTTCTCGAAGCCATGCACGAAGCCCTCGATAAATCGGGCGCCGGCGCCGGCGGCACACGAAATATTTCCGGAACCAATCACTATCACGTATTGCTTGAAAGCGAGTTGGCGGACCTGCACCAGATGGAAGCAGGCTTGATATTCACTTCGGGTTATGTGGCCAACCTGACGACGTTGAGCACCATCGGCGCCATGCTACCCGATTGCGTGATCGTGTCGGATTCCCTTAATCATAATTCGATGATCGCCGGCATTCGCCATTCGCGCGCCGAAAAAAAGATTTTCGCCCACAACGATCTGGATGATCTGCGCAAGACGCTTGATGAAATCGACGCCGGCCGCCCGATCATGATTGCTTTTGAATCCGTCTATTCGATGGATGGCGACATCGCGCCGATCAAGGAAATCCTCGATATCGCCGACGAATATAACGCGCTTACCTTTATCGACGAGGTTCATGCCGTCGGCCTCTATGGCGAAAATGGCGCCGGCGTCGCCGAACGCGAAGGATTGATGGACAGGATCGATATTATCCAGGGTACCCTGGCCAAGGGATTTGGCGTGGTTGGCGGCTATATTGCCGGCTCGGCGGCGCTTTGCGATTTCATCCGCTCTTACGGTGACGGGTTCATTTTTTCGACGGCGATCCCGCCCGCTGTTGCCGCCGGCGCGCTGGCCAGCGTGCGTTATGTGCGCGCCCATAACGAGCTGCGTGAACTTCATCAGGAGCGCGCCGCCCGGCTGAAAAGTCGCCTGACCGAAGAGGGCATTCCGGTTATGCCATCGGTTAGCCATATCGTACCGGTTCTGGTTGCCGATCCCGTGCTCTGCAAACAAGCCAGCGACGAATTGCTGTATAAGCACAACATCTATGTTCAGCCGATCAATTATCCGACCGTTCCGCGCGGCACCGAACGATTGCGCTTTACGCCGACGCCGCTTCACAATGACGCGGTCATGGACGAAATGGTCGCCGCGCTGTGCCAGGTATGGACCCAATTGGGGCTCAAGGCGGCGGCTTAATATTCCAAGGCTCTGGCCGGCAAGATTCAATAACACCGGTGTTGGGAATTTGGGTGGCTGGCGCCTCCTATGCTAGGATGCAGGCATCTTGGAAACTGATCGCACGCCCGCATTCCGATCATGTATACTGACAACACTCTAACGCCGAGAGAAGCGATCCGCCTGTGCGCCCTCGGCACCCTGGCTTCCGATCCCATGCCCTATGATGATTTGGTGTTCGCGGTGCGCCACTTTGTCAGCCGCATCACCGGTCCATCCCTTGAATTGATGGGTGAATCAATCGAACTTTTGAAATTCGAATCTCTGATTGAGGAAAAAGGCGGCGATAGCGAAACCATATTGCAGATAACCGATCAAGGGCGCCAGGATTTGCAAAACCTCTTGCGCACAAACCTGCGGGCCGGGTCGGGCGATATCAACGACCTGATCATGGCGCTGAAGATTAAATTTCTCAGCATTTTGCCGACCGTCGAACAGGTCGCCCAGGCCGAGATACTGATCGAAACCTGCGAATCCGAACTTGCCCGGCTCGACGATTTGCGCGCACACCAGGAACATGCCTCATCCCATCTGGCCGAATGGCTTGATATCGAAATACAGATGCTGTCGGGCCGGCTCGATTGGCTGATTGCGCTGAAATCGGAACTTTCCGATAAGGACGGCTCCCGAAAATCGGCATAAGGGTCCGGCTCTAAACCATATGCTGGCCGCCGGTCACCCAAATCTCGGTGCCGGTTACATAGGTTGAATCCTCGGAGCACAAATAGTGGATGGCGCGCGCCACATCGTCGGGCGTGCCCATGCGGTTCAACGGAATGCGCGGGATCAGCATTTCATATTCGGGCTGAATCATGTCGGTTTCGATCTCGCCCGGCGAAACCGCATTGACGCGGACGCCGATAGCCGCAAACTCGTTGGCCATTTCCCGGGTGAGCGCCGAAAGCGCCGCTTTCGACGACGAATAAGCCGAACCGGCAAATGGATGGATCATGTGGCCGGCGATGGAAGTGACATTGACGATGGCGCCACGGGTCGATGCCAGCGGCTGGGCGAAACCGCGCCCAAGCTTGAGAGCGGCAAAGAAATTAAGCTCGAACACATCGCGCCAGGCGGCAATATCGCCGTTCAGGCAGCCCAGCCTTTCCTGGTTGGGGGATTTTGGCGACATGCCGGCATTATTGACCAGCGCATGCAACGGCTCACCATCCAGTTCCTCGGTCGCCGTGGCGATAAATTCGTCAACGCTGCCGTCATCGATAAGATCGACTTTGATATGCTGGCTCCAGGTTTCGTCAAGGCGGAACTCCGCCGCCGGGGCCTCACGCGAGCATGTGATCACGCGCCAATCCCGGTCGAGGAACAGTTTAGCCGTCGCATGCCCGATGCCACGGCTGGCGCCGGTGACGATGGCGGTCTTTCTTCCCTTCTCCATTCCTTTCCTTTAGGCCAAAATGGCGCGTGAGACCAGTTATTAACCTAAATGTTCCGGCAATTGCTTTTAGACCATGTGTTCGCGATTTGAAATCAACGATACGTTCGAGGAGGTGTCGCTTCGCTTCGACATCGCCAATGGGCCCGATTTCGCGCCGATGCCCGAAGTCCGTCCGACCAACCGGGTGCCGGTCATCGCTGCCGGCCGGAATATTTCGTTGCTTCGTTGGGGGTTGGAAGTAGCCTGGGATAGCAAGCCGTTGATCAATGCGCGCGCCGAAACGATCACCCAGAAAAAGACGTTTCAGCCGCTTTTAGCAAATCGCTGCCTGGTGCCGGCGACCGCCTATTTCGAATGGCGGCGGGATACCGGACGCAAGATCAAAACCCGCATACAGCTCAAGTCTGGCGGCTTGTTCGCGATGGCCGGACTTACCGATGGCGACAATTTCACCATCATCACCTGTGCGCCGGCTCCGGCCATAACGCATATTCATTCACGTATGCCGGTTATTGTTAATCCCGGCATTGAATCCCACTGGCTCAACTCCAAACTCGATTTTTCCGATGTGGCCGATGCGCTGAAACCGGTTGCAGATGAAATCCTCGATTGGCGGGACGCCGAAGCGCCACCCCGTCAGAGTGATCTGTTCGGCTAGCGATTCCCTTAGAATCGGCTAGTGAATCAGCAAAACCGGTACGTTGGCGGCGCCGATAATATGACGCGTGACGCCACCGAGAATGATCTGCACCAGCCGGCTATGGGTAAACGCCCCCATCACCAACAGATCGCATTCGATTTCGGAACAATAGTTGGTAATCGCCTTACCGACCGTCATATTATCGGCGGTAAGATTGCGGCGTTCCGCCGAAACGCCGTGACTGGCCAGATAGGACACCAATTCATCGCCGCCAATTCTACTGACGCTTTTCTCGGTTTTGACGGTAATCACCGTAACTTTATCGGCACCGGTGATTAGCGGCAGGGCCCCGGCCACCGCCTTGGCCGCTTCGGCGGCGCCGTTCCAGGCGATAACCACATTTTTCCCGACCTCGGCGGAGGTGCTTTCGGGAAGCATTAAAACCGGCCGCCCTGTTTCAAAAATCGCGGCATGAAGGGTCAACAGCGAGGGATGGCTGGCGGCGTCTGACGGCTGTCCCATGACGATTAAATCGGCGACCCTTCCGCGGTTGGCGATGCGCTCGTCTTCGCGCCCCTCTTCGAGCAACCAGGACATTGTCGGCCCATTTTCGGCAGCTGGTTTATCGGTAATCGGAATGTTGCTGGCGCCGCTGAATTCCTCGAATACGGCGCGCGCCGCGCGGGCGCGTTCATCCGCATCGCGGTCGGCCAGTTCAATCATCTCCTCGATCATGCTCCCCGACATACCTTCGCCGAGCAGCGGCACCGCTTCCTTGGAATCCGCCTTTACGTGCAGAGCCTGAATATGGCCGGAGCTTTTCTTTGCGATTCCCAATGCGCAACCGAGCGCATGCTTACAAGACTCGCCCCCGTCAATCGGGGTTAGAATTATTTTGTAGCTCATGTCTCCCTCAAATTTCTTGTTATTTAATACCGGACCATAGCACAGCCCGCCCGCCAACAAACAAATTTATTGGGCCTGGCCTCCGCCTATAAATGATCGCGCCGCTCTTCGATTCCTTCAGGATCCTGGTGGATCAGCACCTCGGTATTTGGAAACGCGGCCTCGACTTTATACATGACCTGATCCGAAATATTGTGTGCCTCCAACAAGGTTATATCGTGATCCATTTCAATGTGGAGCTGGATGAAGGAATAGGGGCCGGAAGACCGGGTCCGCATATCGTGAATTTCGTGTACCTTCGGATGCTCAAGCACGATATCGCGTATACGCGCACGATCTTCCTCGGGAAACTCGGTATCCATGAGATCGTTTAATGATTGACGCAAAATCTTATAGGCACCGATACCCATATAAGTGACGATCAGAATGGCAAAAAGCGGATCGGCAAGGATCCAGCCTCCGAAACTTGCCAGCAATAAAGATACGATGACCGCAAAATTAATCAAAATATCGATGCGGTAATGAAGCGAATCGGCGCTTATGGCGACCGAACCGGTGCGCTTCACGACGTACATTTGAAATCCGACAAGCACCACCGTCAAAACGATGGAAAAACCCATGACCGCGATGCCGATGGGGCCATTTTCAATAGCGCTCGGGGAGATTATACGCTCCACCGATTCGAGCATCAGGAATACGCCTGAACCCGCAATAAACGCCGCCTGCCAAAGCCCGGCCAGGGATTCCGCTTTTCCGTGGCCGAAGCGATGCTCTTTGTCAGCTGGCTGCAATGCCTGGCGAACGGCAAACAGATTAACCAAGGATGCGGCGGCATCGAGAAGTGAATCAACCAAAGAGGACAATAGGCTTACCGAATCGGTAAATAGCCAAGCACCCATTTTCGCGCATATCAGTACCGCCGCCACCGATACCGATGCATAGGTGGCCGCCACCATAAGTTTTGCGCTTGTATCTTTCCGGCTATCGACTTGAAGCGGCGAATCCTGCAACGACCTGTCACCCATTAAATATCTACGGATAAAGCCGTTTCGCGGCCCATCCCCCGGACACCCGGTTATACATCACCCTGTCATGGAGTCGAAACCGCCGCTCGCGCCAAAATTCGATATGTTCGGGTTCAATCCGGTAACCTCCCCAGAACGGCGGGCGGGGCACCTTACCGATGTTGAATTTTGCCGTGTATTCGGCGATTTTCTTTTCCAGTTCGAAGCGGCCTTGCATCGGTCTGGATTGCTTCGAGGCCCAAGCCCCAATTTGACTGGCGCGCGCGCGGCTGGCGAAATAAGCATCCGCGTCGGCGTCCGAGACTTTCGCAACCGGCCCTTCGACGCGCACCTCGCGCAACAGGGATTTCCAATAAAAACACAGTGACGCGTGAGGGTTTTCCGCCATCTCCAAACCCTTGCGGCTTTCCGAATTGGTGTAAAAAACAAATCCCCGTTCATCGACGCCCTTCAAGAGCACCATGCGTACCGATGGACATCCGGATGCATCGGCGGTGGCCAGCGCGGCGGCCGTGGGATTGACCGTCTCGCCGGCTTCCGCTTCAACAAGCCAATCCTTGAACAGCTGGATCGGGTCGTCCGTTGTCAACTCGCTCGCTTCGTCCACGTTTCCGCCTTTGCGTGCCGTAATGTTTTGAGCCCACTAGGGGCACGCCTCATATTGCATGTCGGCCTCATACCATAAATTTCGATTGTAATTTTGTCCAAACCCCTTATCAAATTCGGGTAATTATTTTTGGGGTCGATCCGGCGCCCATCATTACCTATGCTGGCCGGTGTTCATTGGGAACGACCGATTTCGAACGAGGTAAACATGAACAGCGCATCTGGTCTGATGGCGGGAAAAAGAGGGTTGATCATGGGCGTCGCCAACGACCGCTCTATCGCCTGGCATATTTCCAAACTGCTTCATGCGCACGGCGCCGAACTGGCCTTTACCTATCAGGGCGATGCGTTATTGAAGCGTGTTAAGCCTCTGGCCGAGGGAATCGGTTCGGATATCGTCCTGCCTTGCGATGTAACCGACGAAGGCAGCATCGATAGCGTATTTGACGAGCTCAAGAACAGCTGGGGTAAAATTGATTTCGTGGTTCACGCCATCGCTTATTCCGACAAGGAAGAATTGAAGGGCAAATATGTCGCGACGACGCCGGAGAACTTCGCCCAGACGATGATGGTCTCATGCTATTCGTTCACAACGATTTGCCGGCGCGCGGAAGCGCTGATGCCGGATGGCGGCAGCCTGATAACGCTGACCTATGCGGGATCAGAGCGCGTCATGCCCCACTACAATGTCATGGGCGTGGCCAAGGCGGCCCTCGAAGCCAGCGTCCGCTACCTGGCCGAAGATCTGGGAACGCAAGGGATCCGCGTAAACGCCCTGTCCGCCGGGCCGATGAAAACGCTGGCGGCATCGGGCATCGGCGATTTCCGCTATATTCTGAAATGGAACGAATATAATTCACCGCTCAGGCGCAACGTCACGGCAGAGGATGTCGGTGGCGCCGGTCTTTACCTCCTAAGTGATCTTTCGTCGGGTGTGACCGGTGAAACTCACCATGTCGATTGCGGCTATAACATCGTCGGCATGAAGGCGATCGATGCTCCCGATTTGACGGTCGCCAAGGACGGCCAAGCCGCCTGATTATGTCTGGCAACAGCTTCGGCCACCTGTTCCGATTTACGACATTCGGCGAAAGCCACGGTCCGGCGATTGGCTGCGTCGTCGATGGCGTACCGCCGGGCCTCGAAATCGCCGAAGCCGATATTCAAATCTGGCTCGATAAGCGCCGCCCCGGCCAGTCGCGCCATACCACCCAGCGCAAGGAAGCCGATGCGGTGCGCATCCTGTCCGGCGTCTTCGAAGGCAAGACCACCGGCACGCCGATCGGCCTAATGATCGAAAACACCGACGCCCGCTCCAAGGATTACGACGATATCAAGGATTTGTTTCGTCCCGGGCATGCCGATTACACCTATCACTACAAATACGGCATCCGCGATCATCGCGGCAGCGGCCGCGCCAGCGCCCGCGAAACCGCCTGCCGGGTGGCGGCCGGCGCGATCGCGCGAAAAGTACTGGGTTCCGGCATCGAGGTGCGCGGCGCCCTGATTCAGATCGGCCCGCATGCCATCGACCGCGGCAACTGGGACTGGCCGGCAGTGGATCAAAATCCGTTTTGGTGCCCGGACACAAAAGCCGCAAAAGTTTGGGATACTTATCTGGATGAAGTGCGCAAGGCCGGTTCCTCCATCGGAGCGGTGATTGAAATCACCGCCAGCGGCGTGCCGGTCGGCCTCGGCGCGCCGGTCTATGACAAGCTGGACGCCGACCTGGCCAAGGCGATGATGAGCATCAATGCGGTCAAGGGCGTCGAAATTGGCGCCGGCTTCGGCGCCGCCGGGCTATCGGGCGAGGAGAACGCCGACGAATTGCGCATGGATGGCAATGCGCCGGCGTTTCAAAGCAACAATGCGGGCGGTATCCTGGGCGGTATTTCGACCGGCCAGGATGTCGTCTTGAGCTTTGCCGTCAAGCCGACCAGTTCGATCGCGACGCCGATGCGCACCATCACGACGGGCGGCGAGGAAACCGAGGTTTCGGTCAAGGGCCGCCACGATCCCTGTGTCGGCATCCGCGCCGTCCCGGTGGGCGAGGCGATGACCGCCTGCGTGCTCGCCGATCACATGCTGCGCCACCGCGCCCAGTGCGGTTGATGAACGCAGGCCGAACGCCGCCATGCCGCAACCCAAACATATTGTAAAAGTGCCGCTTCCCGACCCGGACACTTTGGACGAGGAGACGAAAAAATATTTCGCCATCTGCGAGGAAAAGCTTGGCCTCGTTCCCAACGTGCTGCGCGCCTATACCGGCAATATCGAGAAATTCCGGAACTTCACCGCCTTTTACAACAAACTGATGTTGGACGAAGAGGATTGCGGGCTGACAAAGCTTGAACGCGAGATGATCGCGGTGGCCGTTTCCTCCGCCAACCGCTGCTATTATTGCCTGGTCGCGCACGGCCGGGCTGTACGCCAACTGTCCGAAGACCCGGAATTGGGCGAGATGATGGTTATCAATTACCGCGTCGCCAAGCTGGATGCGCGCACCCGGGCGATGCTTGATTTCGCCTGGAAGTTAACGGAAACGCCGCACGAAATCGGCGACGGCGACCGCGACAAATTGCGCGATGCGGGCTTTGGCGAGCAGGATATATTCGATATCTGCGATGTAACCGCGTTTTTTAATTACACCAATCGCGTGGCGCACGGCCTGGACATGATGCCCAACCCTGAATACCACGCGATGGACCGTTAATCCCCGCGCACCAATCCGCTTATTTGGCCTGCTCCAATTCCCTGCCGTGCTGGCGCGTGGGTCCGTGGCCGCCATGCGGATCGGCGCCCACGGCGGCAACATATTTGGCGCGGTGCACGCTGGCTGGATCGGCGGTCTCGACACCGATCGGCTTGTCGCCCTTGATGGTCACCCGCTCCATGATACGGCGCTTCGGGTAATAGTCGTGCACCGCATAATGCTGGGTCGAACGGTTGTCCCAAAAGGCAATGGTGTCGGCTATCCAATGATGACGGAACTGGTATTCCGGAATCAGTGCCTGGTGAAACAGCGTGTCCAAAAGTGAACCGCTTTCGCGCTCGTCCATGCCCTTGATGGCGATGGTGAATTGCGGGTTCACGAACAATACCTTGCGCCCCGAGACCGGGTGTACACGCACCACCGGATGCACCGCGGGCGGATATTTGCGCTCAAAAAACTGGAGATTCTCGCGGTCCTCGGCTGAATCCGAAAACAAGGTCTTGAACGGCTTGAAGTCGTGGATGGCTTCAAGCCCCGAAATGAAGCTCTGCAGGCGGTCGCTCAAACCATCATAGGCCGCCGTCATACTGACGAACATGGTATCGCCGCCGACTTCCGGCACCTCCTTGGCGCAGAGGACAGTTGCCATCGGCGGTTCGAGGCGAAAAGTCTCGTCACTGTGCCAGACATCGGTAAGCACCGGCGGATTTTCTTCCTTGTTCTCGAACTTGATCAAGGCATGATCCTTGCCATCATTGGGCGCGAAGGGATGCACGGTTAATTCGCCAAATCGGCCGCCGAACGCCTTGAGTTGCTCGGACGAAATGCCCTGATCGTGGAAAACCAGCAATTCGTGTTCGACAAGGCTCGCTTCAATGGCATCGAACTCAGCATCACTCAACGGCTGACGCAAATCGATGCCACTAACCTCGGCAGCCAAATTGGCGCCCACTTGCTTAACGGCGATCGCGTCCTTAGAACCCCTGGTACCTTTGTTTTTGGATTTCATGTCCCTATTTCCCTGATGTGCATTATAATAATAACAAATCGCTAGTCTACGCCGATCAGGGAAAAACTCTAATTTAAGCTTTCCGCGCTGCAATCAAAAACTCCTTGTTGCCTTCGACGCCCGTAATCGGGCTTTCCGTCAGCCCCGCGACCGACCAACCTTCATAACTGTTCAGCCAATCGGAAATACGTGCGCACACCTGTTCATGCAGCGCGGGATCGGTAACGATGCCGCCCTTGCCGACCTCTCCGCGCCCGACCTCGAATTGCGGCTTGATCAGGGCAACCAGGTCGGCGCCGGGCACGGCCAATTCCAGAGCGGCGGGCAAAACGGGCTGCAAACCGATGAAGCTGGCGTCGCAACAAATGAACTCCACCGGCCCGGGAACGATATCGCCGGTGAGGTAACGGGCGTTGGTCTTTTCCAGGACGATGACGCGGCTATCGCCGCGCAGCTTCCACGCCAATTGTCCCCGGCCGACATCGACGGCATAGACCCGATCGGCGCCGCCGGCCAGCAGTACATCGGTAAATCCGCCCGTCGATGCCCCGATATCCAGGCAGTTTCTGCCCGCCACCGAAATGCCGAAATGCCGAAGCGCATGATCGAGCTTGAGCCCGCCGCGCGAAACCCAGGGATGATCCTGACCGCGCACCTCGAGCGGAATATGATCGGCCAGCTTAAGTCCCGCCTTCTCCAGGCGGCGGGTGTCGCTGTAAACGAGGCCGGCCATGATCACGGCCTGGGCGCGGCTACGGCTTTCGACGAGCCCGCGTTCGACCAAAAGCTGATCGAGGCGGCGCTTGTCGCCTTTTTTTTCTCTTGCTTTTTCCCGGTTTCCGGGAGGCACCTTGGGCGCGCGCCTATCAGGCGCGCCGCGGACGAAGCACGGTTGCGGCGGCGGCCTCTTCACCGAGGGCAAGCAGCGCCGTGGCAACCATATCCCGGCGCTTGAGCCCGGCAAGTTCATACTGCGCGTCCGGCTTATCCTGGTCGATGAAATTATCTGGAAGAACCATGGTCCGGAACTTCAGTCCGTCATCGAACAGGCCATTATTGGCAAGGAATTGCATCACATGAGCACCGAAGCCACCGGCCGAGCCTTCTTCAATGGTGATCATAACCTGGTGTTCCGCGGCCAGGCGGCGAATCAGATCCTCATCCAACGGTTTGGCAAAGCGGGCATCCGCCACCGTCGTCGACCAACCCTTGGAAGCAAGCTCATCGGCGGCGGCAGTCGCTTCGGCCAAGCGTGTGCCGAGGCTGAGGATGGCGATGGTTTTTCCTTCGCGGACAATGCGGCCCTTGCCGATTTCCAAGGGCACACCTTGTTCCGGAATTTCCACACCGACACCCTCGCCGCGCGGATAACGGAAGGCGCTGGGCCGATCATCGATCGCCGCCGCGGTCGCCACCATGTGCACCAATTCAGCTTCATCCGCCGCCGCCATAACGACAAATCCCGGCAGGCAGGTCAGATAGGCTAAATCAAACGCCCCGGCATGGGTGGCGCCATCGGCGCCGACAAGTCCGGCACGGTCGATGGCAAACCGGACCGGCAGGCCCTGGATCGCTACATCATGTACAATCTGGTCGTAGCCGCGCTGCAGGAAGGTCGAATAAATCGCCGCAAACGGCTTATAGCCCTCGGCGGCCAGACCGGCGGCGAATGTCACGGCATGCTGCTCGGCGATACCGACATCGAAGCAGCGGTCGGGAAAAGCGGCGCCGAATTTATCGAGGCCGGTGCCGGCCGGCATGGCGCCGGTGATCGCGACGATTTTGTCATCGCGCTCGGCTTCACTCAGCAGCGCTTGCGCGAACACGTTGGTATAGGATGGAATATTAGAATCCGATTTTGCCTGCTCGCCGGTCACCACATCAAACTTGGATACGCCATGATATTTATCGGCTGCATCCTCGGCCGGCTGGTAGCCATGACCCTTTTCCGTAACCACATGCAGGAGTACCGGCTGGCGCTCGTCCGAATCGCGAAGATTATTGAGCACCGGCAGCAAGTGATCCAGATTATGGCCGTCCACGGGACCGATATAGAAAAAACCCATTTCCTCGAACAAGGTGCCGCCGGTTAGAATTCCACGGGCATACTCCTCGGCCCGGCGCGCCGTTTCTTCCACCCGGCGCGGGAACTTACCCGCCACTTCCCTGGCGAAATGGCGTATCGACCGGTAAGGCTTGGATGAAATCAGCCGCGACAAATATGCGCTCATGGCGCCCACCGGCGGCGCGATCGACATATCGTTATCGTTCAAAATGACAATCAGGCGCGAATCCATGGAGCCGGCGTTGTTCATCGCTTCATAGGCCATGCCGGCGCTCATCGCGCCATCGCCGATAACGGCAATCACATTGTTGGCGCCGCCCGACAGATCGCGCGCCACCGACATGCCGAGCCCCGCCGAAATCGAGGTCGAACTGTGCGCGGCGCCGAACGGGTCATATTCGCTTTCGCTGCGTTTGGTAAATCCGGACAGACCTCCGCCCTGGCGAAGGGTGCGGATTCGATCACGGCGCCCGGTTAGAATCTTGTGCGGATAGGATTGATGGCTGACGTCCCAGATCAGCCGATCGTCGGGTGTATCGAAAACATGATGCAACGCCACCGTCAACTCGACCACTCCCAGGCTGGCGCCCAGGTGTCCGCCCGTGATCGAAACCGCCTGAATGGTTTCCTCACGAACCTCATCGGCAAGCTGCTTCAATTCTTCGGCGGAGAAACCCCTAATATCCGCCGGCACATTAACGCCGTCCAAAAGTCGTTTGGCCGGTATTTCTTTTTTGTCCTTAGACACCAATTTTCCTTCACTACAGAATTATTTAAAAATCCTAGTGATTATTTCCGTCGTCTTACCACGAATTCGGCTAAGTCCCCCAGTAAATCGCCTTTTTCCGCAAAAATCTCAAGATGTTTTATTGCTTGGTCAGCAAGAATATTTGCCTGTTCTCGGGCGCGCTCCGGACCAAGAAGCGAAACAAAGGTCGCTTTTCCGGCTTGGCCGTCCTTTCCGGTGCGCTTTCCCATCTCTTCCGCATCACCTTCCACATCCAACAAATCATCGATAATCTGGAAGGCCAGGCCCAAATCGTGAGCATAGGCGGCCAGCATGTGCCGTTGGTTTTCGGCCGCCTTTCCGAGTATCGCCCCGGCTTGGCAGGAATAACTGATAAGCGCACCTGTCTTCATCCGCTGCAGCCGGGTAATTTCGTGAACATCCAGCTCATGATCGGCGGCCATGAGATCGAGCATCTGGCCACCAACCATGCCATGCGCGCCGATGGCGCGCGCCAGTTCCAGAGCCAGCTCCGCTCTGATCTCGCCGAGGCTATGGGTTTCATCACCGGCAAGCACTTCGAAGGCCAGGGTCAAAAGCCCATCGCCGGCCAAAATGGCGGTCGCTTCGTCAAATTCCATGTGGCAGGTCGGACGCCCTCGGCGCAGATCATCGTTGTCCATCGCCGGCAAATCATCATGCACCAGGGAATAGGCGTGCACCATTTCGACAGCCGCCGCGACCCTTTCGGAACTGGTGCGCGAGACATTGAACAGATCGGCGCTGGCAATGACCAATAACGGCCGGATACGCTTTCCGCCGGCAAGCGCCGAATAGCGCATGGCACTTAGAACCTGCGCTTCCGGTCCGTCACCGGCCGGAATCAGACGATCCAACGCATCATCGGTCAGGCGTGCAATTTCGGCCAGTTCATCTTGGAAGGAATTCACCGGCGGGCCCCTATTCGCCTTCCAATTCCTGCGTCACCGCTTCACCCTCGGCGCCGATGTTGATTTTTTCGACCCGTTCGCGTGCCGCGCGCAGCTTTTCCTCGCAGTGTTTTTTCAGATGGGTGCCGCGTTCATAGGCTTTGATGGCATCGTCCAGTTGGCCCGAACCCTGTTCAAGTTCCTCGACGATCCCTTCCAGTTCATCAAGCGCCGCCTCGAAGCTCAGCTTCTTGATTTCCTTCGGGATTGCTTCCTCAGACATGCCTCTTACCCCCAAATCCATTATTTTGGACCGCATCCGCAGCCATGCAAAGTCTACGCCTACGGGCCGTCAATGGGCAAGGCGATCCTCACTATAATCATTTGCAGCAAAGAATATTCAGGCGTCGCCGAGCAATGCCTGAACATGCGCGGATGCGCATTCGGCCAGCGCCTGCAAATCGTATCCACCCTCTAGGCTCGAAACCAAGCGGCCACTACAGTATTCGGCGGCCACCTTCATAAGCGCCTGGCTCAGCCAGGCAAAGTCCGCCGTTGTTACGTTAAGCTGGCAAAGCGGATCCCGTTGGTGGGCATCGAACCCAGCCGAAATTAACAGCAATTCGGGTTCAAATTCCCGAAGACGGGGTAGAATCACATCCCGGTAGGCAGCGCGAAACGCATCAGATCCGGCACCCGGGCTCAACGGCATATTGACGATGTTGCCGACACCGGTTTCCGAAGCCGCGCCGGTACCGGGATAGGCCGGCCATTGATGGCTGGATGCGTAAAACAAGGACTCGTCGTTTTCGAACATATGCTGCGTGCCGTTACCGTGATGGACGTCGAAATCGACAACGGCGACGCGTTCGATACCATGCGCCGATTGAGCGTGGCCGGCGGCGATCGCAACATTGTTAAACAGGCAGAAGCCCATGGCGCGCCTACGTTCGGCGTGGTGGCCGGGCGGTCGCAATGCACAGAAGGCGTTTTCAACATCGCCCGCCAGCACGGCATCGATAGCGGCGCAGATACCGCCCGCGGCCCGCAATGCCGCCTCGCCCGACGCCGGGCAAAGCGCCGTATCCGGATCCAGCGATATATAGCCTTGCTCCGGCACCGCCTCCAAAACGGAAGCGACATAGGCGGCGTCGTGCATTAACTGCAACTGTTCCGGCGCCGCTTCAGGCGCTTCGAAGCGGTGCAGGGCATCGAATTCCGATATGGCCAGCGCGTCATTGACGGCGGTTAACCTTGCCGGCGCTTCCGGATGACCGGGCCCGGGGTCGTGCAAAACGCATACAGGGTGCGTGTAATAGGCTGTCGGCATGGGGTAATTTCCAAGATTTCTATCCGCTTTCACCGGTTACAGCATTCTCAATCGCCCCATCGAAATCAACTACTTGTTATGCCTCCAGCGTCGGAATACGTTGATTAACTGGTTTACAAACCTTAATTTTCCCCGGTTATTTCGAATGGAAAATCCTCTTCGATCCGCTGGGTGTTGACCGGGCGGCTAACAAAAACTGGCAGAGGGCGCTAAATGCGACGGAAATCCGAGATTTGTACGTTTTAATCGCGACGGCGATTGCCCGGCAAATAGGTTGATTACTCCGTAGGAAATTCTCCAATGCAAGTAAACTTGGAATCGTTCCGCCGATTGCGCCGTTTTTCCATTATTGGATTCACCGCGCTCGGCGCGCTTGTCCTGGCAGATCTTTCGTTCGCCCAGCAAGGCGGCGGAGCCGGTTCCATGTCGCCGGAACAACGGCGTGAGTTTTTCCAGAGCCTGACCGACGAGGAGCGCGGCCGCTTCTTTTCCATGAGCCCGGAAGAAAAACGCAAATTCGTGCAAAGCAAACGCGGCGGAACAGGCGCAAAAAGTAGCGGCCAAGCCGGGCGAGGTCCCCAAGGCAGGCCCCAAGGCGGCGCGCGTGGCGGCCGGCCAGGCGGCGGGCGGCCCGGCGGTTTCGGAGGGCGGCGGCCACCGACGCTGGTCGAGCTTGGCGAGGTAACGCGCGAGCCGCTGATTAAGATAATTCCAATAACCGGACGCATGGTCGCCAGCCAACGCAGCGATATCGCCGCCCGGATAAAGGGTTATGTCGCCCGCGTGCGCGTCGAAATCGGCGACCGCGTGAAAATGAATCAAGTTTTGGCGGAACTGGATACCAGCCGCCTGAAATTGGAGGCCGAATTGAAGGCCGCCGAAGTCTTGCAGGCGCGCGCCAAATGGAAATCGGCCCAGGCCCAAGTCGATCTCCAGAATCTGGTACTGAAGCGCCTGGAACGGCTGCGCAAGTCGGCCGCGTTCAGCCAAGCCCGGTACGACGATAGGCGCCAGGAAGTGGTCAAGGCCCAGTCCGCCGTGGACGAAGCCGCCGCCGCGCTCAAGCGGGCGCGGGCATCGCGCGATCTGGCGCGTATCGATCTGAAGGACGCTTCCATCCGGGCGCCCTATTCCGGCGTCGTACTCAACAAGCATGTTTCGCCGGGCACCTATGTCAACGCGGGCTCGCGGATCGTCACATTGCTGGATGACGAACATATGGAGGTCGAGGCCGATGTGCCCTCGGACCGGCTATCGGCGCTGAAATCGGGAAGCAAGGTTGTCTTGCGTATCGATCGCAAAACCAAAATTCAAGCGACGGTGCGTGCAATCATTCCCGATGAAAATCCGCTGGCGCGGACGCGCGCCGTACGCCTGACACCCAACTTCAATGGAAACACGACACGGGTCGTACCCAACCAAAGCGTAGTCATCGACGTGCCGAGCACCAGCGGCGGACGCCAGGTAGTTGCCGTCAACAAGGACGCCATCGTCAATCAACAGACCGGACGGGTCGTCTTCGTATTCATGAATGGCAGGGTACGTCCAGCGCGCGTCGAAATCGGCGAAGCCTTCGACAACAAGTTCGAAGTCCTGTCGGGCCTGACGCCGGGTCAGAAAATCGTGGTCCGCGGCAACGAATTGTTGCGGCCCGGACAAACGGTAAGGGTTACCGGCAAGCGCGGCGGCCCTGGCGGCGCGGGCAGACCAAGCGGTAGCGCCGGTGGAGGTGCGCGTGGTCCCGGCGGTGGCGCGATGTCGGCGCTGCCTCCAGAAAAAAGGCGCGCTTTTTTCCAAAGCCTGTCGCCGGAGGATCGGCAAAAATTCTTTGCCATGAGCCCGGAAGACAAGCGAAAATTCGTCGCCAGCCGGGTCGGTGCCGGCAGCCAGCGTTAACGAGGAACGGCCATGCCTGTTATCCAACTCGCCATCAAAAGGCCGACAGCCGTTATTTCCGTCGTCCTGATGATCCTGCTCGGCGGCGTCGTCGCGCTTCTCAATATCCCGATTCAACTGACCCCAGACACCCGCAAACCGGTCTTGACCATCTTCACCTCCTGGCCCGGCGCTTCGACGCTCGAAGTGGAGCGCGAAGTCACCAACCGCCAGGAAGATTCGCTTCGCGGCATCGAGGGGCTGGATCAGGCGGAAAGCGCATCCCGCGACAGCGGCAACCGGATTAAGCTCGAATTTAACATCAACTCCAACATGGACCGGGCGTTGATGCTGGTCAGCAACCGTCTCAATAACGTCAATGGCATACCCTCGGACGTGCGCGAGCCGCGTATCCGGACCCGCGATGCAGAAGACAATCCCATCGCCTGGTTCTCGGTNACGGCAAAACCGGATAACAGGCACAAGGTCTATGCCTACGGCCGGCTGTTGGAAGACGTGGTTCGAGACCGGCTCGAACGTATCCGTGGCGTCGGCTTGGTGAATGTCTGGGGCGGGCGGCGCAAGGAACTGCGCATCATTGTCGATCCGCAACGCATGGCCCGGTTCGGCCTGACCGTCACCGAAATCGCAAACGCCCTCAAAGGCGCCAACGCGTCAATCTCGGCGGGTGACGTCGAAGAAGGCAAGCGCCGCTACGTGGTTCGCACCGATAACGAATTGTCCAGCATCGAGCGGGTGAACAGCCTGGTTCTCAGATCCCGGCTCGACCCGGCAAATGGGCGAATTTCGCGGGTGACCGTCGCCGACTTGGCGCGCGTCGAATACGACCTCGTCGAAACCGACACTCAGATCCGGGCCAACACCGCCGAATCCATCATCGTCAACGTAATCCGCGACACCGGCGTCAACGTCATNGAGGTCATGGAACGCATCAAGGAAGAAGTGAAATTCCTAAACGATGGCCCGCTCAAGGAAGCCGGCTTGACCATGACCCAGGTCCACGACGACACCATCTACATCAATTCGGCCATCGGGCTGGTTCAACAGAATATCATCGTCGGCGGCTTGCTGGCCGCGTTGGTGCTGCTGATATTCCTTCGTTCGCTGCGCGCCACCTTGATCGTGACCATGGCCATCCCGATTTCCGTGATCGGATCGTTCGTGGCGATGGCGGCACTGGGCCGATCGATCAACGTGATCTCACTTGCCGGGATCGCCTTTGCCGTCGGCATGGTTGTCGATGCCGCCATCGTCGTGCTCGAAAATATTTACCGGCACAGGCAAATGGGCGATCCCGCGGCGGTTGCCGCCTCCAAAGGCGCCGGCCAGGTCTGGGGTGCGATCTTCGTCTCGGCGGCGACAACGGTGATGGTGTTTGTCCCGATCCTGGTCATGAAGCTGGAAATTGGGCAGCTATTCCGCGATATCGCGGTAGCGATTTCGGTTTCGGTGATCCTTTCGCTGATCGTTTCAATCACCGTGATCCCGTCCCTGTCCAACGCGCTTTTAAAACGCGACGTAAAGGCCGGCGCGTCCGCATTTCGGATTCCGGTAATCGATCAATTGGCCAGGTGGTTCGCTCGGTTCGTCCTCGCCTATACGCATCGTGTGATCAGCAGCAAATCGCTTTCGGTTCTGGTCGTCGCCGGNATCTGCGGCATCGCTGCTCTGTCCACATGGGCATTTCTTCCGAAACTGGAATATCTTCCCGAAGGTAACCGCAACCTGTTAATCGCGCGCATCATGCCGCCCGCCGGTTATAACTTGAGCGCCATCGTGCAGATGGCCAAGAATGCCGAAAGCCAGATCAGCCCGCTTTTGAAAAGTAACGTGTCGAAAAATGGCGCGGGTGCCGCATCGAAGCCGGGCGACCCGCCAACGATCGACCGCTTTTGGTTTATCATCCGCCGCGGCTTTACCATCGCCGCCGCCGCCGCCGTCGATCCGGCGCGAATCAAGGATCTGGTGCCCATCGTTCGGCGCGCGGTGGTCAGCGAACCTGGCAGCCGCGGCTTCGTCCACCAGACATCCTTGTTCGGGCGCGGCTTTGGCGGCGGGCGCAATATCGATCTTGATATTTCCGGCCCCAATTTGAACGACATCGTCAATGTGGCGGCACGCGCCATGCCCAGCATTATCCGTACCTTCCCGAGAGGCCAAGGCCATCAATGGCGCGCCATTCCGGGCCTGCAGATCCTGTCGCCGGAAGTGCGCCTGATACCCGATCCCCAGCGCCTGGCCGATATCGGCTTGAACGCGCGCGAATTGGGCCAGGCTATCGACGCTTTCAACGACGGCATCAAGGTCGCCGAGGTTACCATCGATGGTGGTCTCACCGATTTGATGGTGCGCGGGCCCTATAAACAGATCACCCAGACCCAGGGCATCGACAACATTCCCGTGGTGACCCGCACCGGACACGTTCTGCCGGCAAGCTCGCTATCCAAGATCGAGGTGACAGCCAGCCCGGATCAGATTCGGCATCTCGATCGCGAACGCAATATCACCGTACGCATCAGCCCCAGCCGTGATATGCCACTGGAACTGGCCATGGAAACCGTGCGTGACCAGATCATCAAACCGTTGACCGAACAGGGGCTGCCCGCGGGAATCCGCATAAAGATGTCCGGAACCGCGGACGCATTGACCAAAACCTTCGACAGCATGGTGGTGAATCTAATCGCGGCGTTGATCATCGTCTATCTGGTCATGGCGATCCTGTTCGAAAGCTTCATCTATCCGTTTATCATCATGTTTTCGGTGCCGCTGGCAACGGCGGGCGGCATCGGCGGGCTGGCGCTGCTCAACCAATTCAGGCCCCAGGCGCTGGACATGCTGACCTTGCTCGGTTTCGTTATCCTGATCGGCATCGTGGTCAACAACGCCATTCTTCTGGTGCATCAGACGCTGGTGCATGTGCGGCAAGAAGAGATGAGGCCGACGGACGCCATCCTGGAAGCCACCCGCAACCGGCTGCGCCCGATCTTCATGTCTACCTTGACCAGCATATGCGGCATGGCGCCGCTGGTGATATTTCCTGGCGCCGGATCGGAGCTTTACCGGGGCCTGGGTTCGGTGGTGATCGGCGGCCTTGCGCTTTCGGCGGTTCTGACGCTGCTCATCATTCCGCCGCTCCTTGGCCTGTTCACCGCTGCCCTAAGCGCCAAGCCGAGGCTTGAAACAGGGGTGCAACCGGCCAAGACGGCGGCTGAATAGGCGCCGTAAGCGAGCCCGCATAAACCCGGATCACAATTTAGATAGCGGCATTGCTACGGGTGTGCTTGCTGTGGCGAATGTGGCCGACGCCAGGTTATAATCGAACCGATTTGTTCACTTGGATACGGAAATTCTCGCATGTTGTTCCGGCAGCTTTTCGATGGCGTTTCGTACACCTACACCTACTTGATCGCACCCGGCGAAGGCGGCGAGGCCCTGATCATCGACCCCGTTCTCGAACAGCTGGACCGCTATCTGCAACTGCTCGAGGAACTGGACCTGAGGCTGGTCAAATCCATCGACACGCACGTCCACGCCGACCACATTTCCGCCATCGGGGCGCTGCGCGACAAAACAAGCTGCGTCACCATGATGGGCCGGCAAAGCATGGTCGACGTGGTGTCGATGCGGATCGACGACGGCGACAAAATCGAGATCGAGGGGATCAGGCTCGATGCTATTTACACGCCGGGGCATACCGACGATTCCTACTGCTTTGCCATGAGCGATCGCGTGCTCACCGGTGATGCGCTGTTTATCCGGGGCACCGGACGAACCGATTTCCAGCACGGCGATGCCATCGCCGGATACGATTCCCTGTTCAACAAGCTTCTGACCCTGCCCGACGAAACCCTGGTCTATCCCGGCCACGACTATAAAGGCGATACGGTCAGCACCATCGGCGAGGAACGCCGCTTCAATCCCAGGCTGCAGGTCGGCTCGGCCGAGGAATACGCCGCCATCATGGACAATCTCGGCCTGCCCAATCCAAAACTGATGGACGTTGCGGTGCCGGCCAATATGAAGATGGGCCTCGAACAGATGGACCCCGAAATCGCCGAACGCAGCCTGGCGCCGGGAGACGCGAAAAATCGGCAGGATACCGGCGGCACCATTTTCGTCGATCTCCGTGAAACCGACGAGCGTCTGAAAACAGGGGTGATCGAGGGCTCGGTACATGTGCCCTACCAGCGCCTCGGCGAGTTCGTCAGGCCGGGCGGAACGCTATCGGCACTGGCCACTGGCGATAAGCCGATCCTTCTTTACTGCGCCTATGGTGAGCGCTCGGCGCTGGCCCTTAAGTTCATGCGCGGAGCCGGCTTCGAAAATATCCGGCACTTGGCCGGCGGCATCGACGCCTGGATCAATTCCGGCGCGGCGGTCGAGGCGCCGGAAGAAGGCTAGTTTTCAGACGCAGCGGCGTAGCGGGCGATGCCGCCGGCAATGGTACGGGCCAGCCGCCCCTCGACCTCCAGATAGCGGAGATGCGCCAGCGTCTCGCCGATGGCGAAAAAGGCCTGATGCTGGTCAAGTTCGCGCGTAAACAACTGCTGCGATACTTCGAACGCGGTCATCGGCCGGGCACAAATGGCGACGCTTTCGGCCAACCTCTCTTGGTGGTGGCGGACGTAGTCATCAAGGCGTTCATGCAGCCCCTGGAACGGCCGGTGGTGGCTGGGCAGCACGGTTGTGTCGGCGGGAAGGCCGCGGAATTGCCGGTTGCTGTCGAGAAAATCGTGTAATGGATTGGCCTTCGGATCGTGCGATTGTAGAAATATGGCTGGCGTGATACGCGGCAATATCTGATCACCCGCGATTAAAACGTTCAGCATTTCCGAGTATAGGCAAGCCTGCTCAAACGCATGGCCAAGCCCTACAATAACTCGCCAGTCCTGCCCGGCCATGCGGATCACCGACCCCGCGCGAATACTGGTAAACCTGGAGGGAACCGATGCATAGAGTTTCGGCGTCTCGGCAAAGCGCTCCACGCCCTTGTCCGCGAATTCGCCGCCGCAACCGTTTTCGATATAATGTTTCCGATGGAGTTCGGCGTCATGGGCGCCTTCGATACTGAGTAGCCGCCCCATCGACCACTCGGCGCGCGTCGCCACAAACTCGGCATCCCATTCATCGGCGAGCCAGCCGGCGAGGCCCATATGGTCGGGGTGGCAGTGGGTGCAGACGATACGCCGTAGCGGTTTAGCCGTGAACAGGTCGGCGAAAAGCTGGCGCCAGATGTCCAACACCGCCTTATGATTGATGCCGCAGTCGATTAGCGTCCAGCTATCGCCCTCGTCGGCCAGCCAAAGATTGATGTGATCGAGCTGATAGGGCAGCGGCATGCGCAGCCAGTAAAGCCGGTCGGCCACCTGGTTCAGGCAGCCGGCTTCCGGCGGTGACAGGGCAAGAGATTGGGCGGTGACGCTCAACGGCGGTCTACTTGGGCTATGGACAAACAATGAGACACACGCTTACGACTATCACCACCCCCCGTGATCGGCAAGCACGCGTCGGATAACTTCCCGAGGCATCTTCCCTGTTGCGCCGCAATACATATTGAACCAAGGTCGCCGGCGGCGCGATGCATCCGGCATTCGCCATCGATTTGCGGGAGAATTGGCGTTTGCCTGATGCAATTCAGATTCGGCTGGGCGGCTATGGCCCACCGACGACTTCGTTCAGCCGCGCCTTGAAGTTGATCGGCGACCGGCTTGAGGCCGGATTCGGATCGGACGTCGAGATCAAATATGTCTGGAACATCATGGATCTCGGCTATCTGGGCAAGGATATCCTGTGGCTTGTCGAGCAGGGCCTGTTGACCCTCGGCTATCAGTCGTCGAGCTACCTGACCGATCGCGTTCCCGAGCTTGGGTTTTTGGATCTTCCGTTCCTGTTTGAAAATAACCATCAGGCGCGCGCTGCCATGGACGGCAAGCTGGGCGCCCACCTCACGCAAAAAATCGAGGACCGCTGCGACTACCGCGTATTGGGCTATTTCGAAAACGGCTTCCGGCACATCTCGAACCGGTTGCGCACCATCCGCGCGCCTGCCGACCTGGCGGGCATGAAAATCAGGGTCCTGCCCTCGGATGTGCAAGAAAAAACCTTCCGACTGCTGGGCGCCGAACCAAGAAAGATGGATCTGGCCGAAGCCATCCAGGGCATCAAGGATGGCAGCCTGGATGCGCAGGAAAATCCATTCGCCAATACGGTCACCTATGGCGTCCACCATCACCACCGCTTTCATACCATGAGCGGCCACTTTTATTTGTCACGCCCGATATTCGCCAACCGGGCGCAGCTTGAAAGCTGGCCAGGCGACCTGCGCCGCGCTCTTGCCGAAGGCGTGACCGAAGCGGTTGATTTTCAACGGGGTCAGGCCGAGATCGAAGCGGTCGAGGCGCGCCGGGCGATCGAAACCGAAGGCGGCGAAATTGTCGAATTGGCGCAAGGCGAACACGCCGCCTTCGCCGCCGCCTTCGCGCCATTGCTCGACGACGCCGGTGCGCGGTACGGGGATGACATGTTCGATCTGCTTGGCTCCGGAACCGGCGGGTCGGCTCCGACAGAATGAAGGGCTGGCTATCGATCGCGAGAACCCCTTGGACTTGTCACGCGGCTGCGATAGAATTGATTAAGAATAATTATGTGTTGCCCCTCGCATCACGGGGTTTAAGGATTTGGTCAAATGAGCAAGTTAATTTTGGCAGCGGCGATGGCTGTGTTCCTGCTCTCCACCACCGCTGGTGCCTCGGAAACCAGCCCAAACACCGGGTTGAAAAAGCAGTTTTCCGATCACACGCTGACCTATACCGACAAAGCTTCGGGTCAGAAACATTCCATCTATCTGGGGCGCTTCGGTCAATTCGACAAATACTTTCCCTGTGAATTCCTTGACGGCGACTGGCGCATCAATAATACCGGCGCTCTGTGTTTGAATTACCGCACCGACCAAAAGGGCGAAGCCTGCTGGAAACCCAAGTTTGATGGCGCCTCGGTCTCTTTATACCAAGCCCAGGGCCAGATTGCCCTCGAAGCTAAAATCGTTACGGGCAATAAACTGCCCCTTGGGTGAAAAGTTTATTGAAGCCGGCGCGTGCCACTGGCCTCGAACAAAAAGCCGGTCTTATAGTCTTTTATAAAACCACAAAAGTATGATAACAAAAATGAGTGTATGATCGGGGAATTGGTCTTCGATCGATAGAATTGAAGCTGAGGGAGGTTCTCCATGCGTATATCTTCAAAATCAATGCTTGGCGTCGCCGCCGCCGGTATGCTGGCCGGTTCGCTCTGGGCCGCGATGCCCGCGGATGCCAAGACCATCAATATCCGTATTGCATCAGGCCATCCGCCGACAGTCGTTTATGCCGGATTGATGAAAAATTACTTCGAGCCGGAATTGAAAAAGGCGGTTGAGTCAAAAACCAGCCACAAAATCAATTTCATCGAAGGTTACAGCGGCTCGATCGTGAAGGTGTTCGACACCTTCGAGGGCGTGCAGAACGGCGTCGTCGATATCGGCGGTTTCTGCTACTGCTTCGAAGCCTCCAAGCTGCCCATGCATGCCTTCCAGATCATGCTGCCGTTCGGCACCATGGATCCGGTACAGAGCGTTGCCATTGCGGCCGACGTCTACGGCCAATTCCCCAGGCTTGCGAAGCGTTTCCAGCGGTTTAACCAGACCCTGCTCGCCATCATCGGCGACGGCGGCTACAACCTCGGCACCCAGTTCGCCTGGAAGAAGGTTTCCGATCTGAAGGGCCGTAAGATCCTGGGCGCTGGCCTCAATCTCAATTGGTTGAGGCAAGCCGGCATCGGTATCATTCCGGTGACCGACGGCCTTCCCGGCTGGTATCAGAAATTGAAGACCGGTGTCGCCGAAGGCGGCATCATGTTCCCGAGCGCCTGGGGCCCGGTGTTCAAGCTGCATGAGGTCGGCAAGTTCTACACGTCCATAGGTTTCGGCTCGATCACCTGGCACGGCCTGACCGTCAACAACCGCTACTGGGCGAGCCTGCCTCCGGAAGTGAAGCCGATATTCCAGGAGGTCGCGGACCGTTACGAAATCCAGACCGGCGTGTTCAATAAAGCAGGCTACAAGAAGGACATGAATTGGCTGCGCAAGAACATTACCGTGTCCGATCTGCCCGCCGACGTGCGCCTCTCCTGGGCCAAGGGCCTGAAGCATTGGCCGCAGCAGCATGCCAACGAGCTTGAGAAGAAAGGCTTCCCGGCCAAAAGGATTCTCAACGCAACCTTGGATGCGGCCGAAAAAGTCGGCTACAAATGGCCGGTGCGTTACACCGTCAAGTAAGCGCCTTTAGGGCTAATTCGTGATAAATAGATTTTACCGGCTGGAAACAAATAGTACTGTTTTCAGCCGGTAATTTTGTCGATTTTTTTCTGTATACCCGAATTGTCGAGAGAACGGTAATGTCGCTCATCACATTCAGCGATCGCCTGTCCAAATTCCTGATGATCGTAGCAGCGGCTTGGGCCTTCGGTCTTTCGTTTCTGGTGCTCGGCAATATTATCGGCCGGTTCGCCTTCGATGCGCCCATCTACGGCACAGCGGAGATGGTCGCCGCGTCAATCGTCATCATTGTCTTTTTGCAAGTCGGCTACGCCATCCGCAGCCGCTCCATGCTGCGCGCCGATTTCCTGGTGGTACATTTACCCGAAATCGTGCAGCGAACCCTTTTGGCGATCGGCTATCTTCTGGGGGCTGCCTTTTTCCTGATGATCATCACCGGCGGCTGGGAGGAAAGCATCCTGTCATTCGTCGAGGGCGAATTCGAAGGCGAAGGCGCGCTGCGCGTACCGTCCTGGCCGGCACGCTGGACGGTGTTAGTCGGCAGCGCGCTGGCCATGATCAATTACCTGGTGATGGCCTATATCGACGTGTTCAAGCCCGAGCTTCTGGACAGCGAAGTGCCACCTGCCACCCAGCCCGGCGCGCCCGGACCGTAACGGCGAGGAGAGTTTCCCGTGTTCGAGGTCAATACCGCCGTTATTTTGATTGTCAGCCTGGTAGTGCTGGTCGCCATCGGCGTCCATATCGCCATCGCGCTCGGCATGACCAGCGCGCTGGGCATCTTCCTGGTGACCGGCGCCGACGAGCACGCCTTTCACTCGGTGCAGACCATGCTGGCGGCGACCGCCTACGAGGCGATCCGGGCCTACGTGTTCGCCGTCATACCGTTGTTCATGCTGATGGGCGAGTTCATCGGCAGATCGGGAATCGTGACCGACGTCTACCGGGGGATCAACCGGCTCTTGAAGCGCATTCCGGGGCGCCTGGCCATCGCAACGGTAATCGGCAACGCGCTTTTTTCCTTCGTCACCGGCGTCAGCATCGCTTCGGCGGCGGCCTTTTCGCGCATCGCCTACCCCGAGATGAAGCGCTTCGATTACCATAAGGGATTTGCCCTTGGTGCGGTCGCCGGATCAAGTTGCCTCGGCATGCTCATCCCGCCGAGCGTGCTGATGATCGTCTGGGGCATCCTGACCGAGCAATCCATCGGCCAGATTTTCGCCGCCGGCGTGTTTCCCGGGCTGCTCCTGGCGTTTTTGTTCGTGCTCTATGTCTTCGTCATGGCTCTGCTCAAGCCCAGCCTCGTCGGAGCCGGTAGGCCGGAAACGGCTCAGGCCGTCGGTGCCGAAGTGACCGCCGCGGAGGCTGCCGAAGAGATGGAAGAGGTTTCCACCGGCCAGTTCGTGGTCAGCCTTTTTGGTATCATTCTGGTCATCGTCGCGGTCCTCGGCGGTATCTGGTTCGGGGTGTTCACACCCACCGAGGGCGCCGGCGCCGGTGCCTTCATCGGTCTCGTACTGGCGATTATAAAGGGTGCACGCTTCCGCGATATCATCGAGGGCATCTTGTCGGTGGGCCGCACCTCGGCGCCCATTCTGTTGTTGTTGGTGACCGCCGCGCTCTATTCCCGGACGCTGGCGATGACTGGCATGGCCAACGCCATCGAGGGCGTGTTCCTAGGCACCGGCATGGCGCCCTGGATGATCATCACGGTGATGGTGCTGATCTGGTTCGCGCTCGGCATGATCATCGATTCCATTTCCATCATGCTGCTGACCGCCGCCATATTTGCGCCCATCGCGGTGAAGATCGGCATCGATCCCATCGCCTTCGCCATTATCGGCATCATCGCCATCGAGGCGGGGTTGTATACCCCGCCCTTTGGGCTCTTGGTCTATACGGTGAAGTCGGCGATCCAGGAATTCGAACCCGACATCAACGTGATGACCATCTTCAAAAGTTCGACCCCCTACTGGATCATCATGCTGATCGGTATGGTCTTGATCATCAATTTCCCGGAAATCGCGACCTTCCTGCCTAGATTGCTGTTCTAGGGTCTGTACTCAATTAGGGGATTCTCAATTTTGTCCCAATATGATTCAAGCTTTCTGGATGGTAGAG
>NZAK01000012.1 GCA_002687515.1 Rhodospirillaceae bacterium
TCCATGGTCACTCTCCTGTGTTTGCCCATTGGGGCGTTCCATTGCGACCCCGTATTATAGGCCCGGGAGAGTGACCACCGGAATTACGCTATGTATAAGTAGATGGCGAAGTTTCGCAAGGACTAGAATGATGCCCCTAGATAAATTACGCCCGCGCCGGAGTTTCCTTTTTGTCCCGGCCTCGAGGCCCGACCGCTTTCCGAAAGCCATGGACAGCGGCGCCGATATGGTTTGCGTCGATCTGGAAGACGCCGTCGCCGGCGCCGCCAAGGAGCAGGCACGCGGCGATGCAATCGCCTTGTTCGCGGCGCCGGACCGAGAGACCGGGCGGCGGCCCGAGCGCCTGTTGCGCATCAATTCGATGCGCACCGAACAGGGGCTCGCCGACCTGCTGGCGGTTGCGGCCGCGGAAAATCCGCCCGACGGCATCCTTCTGCCCAAGGTGGAGACCGCCGATGAGGTGCGTATTGCACTGGACGTGGCCGGCCGCAAACATGCCGACCTCAGAATCCATGTCATGGTGGAAACCAACGCGGCGCTGGAAAACGCCATGGACATCGCCCGCGCCGCGCCGTCGGTGGCGTCGCTGGCCTTCGGCGGTTTCGACATGGCCGCCGAGCTGCGCGTCGAGCCGGCCTGGGACACCCTGCTTTATGCGCGCGGCCGCCTGGTCCACGCAGCGGCCGGCGCCGGCATCGATCTATTGGACATGCCGTTTTTTGGATTGGACGACGAAGACGGCTTGCGGGCCGAGGCCGGCAACGCCAGGCGTATCGGATTTACCGGCAAGACCGCCATTCACCCGAAGCAGATCGAAGCCATCAACCAAGCCTTCAGCCCGTCGCAAGAAGAAGCGGCCCGGGCGCGCCAACTAATCGCTAAATTTGAGGCCCAGGATCAGGCCTTCGTGGTTATCGACGGTGAAATCCTGGAAGCGCCGGTGATCCAGCGGCACTACCGGACCGTCGCCATCGCCGAAAGCATCGGTATCTGATTGCGCCGCAATCTGCTATAATTCGCCGATGATCGAATCCGCCGCCTTCGCTATCGTTGCCGCCGTTTTTTTCGGCACCGTGGTGTTGCCCATTATACCGCGCCTTTCTCAACCCGGGTTTGCACTGGCATCGCCGATCAGAGGGCAAGCCGGCACGCCGGCGGGCACTTCCCGGAACGGCCGGGCAGGCGGCGGCAAAGCGGCGCCGTTGCCGCGCGATATACGCATTATCGATACCAACGGACTGCGGCCTTTGCCCGAAATCCCGGCGGTCATCGCCGAGGCGGAGCAAAAAGTTGAAAGCAGATTAGCGCGCCACGTCAGCAGGCTAATCGAGCTCTATCCCGAAAGATCGCTGATGGTCATCCGCAGATGGCTGCACGAAGTTCCGGCCTGATCGGTCACGTCGGTTCCGTCTCTGCCGATATTTTTTGGAGTCTGGCTTCGCGGTGTAGCAGGTAGAGCCCGCTGGCGACGATGATCGCGGCGCCGGACCAGACGAAAGCATCGGGCAATTCGCCCCAGATAACGGCGCCCCAGATCACCGCCCAGATCAGAACCGTATATTCGAATGGCGCCACGACGGCGAGCGGCGCCACCACAAAGGCGCGCGTCATGAAGATATAGCCAAACAGGGTGAATGCCGCCATCGCCACGAACATTCCCAAATCCACAAGCGGCACCGGCTGCCAGAAGAAGGGCAGGGCCGCGCTGGCGATTAGCGTCATTCCGGCCACCAGGAAAAACACCAATTGAAAGGTGGTCTCGGTATCGCGCAGCCAGCGCGCGGTCAAATTCATGCTGGCAAATGAAAAACCCGCCACCACCGCGAACAGGATTTCGGGCCGGAACAGCCCGGTTCCAGGCCGCATGGCGACGGCAACGCCGATGAAACCGATGGCGATCGCCGCCCAGCGGTGCGGCCCGACGCGCTCGGCGAACAGCGGAGCCGCCAAGGCCGCGGTAACGAACGGCGAGCCGAATATGACCACCGTCACGTCGGCCAGCGGCAGATGGGCGAGGGCGGTGAACATGAACAAGGGGCCGCAGATACCAATGGCGATGCGCACGCCATGGGCCGCCGGGCGCTGGGTGGTCAATTCATGTCTGCGTCCACGCGCCAGCGCCCAAGCGAGCATGGCGAGGGTTATGATCCAGCCGCGCACCGCGATCACCTGGATCGGCGAGTAATCATTGGTGACGAACCACTTGCCAAAGGCGTCCACCATGCCCATGCCGAGCATGCCGAGAAGCATGAAGCCGATTCCCGCCAGATTGCGTTTTCCACCTGCCTCCATGAGCTTCGTGTAAAGACCCGTATCTGTGGGGTCAAACGGACATGGTTTTATGCGGCGGCGCGGTAGTGCTGGTGAATACGGCGTCCGCGCCGATTTCGTATATTTGGTCGAATTGGAATATAGTTGATCGGCAGCGACATATTCGGCATTGACTGCAATCGATTGCGCCGCGCCGCTAGAACCGGGTGACCGCCATGAACCAATTCAACCCTACTCCGAACCATTACAGCATCGATGCCTATGCACCGTCCGAGATTGCCCGGCGGGTGGAAACCGCCGGCCTCGCCAAGGTCGAACTGGCGGTAATGCCGACCCTGGCGCTGGCCGTATTGGCCGGCGCCTTCATCGCCTTCGGCGCCATGTATTTCACCCTGGTGATGACCGGTCACGGCCTTGGGTTCGGGCCATCGCGGGCCTTGGGCGGGGTCGCCTTTTCCCTCGGCCTGATCCTGGTACTGGTCGCCGGCGCCGAGCTGTTCACCGGTAACAATCTGATCGTCATGGCCTGGGCCGACAAGAAGACGACGACGGCAAAGCTGCTGCGCAATTGGGTGCTGGTCTATATAGGCAACTTTATTGGTTCGGCGGCGACGGCGGTGATCGTTGTTTGGTCAGGTGTGCTCGGCGCCGGCGACGGCGCGGTCGGTGCAACCGCCATGAAGATCGCCGAGGCCAAGGTGGCGCTGCCCTTCGCCGAGGCGTTCTTCCGGGGCATCCTCTGCAATGCCCTGGTATGCCTGGCGGTCTGGCTGTGTTTCGCCACGCACACGGTCAGCGGCAAGATCCTGGCCATCATCTTCCCGATTTCGGCCTTCGTGGCGCTCGGCTTCGAACACTCGGTCGCCAATATGTATTTGATCCCGGTTGGTTATCTGGCCGGCGCCGATGGTGTCACGATCGTCGGTTTTATCGGAAACCTTGTGCCGGTCACCCTCGGCAATATCGTCGGCGGCAGCGCCTTCGTTGCTTTTGTTTATTGGATTATCTATTTGCGGAATAAGTAATTTGCGTTCCGAGGCTTGATCGGTATTAGAATATCACGGAGAATTTAAAACGCTTTTGTTGACTTGACTCTGATAATTGCTAGCTTGGTAAGCAATATTCCGTGCCTATCCGCTTGACACCCACACCCACTACATCTAGGGTGGGCGTAAAGCGGATAGGGGGTTGGGCACGCAATATTCGAAGGCAAACACCAAAGGGAGACTAATCATGATTACCACCACCAAACTGCTTGCATCGGTCGCCGTTCTCGTCGGTGCCGTTGCGTTCGGAATGAGCGCGCCGATTTCCACGGCGGGCGCCAAGGAATTGAAAATCGCGACCTTTATGGGACCGCCGCATTTTCTCAACCGGGTTGCATTCACCAACCTCGCCAATGCTATCGGTAAAGCCACCGGCGGCGAAACCACGGCGAAGCTGTACGCCAGCGGGCAATTGGGCAAGGGCCCGGTCCAGCAATATAAGCGCGTCGTCGACAATGTCGCGGAAATTTCCTTCGGCATCCAAGGTTACACCTCGTCGATCTTCCCGCGCACCATGGTTGTCGCGCAGCCCGGCGTCGGCACGACGGCCGTAGAAATCACCAACAAGCTTTGGAGCGTTTACGACAAGTTCCTCAAATCCGAATATACGAAGATCAAGGTTCTGGGCCTTTGGTCCAATACGCCGCCGGTACTCATGACGCGCAAAAAACTTGTCACCAAGATCGGCGACGTCAAGGGCATGAAACTGCGCGCCCTCGATGCCACCAACATTCCGCAGATGAATGCTTGGGGCGCGTCGGGACTGCACATTCCCATCAGCGGCGTTTACGACGCATTGGATAAGGGCGTCATCGACGGTGTCTGGGTTGCCATCAACGCGCTTTTCAGTCCCTGGCGATTCAGCGAATCATCGAAATTCGTCACCGATGGCTTGAAAAAACCGACGGCGCTATTCTGGATGGCCATGAACAAGAAGGTCTGGAACGGATTGCCGGCGAAAAGCAAGGCCGCCATCGACGGGCTGACCGGCCAGCAGTTCAGCGTCGACACCGCGGCCGGTTGGGCGAAGCCCGACGTGGTCGCCTTGGCGCGGGCGAAGAAGGGTGACGCCGGACTTAAATATCATGTCCTAAGCGCCGCCGAGCGGGCGAAATTTGATGCCGCCACGGATAAATCGGTCGAGGCATTCCTTGCCAAGAGCGAAAAGAGGGGCATCCCGGCGCGCGCCATCTACGCTGCGGTCACCAAGGGCGGCAGCTAGGCTCTAAATGGCCGACCACGAAAAGACGCCCGAAAGTGAACAAGGGGCGGACCGCGTGCTCGATTTGATCGACCGTGTGGTCCGCCCCCTGGCCCTTTATCTCGGCGGTACCATCGTTATTGTACTTTGTTTGCTGACCGTCACCGCGGTCGGCTTTAGGTATGTTCTGAATTCTCCGATTTTTGGCGTCCGCGACATCGCGCAACTCCTCCTTCTGACGATCGTGACCTTTTCGGTCGGCCAAAGCGGGCGCACCGGAAGCCAAGTCGCGGTCGAACTGTTGGGCACGGTGACCAGTCCCAAATTCACGCGCTGGACCGACGCCTTCGTCAAAATTTTGGGCGCCATCATGATGGGCATCCTGACCGTGCAATTGGTCGCCAACGGCCTGAGCGCCGCCGAATATGGCGAGGCCTCGAATTCCCTGGTCATCCCGTTCGGGCCGTTTTTCTATCTGTTGGCATTCGGCATGGCGCTCTACGGGATCGTCCTTTTGTTTGAAATCTATGTCCACCTGCGCGGCGGTGAAGTTGTCCATCACGTGGGGACCATGGACGATCTGTAGAAAGGCGTTTCAGGAATGTCGGCGACCGTAGTTGGCACCATTGGCATCATCGCGTTATTTGTTCTGCTGGCGCTGCGTATGCCCGTCGCCATGACCATGTTGATCATTGGCTTTTTCGGCACCATTGCCATCAACGGCCTGCCGGCGGCGCTCTCCACCCTCGGCGGCGAAGCGTTCGAAATTTCTTCGACCGGCACCCTGATCGTGGTGCCGCTTTTCGTCCTGATGGGCAATCTGGCCGGCGTTTCGGGCATGAGCAAGGATCTCTATGACGCCGCTTATGCCTGGATGGGCCATCGCCGGGGCGGCCTGGCGTCGGCGACCATCGGCGGCTGCGCCGGCTTTGCCGCCATGAGCGGATCATCCATCGCTTCCGCCGTTACCATGGGCCGCGTCGCGTTGCCGGAAATGAAGCGCTACAAATACGATGACAGCCTGGCCACCGGGGCGGTAGCCGCCGGCGGCACGCTCGGTATCCTGATCCCGCCTTCCACCGGTATGATCATCTATGCCATCCTGACGGAACAATCCATCGGCCGGCTGTTCATGGCCGGTGTTTTCCCCGGCTTGCTGCTGACCGCGTTTTTCCTAATCGCGATCTACCTGGTGACCAAGAAACGGCCGGAAGCCGGCCCGCCGGGCCCGAAGGCGGACTTTGCCCATAAAATGGCCACCCTCAGGCGCTCGGGCGTCATTGTCGGCATCGTCCTGGCGACCATCGGCGGCATCTATCTCGGCGTCTTTACGCCCGTGGAAGCGGCTGGCGTCGGCGCCTTCCTAACCCTTGTCATGGCACTTTACCGCCGCTCTCTCGATTGGCCGAAATTGCGATTCGTCCTGTTGCAGACGCTGCAAACCACGGCGACCGTGTTCATGATCCTGATCGGCGCCTTCGTCTTTATTCCGTTTATGGCGCTGACCCAAATCCCGTCCAATCTCGTCAGTTTCCTGGTCGGCCTCGATGTCGGCCAGCTTGGCGTCCTGATTATTATTCTGGTCACCTATATCGCGCTCGGCACCTTCCTCGAGGGCCTCGCCATGCTGGTATTGACCCTGCACATTACCTTTCCAGTGATCATAGCAATGGGGCTCGACCCGATCTGGTTCGGTGTCGTCGTCGTCATTGTCCTCGAAATGGGGCTGATCAGCCCGCCCGTCGGGGTCAACGTGTTCGTGGTCAAAAGCGTCGCCCCCGATGTGCCGATGGGCACCATCTTCCGCGGCATCTGGCCGTTTTGGCTGGCCATGGGCGTATGCCTGATCTTTCTCGTCGCCTTTCCGCAGATCGCTCTGTTCCTGCCCAACTCGATGTTCGGCGGCTGAGATTGATCGGGCGCTTCGCCCTTGGAACGCGGCCCTCAATTGGGCAAACTAACGTCGGTTCAAGTTTATGGGAGAGAAAACCATGCCCCCGCCCTACACCGGCGGCTGCCAATGCGGCGCCATCCGTTACGAATTCTCCTGCGAGCCGTTAACCGTCTATACCTGTCACTGCACAGATTGCCAGAAAACCGCGGCCAGCGCCTTCGGCATGTCGGTGCGGGTAAAGGCTGAAAACTTCACCCTGACCAAGGGCGAGCCTAATTCCATCGATATCGTTGCCGACAGCGGGCGCACCAAGACCGGCCTCTTCTGCGGCGATTGCGGCACGCGGGTCTGCAACAAACCGGGCGCCAATGGGCCTCAGGTGGTGGTCAAGGCCGGCACCCTCGACGATCCCAATTGGTTCCGGCCGATTGCCCATATCTGGACGCGGAGCGCGCAAGGCTGGTTCCCGTTCGCCGACGGCTTGCCTAAATTCGAAACCGCGCCGGAAGATCCGGCGGCCTTGAACGAGCTCTGGGACGCCCATGTCGCCGGCGGCTGAACTGGGCCCTAATGCCGGCCTGATCGATGTGCCCGGATCGCGCCGGGCGCTGTTGACGCCGGCCCTGGTCCTCGATCTCGACAAGTTCGAAGCCAACATCGAGGGCCTTGCCCGCATCTGCGGCGCAGTGGGCCTGCGCATGCGCCCCCATGCCAAGACCCATAAATGTTCCGAGATCGCCAAGCGCCAGGTCGCGGCCGGCGCCGTCGGCGTCTGCTGCGCGACCCTGCACGAAGCCGAGGCCATGATCGCGGCCGGCATCGAAGGCGTGCTGATCACCTCGCCGGTGGTCGGCGCCGCCAGGTTGGGCCGCCTGGCAAAATTGGCGGCCCGGGCCGGACGCTTCAAGGTGGTCGTCGATAACCCGGCCAACCTCCGCGATTTGGCCGAAGCGGTGCGGACATCCGGCGCCGCCCTGGAGGTTCTGGTGGATATCGATGTCGGCATGCAGCGCACCGGCGTGGCGACCGAAGATGCGGTCCTAGGGCTGGCCGGAATGATCGCCGATGCGCCGGGCCTCACCTATCGCGGCGTTCAGGCCTATTCGGGCATGGTCCAGCACATCAACGACCTCGCCGGCCGGCGCCGGGTCTACGGCAAGCAACTGGCAAGGCTGGCGGAAATCATCGCTGCCTTAGGCGGCGCCGGTCTGCCGCCCGCCATCGTCACCGGTGGCGGCACCGGTTCGCTGGTGATCGATATCGAGGCCGGCCCGTTTACCGAGCATCAGACCGGCTCGTACATCTTCATGGATGTGGAATATAACCAGGTGGAGATGCCGATCAGCGGCGCGGCGCCGTTCCAGACCTCCTTGCTCGTTCAGTGCTCGGTGGTCAGCAACAATGCCGATGCTTTCGTCACCATCAATGGCGGCTATAAGACCTTCGCCACCGACGGCCCCAAACCGGTGCTGGCGGAAGCCGGCTTGGCCGGCGGCGCCTATGACCGCTTTGGCGACGAGCACGGCAAGATCGAACTGCCGCCGGGCGCCGAGAAACCGCAATTGGGTGATGCCATCAGCCTGATCACGCCGCATTGCGATCCAACCGTCAACCTGCACGACTATCTGCACTGCGTGCGCGGTGACCGCCTGGTCGACATCTGGCCGATCGACGCGCGCGGGGTGCTATAGCGGACCCAGGGCGCGCCGGGATGGCGGGGTCGGCCGCGAGGGCGTCCTACTTGCTCCGGCCTAATCTTTCCATTCGATTTCGTGGACGATGGCAAAGGTGCCGAGCGCCGCGCCGATTTCGGCCTCCACACCGGCCCGGTCGGCGGCTTGCACCGAAACGGTGGCCAGGGTCCCATGCACCGGATGGGCGGCAACCTTGACATCGATGGCCTCGATGCGGTCGCGCAGTGGTTCCAGCGCCGCCGCGAAGGCGCGCCGCGTTGCGTCCAGGCGCAGGTCCGGCTTGTAGATCTTGCCGACGGCGGTCTGCGGCAGCGCCTCCATGATCCGGATCTCCACCGGATTGGCGGCGCGCTCCGGAATGTGCTCGCGCACGAATTCAGAAATCTCTTTCGCCGTTGCCTCGCTGCCGGGGGTCAGCTGGACATAGGCCACCGGCAACTCGCCGGCATAAGTATCGGGCTCACCAACTGCGGCGGCCAGGGCCACCGCCTCGTGGTCGAGCAACGTTTCCTCGATGACGCGCGGATCGATATTATGTCCGCCCCGGATAATCACGTCCTTGGCGCGGCCGGTGACCCATAGATAGCCGTCACCGTCGATACGGCCGAGATCGCCGTTGTTGAGCCAGCCGTCGGTGGTAAACAGGCCGGCGTTATCGCGTTCGTCGAGGTAGCCGGCAATGATGCTCGGCCCCTTGAGCACGATGGCGCCGATTTCGTCGGTCTCGCAATCGCCGAGGATATTGCCGGCGTCGTCCAGCCGGACCGTCCTGATTTGCGTATATGGCCAGCGGATGCCGCTGGCCCCGAAGCGCGGATCGCCGTCGCGCGGCGCCATCGAGATATTGCAGGTGAACTCGGTGGCGCCGTAGGTCACCAGGACGCGCACCCCGGTCACCCGTTCCACTTTTTCGCCAAGGGCGGCGGGCAGGGCGCCCGAACCCGAACCCCCAATCGGACGCAACGACGTAATATCCTCGCCCTTCGGCGGGTTCTCCATCAAGGCGGTGTGCACCGTCGGCACGCCGCTGAGCCTGGTGATTTGGAAATGTTCCACCAGCTTCCAGTAATTGCGGATCACCGCCTTGTTGCGGAAACCCGATGGGTCGGGAATGACCATCGTCATGCCGGTTCCAAAAGCGGGCAGGGAGTCGGAACAGATACCGCCGGCGTGAAACAAAGGGCCGGCGCCGAACACCACGTCATGGCGCGTCGTGCCTTTCATCGCCGAATTGGCCCAGCGCTGATAGGCCATGCCGCGATGATTGAGGCGCGCGATCTTGGGCGCGCCGGTGGTGCCGCCGGTGTGCAGGTAGATGGCGGTGTCGTCCGGTTTGATGGCGCGATCGAAGGCAAGCTCCGCCGGTTGTTCCCGCAGAAGCGCGCCAAGCTCGGGCGCCTCGGCGATCGCCCCGCCTGGCATGCGTACCTGAATCAGGTGCTCGATTTGGGGCATCTTGTCTTTTATCCGGCACGCCTTATCCCAAATCTCGAAGCCGTCCGCCGGCCCGAGGGCGACCAGCACGCTTGTCTCCGAGGCGCGCACGATCTCGGTCAATTGCAACGGCTCCAGCATCCAATTGACGGAAAAGGCGATGCCGGCCACCTGCGCGCCCCAAAGCACATAATGGGTTTCCGCGAGGTTCGGCAGCAACAGGACCACCGCGTCATCCTGGCCTACCCCTAAGGATCGGAACAGGTTGGCGGCGCGGACGATATTGTCGAGAAATTGCGCGTAGGTGACCTTGTCAATGGCGTCGTCAGGATCGCCGTTGCGGAGCACATAGAGGGCGATTTTTTCCGGTTCGAGCAACGCGCCCCGGCGGATCAGGCCGAAGCTGCTCAACGGTCTTGCGCGCATCTCGAACGGCACCTTCTCCATCTGTTCGATATCGGCAATGGTGCGCACCGGCGCGTAATTGTCCGGGCTGACCGGGATGTCGGCCAGCCCATGAAAATCCGCATCGAAGCGATCCATGGGCGGCATGGCGCTCCCTTCAATCGCTAAACACCGGCTATCCGCCCCATCATCGGTCATCGGGCCCGCACGATCTTATGGCTCATGGTGTAGGCGGCCATGATCTCTTCGGCCTGGCTTACCGCCGCGTCATCGACATCGCCGGTCAGCCGGATGGTCGCCAAGGTGCCACGGGTGGCATCGTCGGCGACCGCGATATCGACGCCGGCACCCAGCATCGAAAGCGGGGCGAGGGCCTCGGCGAAGGCTTTTTCCGCCGCGTCCCGGCGCAGCGGCGGCTTGAATATCTTGCCCACTTCGGTCAGCGGCATTTTCTCGATGATATGAATCTCCGCCGGCGCGGCGCCGCGCTCGGGGATATGCTCCCTGGCATAAAGGCGGATATCCTCGGACGTGGCCTGCGCGCCGGGCTTCAATTGCACGTAGGCGATCGGCAATTCGCCGGCGTAAGTATCGGGCTTGCCCACCGCCGCCGCCAGTTCCACCGCTTCGTGGTCCTGCAAGGTTTCGTCGATCACGCGGGAATCGATATTATTGCCGCCGCGGATGATCAGATCCTTGAGGCGCCCGGTGATCCAGATGAAGCCGTCTTCATCGAACCTGCCGAGATCGCCGGTGTTGAGCCAGCCGTCCGGGAAAAACAGATCGCGGTTGAGGGTCTCGTCCACATAGCCTTCAACGACGCCCGGCCCCTTGATGGCAATGACGCCCACTTCGCCGTCGGGGCAATCGCCTTCGTACTTGCCGCCCGCGTCCACCTTGACCGCCTTGATCTGGGTATATGGCAGGCGGATGCCCGACGATCCGTAGCGCGGCTCGCCGTGACGCGGCGGTATCGCCGCCGAAGCGGTGTTTTCCGTAAGCCCGTAATTGGACAGCATGCGGACCCCGAATTTTTCCTCGACGGCGCGCCCCACCGCCGCCGGCAGCCCCGCCGAGCCGGTGTTGGAATAGTGCCCCAGCGATGAAATATCGCCGTCCACCGGCTGACTGAGCAATGCCGACAGCGCCGTCGGCACGGCGATCAATTCGGTGGCCCGGTATTTTTCGACCAGCTTCCAGTAATTCTTGTAGGTGTTCTTCTCGCGAAAGCCGTGCGGGCTCAGGATCACGTTGGTCATGCCCTGGGACATCGGGCTGATCGAGCGGTTGACGATGCCGCCCGAATGAAACAGCGGCGTCCCGGCGAATACGACATCGCCCGGCCCATGCCCCAGGTACCAGCTGTAGACATGGCACTTATAGGCAATACCGCCATGCGCCAGGCGCGCCAGCTTGGGCGCCCCGGTGGTGCCGCCGGTGGGGCAATAGATGGCCGTCGTTTCGGCATCGACGGCGCGCTCGAAAGTCAGGGCATCGCCCGGCTCGGCATCGATGAGCGCATTGAAATCGATCTCCGAATCTTGCACGCCGCCTGGTCCCTGGACCTGGATCAGATGTTCGATGCTGGGCACCAGTTCGGCGACTTTTTGCGCGCTCTCCCAAATCCCGAATTCGGGGCAGGGACCGAGCGCCACCAGCACGCGCACCTTCGCCGCCTTCATCACATTGGCGATGGCTTCGGCCGACAGCGCCCAATTGACCGGGCAGAGGATTCCCGCCGTCGGCCCGGCGGCGAGGGTAATGTAGTTTTCAGGGACCATCGGCAACAGCACGCCGATAACGCCGTCCTCTTTCCCCTCACCTGCCAGCAGCCGGTGGAATAGGTTCGCCGCCTGGCGGACTTTGGTTAGGTAGGCGCCGTAGCTGAGGGTTTGCGGCGTCTCGTCCGGATCGGCCTTGAGAAGGTAGTGGATGACCGCTCTTTCGGGGTCATGCGCCGCGCCCATATTGATCAGCTCATAGACGGTGTCGGCGCGCATCCGTTCGGCGAGCGGCACCGCCTCGAATTCCTCGACCTCCTTGAGGTTACGGATTATGGGGCGCTGCTCGCTCACCGGGCGCGGCCGATCAGTCGTCGGTATTGTCGTTGATCGGCGGATAGCGGCCCAGGGCGCCGCCGAACGGCCCGTCGCGCCATTCGATTGCGGCTTTCATGCCCTGTTCCTTGGAGATGCGCTTAAATTCCTGGTTCGACGGCAGCCGCCCGGCCAGGGTGACGAACTCGCCCGAACTTTGTATCGAAAACTGGAAGCCCATCTGCTCATAGACCCGGTTGACCATTTTCTTCGACAGCGACAGCAGCTGCGTATCGATATTGGCGATGCGCCGGGCGATGGTGCGCGTTTCCGACTCCAGCTTGTCCACCGGAAAGACATGGTTGGCCATGCCGTGGCGCAGCATTTCTTCGGCCGTCAGGGCATCGCCGGTGAGCAGCATTTCCTTGGCTTTCTTGAGGCCCACATGCCAGGCGAAGATGGCGGTTTCCTCGCCCGGCGCGATGGCACGAAGGCCGGGATGGCCGAGGCGCGCGTCATCGGCGGCGATCAACAGATCGGAGGCCAGCGCCAGCGCCGAAGCGCCGCCGAGGCAAACCCCATGCACCTGGGCGATCACCGGTTTCCAATTGTTCCAAATCTCCATCATATATTCGATATGGCCCTGCACCCGGGCGCGGTTGTCCCAGACGCTGACGAATTCGCCGTGGCCTTCCTGGTCGGCGGTAATCTCGCCGGTCTGCCGGGGCGGCGTGCCCAAGCTGGTACTAAGATCGTAACCCGACGAAAAGCAATCGCCGGCGCCCTTGAGGATGATCACCGAAACGTCGGTATCAACCTCCGCCGCTTTCAGCGCCTTCGAGATCTCGGCGGACATCTTCCAGTGAATGGCGTTGCGCCTTTCGGGCCGGTTGAAAGTGATCGTCGCCAGCCGGTCTTCGACATCATAGAGGATATGTTCGTAAGCCATCGTCTTGCCCCACTCGGCGGCCGCTTGATCAGGCAAACTCGGCGCTTGCCTTCATGGCAATGACGCCGTCGGCGTTGACCGCCCAAAGCTGGCAGGATTTGCCGTCGCCGGCGGGCTCGCCCATCAGCGTAAAGGGCTGGCCCTCGTAAATCGGCGCCCGCGCCTGCATGGCGAAGGCGGTCATCTTGGCGTCCGGCGCACTGTCGCGCACCAGTTCCAAAATCCAGACTGCCGTGAACGGTCCGTGCACGATCAGGCCCGGATAACCTTCCACATCGGTCACATAAGGGTAGTCGTAATGGATGCGATGCGGATTGAAGGTGCATGCGGAAAACCGGAACAGCATGACGGGATCCACCGTTACCGTCCGTTTCCAGGCGGCGTCTTCGGGTCCGGGTTCGCCCGGCGGCGGCGCTCCGCCGGTATCCTCTTCCCGGTAAACCAAGTTTTGATCGTCTTCCATTATCAGGCCCTTGGGACCCGTAATCTTGACGCCGATGGTCACAAACACGAGCTTGCCCGAACGGCCCTCCTTGGGCGTCACCGAGGCGATCGAAATCTCCTTGGTGACGCGATCGCCGATACGAAACGGCTGGTGGAAGCGCATATTGTTGCCCGCATACATGCGCCGGGGCAACGGGCTCGGCGGGCCGTCCTCGATTTCGGAGGCCATGCCGTCGGAAGTGAGGTCACGGGTCAGGTTGAGGCGCGGGAAAAATATCGAATGCCATCCCGGTGGCACCGGATCACCCTCGGCGGGGATCGGATCCTCCCGGTTCAAGGTGACGTTCAGCCGGTGTACCTGGGATGCGGTGATCACATCCTCGGTGACGATCGTATGGCCGATGAATTTCCGGTATTCCTCGATTGCGTCGGTCATTCCTTTTCTCCCCCATTTCATGTTCGATCATGTCGGCTCTGATCTCACTTTATCACGAAATCCTTGCGTTGAAACGCCGCCCGAATTTTCGGGCGGAGGCTTGGCAGTCATTGACGGCGGCGGCGGGCTTGTTTCTAATCGGCGGATGCCGGGCATCGGCTGAAAAGAAAGGTGAGGAGGAGGACATGCGGTTGGTGTCATACGAATATAACGGACAAGCCGGCGTCGGCGTCATGGCCGGCGACGACGGTATTGTCGAGTTATCGACCGCCGCGCCGGGCATGCCAGGATCGCTTCGTGAAATTCTGGAAAGCGTCGATGGCTGGTTCGATAAGATCGCCGCCGCGGTCGATGGCAAGGCGCCGGACCGCATCCTTGCCGAGGTTGAACTGCTGCCCGTCATTCCGGAACCGCAAGCCACCTGGTGCGTCGCCCTCAATTATCAAACCCATAAAGATGAAACCGGACTGGACCGCAGCGCTTATCCGGAAATGTTCCTGCGCATGCCGATCTCGGTGGTCGGCCACGGACAGTCCCTGGTAAGGCCGCGCGAAAGCATGGCCGAGCGTTATGATTTCGAGGGTGAGCTGGCGGCGGTCATCGGCAAGCCGGGCCGCTACATCCCGGAAAGCGAGGCCTTCGAATATATCGCCGGATATTCCTGCTACAACGAAGGCTCGGTGCGCGACTACCAATCGCACAACCGGCAATTCGGTCTCGGCAAGACGTTCGAGAAATCGGGCAGTTTCGGTCCCTGGATGATGACCCAAGACGAATTCGGCGATCCCTACCAGCAGTCCATCATCACCCGCCTCAACGGCAAGGAAAAACAAAACAGCTCCATCAATCTGATCCTGACCCGCATCGAAGGCATCATCGCTTACCTTTCCGAAGGCTACACGCTGCAGCCGGGCGATGTCGTCGTCACCGGCACGCCGGGCTCGATCCCCGGCACCACCAAGCGGATGGAACCAGGCGATGTCTGCGAGGTCGAAATAACCGGCCTCGGCACACTTTCCAACCCGATCATCGCCGCCGAATAAACCATTGCCAAACCGAGGAGGGGGCATGCCGGACAGCATTCAGATCAACACCGCCAAGGCGATCATTTCGACCCTTGAACGCCACGGCGTCGATACCGTGTTCGGACTGCCGGGCGTCCAGTTGGACGCGCTGTTCAACGCCTTCTACCATGCCCGCAATTCGATCCGCATGGTGCACACCCGGCACGAACAGACCACCGCCTATATGGCCAACGGTTATGCGCTTTCGACCGGCAAGCTGGGCGTCTGCACGGTGGTGCCCGGAGCCGGCCTGTTGAACGCCGGGGCGGCGCTGGCCACCGGCTATTCCCAGAACGCGCCGGTTCTCTGTATCACCGGTCAGATTCCGTCCAAATTTCTCGGCCGCGGCCTCGGTAGCTTGCACGAAATCGACGATCAGCTCGATTGCGTCGCCAATTACACCAAATGGCAGGGCACTATCCGGGCGCCCGAAGACGTGCCCGGCGTCATGGGCGAAGCCATCCGCCAGGCCACCTCGGGCCGTAACCGGCCGGTTGTGGTCGAGGTGCCGCCCGATGTCCTGACCGCCGAGGCGGCGCCGAACCTGGATGAATTCGATCCCGGTTTCGATGATCCGGAACCCGATGCCGATTTGATCGATCAGGCGGCGGAACTTCTGGCCTCGGCGGCGCGCCCGGTGATCTGTGCCGGTTCGGGTGCCATGGACGCGGCGGACGAACTCCGCGAACTGGCAGAAAAACTGTCGGCGCCGGTGATCGTTTCCCAATACGGGCCGGGCGTCGCCGATGCCCGCCATCCTTTGACCCATTCGCTGGCCAGCGGCATCAAATTATGGCCGCAAGCCGATCTGGCGCTGGGTGTCGGCACGCGCCTGGCGACCCAGGTTATGCATTGGGGATTTGACGACGCGATCAAGCTGATCCGCATCGATGCCGATGCCGGGCAAACGGTCGAAGCCTGGCCGCCCGACATCCATCTGGTCACCACCTCGAAGGCGGGCCTGGACAAGCTCNACGCGGCGCTCGCCGGCGCCGATATCAAGTCCGCCTGGGACGCCGACGCCCTGGCCGCCGCCAAGGCCGAAGCCGAACGGGAAAGCCGGCGCGATCTGGACATGCATCACGCCTATACCGATGCCATCCGGGCGGCGCTGCCCGAAGACGGCTATATCTGCTTCGATGTGACCCAGGTCAGTTATTTCGCGTCGTGGGGTTTCCCCGTTTACCGCCCCCGCCATTACATTCCGCCCGGTTATCAGGGCACGCTCGGTTACGGTTTTCCGACGGCGCTCGGCGTCAAGGTGGCGCACCCAGATGTTCCCGTGGTTTGCGTCGCCGGCGATGGCGGGCTGATGTTCGATATCCAGGAACTGGCCACCGCCGTGCAGCATAATATCAACCTGGTTACCGTGGTTTTCAACGATCAGGCTTTTGGCAATGTGCGGCGCGGCCAGAAATTGGGCTATGACGGCCAATATATCGCCAGCGATTTGCACAATCCCGATTTCGTCGCCCTAGCCGAGGCATTTGGCGCGCACGGCATGCGCGCCGCTGGATCCGAAGAATTGCAGAGCGCGCTAAAAAAAGCCTTCGATGCCGGCCGTCCGGTGCTGATCGAGGTTCCGGTGGGCGAGTTTCCCCCTTGGATGAAGTTCGTGCCGCGCCGCCATGTGCGGGGAAGCACATCGCCATGAATATACGAAGAGTGGTGACCGGCCATGACGCGGGCGGCAAGGCGGTCGTCCAAATCGATGAGGTTTCCGGCAATGTCGTCACCCGGCGTCCGGGCCATTCCGGCTGCGTTATCTGGACCACTGAGAAGACGCCCGCCGATAATTCCGGCGTCGCCGAGATTGCGGACGAAGCCTTGCGCGATGTCTTCGGCGGATTGGCGGGCGGATCGATCTTCCGCATCGTCGAATACATGCCCGGCGTCGCGCCGCGCGATCACCGCACCGATACCATCGATTATGCGGTGGTGCTGTCCGGTGAAATCGCAATGGACCTGGAAGGCACGGTGGTAAACCTGAAAGCCGGCGACGTGCTGGTCCAGCGCGGCACCATCCACAATTGGGTTAATTCTGGGACAGAACCCTGCATCATCGCATTTGTGTTGATCGGTGCTACGCCCGCCGAAGCAGGTGGAAAGACGCTGACGGCGACGGGTTAGCGGTAATCTTGCGCCATCCACTATTTCGGTTTCCCGCTCCTTGGTTGCCGGTGATGGTTTGTGCTAGCATTGGAAATGGACCGGCGGAATTGAGTGAGTTCGATCCGGCGGAGTGCCGAAACAAGTATTATTTGAACGGCCTGGCCGCCAAAATGGAGGCGTTATTGAGTAACCCGAAAAAGGCTTTGGAGCAAAGCACCGACCTTTATCGGCTGGCGCGCGATAATACGGCCGAAGGGCGGGAAAAACTTACCAGCGTTGTCTCCGAGGTTTTCCTCGAACGCTATTCTTCCTTGAGCCCCAGTGAACAGGAAATGATGTTCGATATCCTGTTCCATCTGGTTCAGGACGTCGAGATGTCGCTGCGGCAGTTGGTCAGCGAGAAATTAGCAAAATTGGATGGTGTGCCCCGGGAACTGGCTTTTTTTCTGGCCAACGATGAAGTGCCCGTCGCCATTCCCATGCTCTCCGAAAGCCGGTCCCTGCTCGACCAGGATTTGGTCAAAATCATCCACAGCCGCGGCATCGAACACCAGCTCGCCGTCGCTAAGCGCCCGATCCTAAGCGAAGGCGTCTCCGATGCACTGGTTGAGGAGGGCGATGAAGGGGTTATTTGCAGCCTGCTGTTAAATAAAAACGCCAAAATTTCCAGCACCACCATCGAATATCTGGCCGAAGAATCAAAACGCATAACCGCCTATCAGGGTCCGATCATCAATCGGGAGGAGCTTGATCCGGAGCTTGCAAAACGGATGTTCACTTGGGTGTCGATGACGCTCAAGCAGCATATCATCGACAACTTCGAAATGGATTCGGAATTTATCGACGAGGTCATAGAAAACGCGGTGATCGAAGAGCTCGCATCGCGCCACAATGGCGCCGCCGAGGGGGCCGAAATCAAGCTGGCGCGGGAGCTGGACAACGAAGGCCAATTGTCGACAGATACCATGATCCTTGCCCTTCAACAGGGCGAGGTGCGGCTGTTCATCGCCATGTTCCAGAAATACGCCAATGTTCCCAGCGGAACGATCATGGAAATGCTGTCTGACAATGAGGGGATCGGGCTGGCCGCTGCCTGCCGCTCGGCCGATCTCGGAAAATCCGTGACGGCGTCGATATTTGCCTGTTCACGCAAGGCTCTTAGTTCAAGCGAGCAAGGTTTGCGTCGGGATTTACGCAAACTGCTTGGTATCTATGACCGGATATCGCCGGAAGCCGCCGCTAGGATCGCCGGACGTTGGCGCGAACATGTCGATTACCGCCGCGCGATTCGCGAACTGGAACTCACCTAAAGCCGCCTTCGGGATCCCTCGAGAGGCCGTCTGCCAGCAGCCGGAATGGAATAGCGGCGGCTAGAGCGGGTTCAAGCGCTATTTTCCAAAATTCATTTAATGTTGCGCTCCCGGTTGCGGTGTATTCGGTTATACACAAGTTGACCGGCTAGCCCTAAGCCGGAACAATCCCATCATAGGAAAATTCTCCGTATCCGGGTGTTTCTTTATTTAAACACCTTAAGAAAATCGGATGGATGGTTGAGTGATTTCAAGTTTCTCACTCATTCAGAGAAATTCAGTGTGGGCCGTGTTCGCACCGATCAGGAAGTTTTGCGGGGTGTCGCGATCTCAAGAAAGCCAAGCGATTGATTGTCAAAGAAAAAAAGAATCCATCTTCCGGAAATTAGCCAAGGCATTGGGCGAGGTTGAGGAGGAGACTTCCGAGGACATCGATAAGCAGGTCGAGGCCGAAGTCCGTAAGGTCAAGGCGACCAAGCTTTCGGGCGTCAAGGGCGAGGATGTGCTCAGCGGCGAATGGGGCGGCAAGGGCGACATCATCCATATTATGGATTTGGCGCCGATCTATGACGCCATCGGAAGCCGCGGCGGACGGCTGTATACGGCGACCAAGCTGATTTGCCAAAAAGCATTTGAACAAAGGGTCGTTGCCGGGGCGGGGCGCGCCGCGCTGCGCGGTGAACAATTGGTCATGCGCTTTTATTCGATCAGCCCCAAAAAGGGATTCATCCTTGCCGCCAATATCGTCAACGATGTCGGCGTACAGGTTCTTGGTGAGCGGTTCTACACCATCGAGGTTCCGGAAATTCTGCGGGCCGTCGATGCCGGCGATTTGGCCCTGGAAGATGGCAGTCTAAGTCTCGATAAATTGCCCGAAGCATTGGAAAATGGCGGACTTTCATTGGAGTTCGATGAACCCGACGAAGACGCGCCGGTTTGGGCCAAGCTGCTTTGGAAGAAGCGGCGCGAATATCAGGCAAGGTTGGTTTACGAGACGGCAAAAGCGAAAAAGCCGGCGCCGGCCAAAATCGGCGCACCGAGGCAACACACCAGCTGGGCGCGGCGGAAATTTGGAGATCGGCGCATGGGCCGGCGTCCGTTTGAGGGCGAAGACCGGAGAAAAGGCGTCGACCGGAGGGGCCGCGGGTTCTGACCATAGTTCGGCGCGGCTCGCCCATTTCCGTCGCCGCCGGCATCAAAATATTTGCCGAAATACTTAGTTGTATTTACAATCAAATACCAGGGTCGGAAATTGTCGGATCACGGGAGGTTCACCCTATTGACTACGCGGCCAAATTTTCTGCTGATTACCTCGGATCAGCACCGCTGGGATTGTTTCGGTTTCGAGGGCCGCCGGATCAAGACGCCTCATCTCGATCGAATGGCGGAATCCGGTACCCGTTTCGGCGCCGCCGTTACGCCCAGCCTGGTGTGTCAGCCGGCGCGGGCTTCCATGCTTACCGGCTTGCTGCCGCTCAGCCACGGCGTTTACGACAACAATGTCAGTCTTGATCCTGAAGTTGGAGAAATGGGCTGGGCCCGGACCCTGGCAAATGACGGATATCGCAGCGCATTGATCGGCAAGGCGCATTTCGGTGACCATCCGGAATGCACGCCCTATGGGGCGCCCGAATCCCGCGATCAGTCGGCTAATTTTCCGGCCGATTGGTCCGGGCCCTATATGGGATTCGACCATATGGAGCTTATGATTCTCGGTCATTGGCACGATCTTTTGCCCTGCGAAAAACCGCCCCGCGGGCATCAGTTCGAGCGTTGGTTCTGGGAACATGGCCGGGCCGGCGAAGCCTGGGAATTATGGCAACAGGATTTCGGACCAGCGCCAGAGGCCGCCCAAACCTGGTTTTCGAAACTGCCGGCCGCGTGGCATTCGACGACCTGGGTGACGGAGCGGACGATCGAATTCCTGGAACAGGCGGGTGACGAAGCGCCTTTTTGCCTTTGGGCCTCGTACCCCGACCCGCACCATCCGTTTGACTGCCCGGAACCTTGGAGCCGCCTGCATCTGGAAGACGACGTCGATATATCCCGCAGCCACCGGCGCGACCTGGACCGGCGCCCCTGGTGGCACCGGGCGTCGCTGGAAAACGAACCGACGGCCAGGCACCAGTGGCAAAAAACACTGCGCATGGAATATTCGCGTATCCAGCCGCAAACCGACAGACAGCTGCGGCAGATGACGGCCAATTATTACGGCGAAATTGCGTTCATCGACGACGGTGTCGGCCGCATCCTGAAATCCCTGGAAAAAACCGGCCTTGCCGAAAACACCATCGTTATATTCACCACCGACCACGGTGATCTGCTCGGCGATCACGGGCTCTATCTCAAGGGTCCGACGCCTTATGAGGCGCTTTTGCGCGTCGGCATGATCGTCAAAGGTCCGGACATCCCCGCCGGGAAGGTAATCGATATGCCGGTTTCAACCCTCGATCTGGCGGCCAGTTTTTATGATTGGGCGGGAGTTTCGCGACCCGAGGATATTCAAAGCCGATCGTTGCGCCCGTTGATCGAGGGTGATGGCGGCGAAGTCCGAGAAGTCGCCTACAGCGAATGGAATCAACAGCCGAGCCGCACCGGCGTCGAGTTGGAGCTTAGAACCGTCCGCACCAAAACCGCGAAACTGACGCTCGAACTGATATCAGGCGCGGGAGAAATGTACGACCTGGCCGAAGACCCGGACGAGATGCACAATCTGTTTGATGATCCGGGCAAGGGCGCGCTGGTTAAGGAACTTACCGACATGATCCATGCCCGGCCCGGCTATATCCTCGAAGATATGCCGGCGCACGAGGCTTGATGCCGAGAAGCGGGATGAACGAAATTAAGAAAAATAACGCCAGGCAAGGTTCATTCGATATACGGGATCGCCTGGCATTCCGTATCGCGACACTCGCCTCCACCATCTCGCTTTGGGCCGGCCGCACTTACCACAGCAAGTGTGGCATCACCATGACCGAATGGCGGGTTCTGGTTATGCTCGCGACGCTGGGACCGCTGGCCGCGCGCCAGATTTGTGAAACGGCAAAAATGGATAAGGGCAATGTCAGCCGCGCCGTGAAAAAACTTTTAGACGATGGCCGGATTTCGGAACAGCCTGATCCGGACGATCTGCGCGCTTCTATTTTACGGATAACTCCGAAAGGCCGCGTCCTATATCGCAAGGCAAAAAAATACTCCGACGAGCGGGAAGCCAGGCTCGATAAAATACTGGGGCCGGAGGACCGCAAGCTGTTCGAGGCATTGTCCGACAGGTTGCAGGCCGAGGGCGAAAGGATGCTCAAGGATTTGGAAAATGAGTGACCGGAAATTGCCCGCGCCGAACACCCGAACCGTCGCATCGGCCCTTGTCGGAGAGGTGTGGCCGGCTGCCGTGCCGGCGGAGGACCCGGTCCTTTACGGGCAAGCCAGACTTGAACCGGAAGGCGCCTTCCAGGTGCGCAGCACCCAGACCTTCAAGCTGGTCTACACGGTCGGCCGCTTCGGCCTCGACGACAATGGTGGCATCCGCGTGGTTTTCCGGTTTTTCGGCGATTGGGGAGGATTGCAGACGGATGATCCCGGGGCGCCCAATTATGTCACCGCGACCACCAGCCTTGGCACCGAACCGCAATTAAGTTTCCAGCGCGGCGGTCAATCGCGCCCCTGGATGAAAAACCTGACCGCCAGGATTTCGGGCGGCTACCTGTCGGAAGGCGATACCATCACCATCACCTTCGGCGATACCTCGGGCGGCTCGCCCGGCTTCAAGATGCAGACCTTTGTCGAAAGTGCGTTCGAGTTCAAGGTTCTGGTCGATGCCTGCGCGGTCGGCCACTACGTGCCGATCCAGGACAAGCCGGCGATTTCCATCGTGCCGGGCCCGCCGTCCGTCTGGCGCGCCGTGCTGCCGACCTTGCGCCGGCCCGGCGAGACATTCCAATTGGGCGTCAAGGCCGAAGACGAATGGGGCAACCCGTCCGATCTTGCCGAGGCCCGGTTGCGCATCGAAGCGAGCCTGCCGGTATCGGGCCTGCCCGAGACCGCGGACTTCGGCAAAGGCCAAAAATCATTGGTCTTCGAGAAACTGAGCATTGAGAAGGAAGGCAGGTTGCGGGTATCGGTTTTCGACGCCGACGCCGGCGCGCTGCTGTGCGAGGCCGGGCCGCTATTGATCCAGGAGTCCCGATACGGCGGCTATTGGGGTGATCTGCATGGGCAAAGCGGCGAATCCATCGGCATCAACAATTCCCGGGAATATTTCGAATTTGCCCGCGACCTGGCGTTTCTCGATGTCAGCAGCCACCAGGCCAATGATTTTCAGGTCAACAACGCCTTTTGGAACTTCGTCAACGAACTGACCGCGGCCTATCTCGAAGATGGCCGTTTCGTGACCTTTCCCGGCTATGAATGGTCGGGCAACACCTCGGTCGGCGGCGACCGCAATGTTTATTTCCGGGAAGAAGGAAGGCAAATCCGGCGCTCCTCCCACGCCCTTCTGCCCGACCGGTCCGATATCGACACCGACGCCAACGATGCGCGCCTTTTGTTCGAGGCCCTTCGGGACGAGGATTGCCTGGTCTACGCCCATGTCGGCGGGCGCTATGCCGACATTCGTTTCGCCCACGATGCGAAACTGGAAACGGCCATGGAAATCCATTCCGCCTGGGGCACCTTCGAGTGGCTGTTGACCGACGGCTTCCCCCTTGGCCACCGCTCGGGCGTGGTCTGTAACTCAGATGGGCACAAGGGGCGCCCGGGCGCCAGCTATCCCGGGGCCGCCATGTTCGGCGCCTATGGCGGGCTTACTTGCTTCTATGCCGAGGAACTGACGCGCGACGGAATCTTCGACTCCTTACGCCGGCGCCATCATTACGGCACCACCGGCAACCGGCTGCATCTGACCGTCCACGCCGGCTTCGAGACCGGCGGCACGCTGTTTGAGCAAGACCCGAATGCGTATCCGGACAGCAAAACCTCGGGCGTCAACGAGGTTATGATGGGCGATATTGTGGCGACAGGTGACAACACTGCAATGGTCCGCATCAACGCCGTTTCGCCGGCGCCGATCGAGCGGATCGAAGTGCGCAATGGCGCCGAAACCGTGCAAACCCTGCGTCCCTATGGGAGCGAAGACCTGGGCCGGCGCTTCCGCGTCTTGTGGTGCGGGGCCGAATATAGGGGCCGTGCCCGCCAATCGATTTGGACCGGCAGCGCCAGCTTCCGCGGCGCCGCCATCGAACGCATGGAAAAAATCAACGCCTGGAACCACGAACGGTTGCTGGAGGTGAAGGATGGCGATACGGTCGTGTTCGATGCGTTGACCACCGGCAATTACGGCGGTTTCGATGTCTGGCTAAAGGGAGCCGATGATGCGGTACTGGAGCTTCGCTCCAATAACGGCGAATTGACCAAGCCATTGCCCGAAATCGGAATCGAGGATGTGGTCGTGGATTGTGGCGGTTTGGAGAAAAAGTTCCGTATCTTCAGGCTGCCCGACGAAAATCCGCATCTGCAATTGTCAGCGGAGGTGCCGGTGCCGTTAAACCCGGCCGGTGACAATCCGCTCTGGGTTTGTGTTACAACGGAAGACGGGTTCCAGGCCTGGAGCAGCCCGATCTTCGTATTTAACCCTTCCGGGCAGCAGTAGGGATGTATGTTGATATAATATGTGAATAGGGTATAGTTGTATCAACAACTAAATTAAAATAATCAATTCTAACAGCGGAGAGAAATCATGACATTCAGAACAGTAGCAAGTGGCGTAGTATTCGCGGCGATTGGCGGACTGATCTTTGCTTCCGCGCCGGTAGGCTCGGCCAAGGCTGAGGGCTGGAAACCTGCGGGCCCGATCAAATTGATGATCGGATTTCGCGCCGGCGGCGGCACCGATACCCAATCCCGCCTGATTGGCGAAGAGCTCGAGAAACGCCGCGGCTGGAAGATCATCCCCGAAAACGTTCCCGGCAAGGGCGGCGTCGTGATGTCGCGGAAACTTAAGAAGCAGCCCGCCGACGGTTTGGCCATCGGCATGGCGATCACCGAATCCTATGGTTACAACATGATCGCCTCGAAAAAGGCCGGTTATGGTATCAAGGACTTTACCTATCTGACGACGACCACCGGCTCGCGTATGGGGGTTTACGTCAAGAAGAGCAGCGGCTGGAAATCTATCAAGGATGTGGTTGCGGCATGGAAGTCGGGCAAGAAGATTTCGATCGGCACCATGAGCCCGAAACTGGAAGACGCCTCGGTTCTCTTGAACCAGGCTTTGGGCGTCAAATTCAACATCGTCAGCGGATTGCGGGGCGGCAAGGGCATCATGAATGCTCTCGTGGCCGACGATATCAACATCGGCTGGGGCGCCGGCATTCAGACCAAGGGNGTCCTCGCCGGCCAATTCGTCAATGTGATTTCCGGCGAAACCAAGCGCTTGAAAATTTCGCCCGACGCGCCGACCATGACCGAGCTTGGTGTTCCCTATGATTTCGGCGCCAAGTTCATGTTTGTCGCGCCGCCTGGGCTTTCTTCGGCTGCGCGAAGCACCCTGACTTCGGCGATCCAGGAAATTGTCCGCGATAAATCCACCAAGGCAAACCAGTTCATCAACAAATCCTACAGCGGCCCGGTCCTGATTTCCGGGGCCAAGCTGGATGCTTTTATCGCGGGCGGCGTATCCGCCTCGAAGAAGCTGCTGGCGGCCGCTTCGAAATGAATTTAACGGGGAGGAGCTTGCTCCTCCCCGAAATTTCGATCGAGGGAATGCGCCGCTGACATGCACGCAATGAACCGGCATCATTGGTCCTTGGCGCTCGGCCTTTTCTTCCTGGCATTTGCCCTCGTTACCCTGTTCCTGTGGATTCCCGCCGATATCGAATCGGGTGTTCTCGAAACCGAACGCCGGCGCACCAATATCGGCGACGCGATGGCGCCGACGATGATCGCCATCGGCGTTTTGATGGTCTCGATCTGGCTCGTGGCCGAGGCATTGTTGAAGCTCCGCGCCGACCGGCAGCCGGGCGGTCCCGATATTCTGGACCGGGAAAGCGTTCAATATATGCTGGCCGCCCTCGCCATCTTTTTCGCAAGTTTCCTGTTGATGCTGTGGACCGGGCCGCTATTCGTCGAACTGGCCAATTGGGCCGGCGCCGAGGTCGGCTCTTACCGGCAGCTAAGGGACACGGTTCCTTATAAATATCTAGGATTTTTCAGCGGCGGGTTCGTGATGATCTTCGGCTTCATNTCGATGGTTGAGCACAAGCCGAGCTGGAAGCTGGCCGGCATATCCTTAGGCGCGGTCATGGTTATCGCCGCCTTGTTCGATCTGCCGTTTGAAGACCTTTTGCTGCCGCCCAACGGTGATCAGTGATGTACGGCGTTTTCGACTATGTCTGGCTGGGTGTGTTGGAGGTTTTTACCAGCAATCCGGCCTTTACCGTCGCCGGCATCCCCGTATCGATCACCATCGTCATGGTTTGTTTCGGGTTTTTCGGCGGTATCATCGTCGGCGCGACGCCGGGGCTGGGCGGCCCTTCGGCGATGGCGATTTCCCTGCCGATCCTGATCTCCATATTCGGCTTTACGCCCGATGCGTTGTTGCCGGTGATGGGATTCCTGGTCGGCATCATGAAGGGCGCCACGGTCGGCGGAGCGGTGCCGGCCATCCTGTTTAACACGCCGGGCACCCCGGACGCCTTGATGACCACCTTCGACGGGCACCCGATGACCAAGAACGGGCAGGCGGGAAAGGCGCTCAGGGTAGCGCATTTCTCGTCCGTTTCGGGCGATACGTTTTCCGATCTGATCCTGTTCACCAGCGCCCCGTTCCTGGCGGTGTTCGTCGAACGCTACCTAAGCTTTCCCGAAAAGGCGGCGTTGATCATTCTGTCGCTGGCGTTCATCGCGACGGTGGTCGGATCGTCGGTCGCCAAGGGCCTGTTGTCGGCGCTGCTCGGAATGTTTTTCGCCTTTATCGCCACCGGTGAGGACAGCTATCCCCGGCTTTCGCTTGGGCTCGATGCCCTGTCCCAAGGCTTTCCCATCGTCACCGCGGTCTTGGGGGTTCTCATCCTCGGCGAGGTGTTCAAGGCGCTGGACGACATGTGGCGTGAAAAACGCGCCTCCGCCGCAATTCAACAAACCACCATGCGCGGCGACAACAAGCTGCGTTGGGCGGATGTGCGGCGCATCCTGCCTTTCATCGGAACCTCGGCGGTCATCGGCACGGCCATCGGTGCGCTGCCCGGCATCGGCTCGACCCTGGCGGCGACCCTCGGCTATGCCAGCGGCCGCAAAATACACAAGGGCAAGCCGGCGTTCGGCGAGGGCGCGCCGGAAGGCGTGGCGGCGACCGAAGCGGCGAACTCCTCGGTCGCCGGCGCTAATCTGATCCCCGTCCTTTCCCTCGGTATTCCCGGAAACGTGTCGGCGGTATTCCTGGTCCTGGCGGCGGAAAGCATCGGCGGCTTCAATCCGGGGCCGAGCGTCTTCCGCTTTACCGAAAACACCTTGAACACCGAATTGGTGATCGCCTTCGGCCTGTTTACCACCATGGTCTTCGCCAACATGCTGAACTGGACCATCGGCGGCGTCTTCATGCGGGCGACCGGGGTCATGGTCAAGGTGCCGAAGCAAATCCTGCTGCCGGTTATCCTTTTGTTGACCCTGACCGCCATCTACGTCCAGACCACGAATATGATCGCCATTTATATGGCCGTGTTTTTCGGCTTTTTGGGATACGTGATGCGCAAGCTGGATATCTCCATCCTGCCCTTTGTCATCTCGTTTATCTTGGCGAACAATTTGGAAGAAGCCTTGCGCCGGGCCTTCAGCGCGTCGGGCGCCGATCCCTGGTTTTTCTTTAAAAGCCCCATCGCCTTGGTGTTTTTCCTGATTGCCATTCTGGTGGTCATTTATTTCAGGCGTCCGCAACGCATCCCGGCCAAGAAAAGATTCCCAGAAGGTGGCGCGCCCCGATGAAACCCGCCAATATCCTTTACATCATGTCGGACGAGCATAATCCGAAAATGCTCGGCTGCTATGGCCATGCCCAGGTGAAAACGCCGAACCTGGACCGGCTGGCCGCCCGCGGCACCCGCTTCAGCGCCGCCTATACCAATTCGCCGATCTGCATCCCGGCGCGCGCCGCCTTCGCCACCGGGCGCTATACCCATGAAACCCGCTATTGGGACAACGCCACGCCCTATGACGGCAAGATCAAGGGCTGGGGCCACCGTTTGCTGGACCAAGGATTGCGCGTCGAATCGATCGGCAAGCTGCATTACCGGCACGCCGATCTGGCGACCGGGTTCGGCAAGCAGATCGAACCCATGCATGTGATGGACGGCATCGGCCAGGTGTGGGGATCGGTGCGCGATCCGTTGCCCGATGAACGCCCGGCCAGGATGCTGAGAAACATCGGCCCTGGAGAATCCAACTACAACCGTTACGACCGGATGATCGCCGATCAAGCCTGCGCCTGGCTGGAAGATGCCGCCCGGCGAGATGACGGCAAGCCCTGGGTTCTCTATCTCGGCTTCGTGGCGCCCCATTTCCCCTTGGTGGTGCCCGAAGAATTCTATTCCATGTATCCCATCGAAAGCCTGCCGCCGCGTAAGCTGGATCCGGAACTTGGGTTCAGGCGCCATCCCTGGCTGCAGCGGATGGATGATTTTATGCAAGTTGACCGGCATCTGACGCCGGAGCGGCGCCTGATGTCGGTGGCCGCCTATTTCGGGTTGTGCAGTTTCGTCGACGATCAGATTGGCCGCGTTCTGGACAGGTNGGAATCCCTCGGCCTGGATGCGGATACGCGGGTTATTTATACCAGCGATCACGGCGACAATGTCGGCGCCCGCGGCATGTGGGGCAAATCCAACATGTATGAAGAAAGCGCCGGCATCCCATTGATCGCCGCCGGCCCCGATATTCCGGAAGGCAAGGTTTCGGCGACAACCGTCAGCCTGCTCGATAGCTATCAGACCATCCTCGAAGGCACCGGGCTGGAAGCGAAGGGCGAGGAAAAGGATTTGAAGGGCCGCTCCTGGTTGACCATCGCCGGCGAAGACGATGACCCGGCGCGCATTGCCTTCAGCGAATACCACGCCACCTCGTCGCCGACCGGCGCCTTCATGCTGAGGCGCGGCGATTTCAAGCTGATCTATTATGTGGGCTACGATCCCGAACTGTTCGATCTGAAAAACGATCCGGAAGAAACGACGGATTTGGCCGCCGATCCAGATTACGCCGAAACTTTGCGGGACTTGGAGGCCGAGCTCCGCGCCATCGTCGATCCGGAAAAGGCCGACCGCATGGCCAAGGACGATCAGAACGCGCTCATCGAATCTTTCGGCGGCCGCGATAAGGCGCTGACCACGGGAACGCCCGGCGCCACGCCGGTGCCCGGCCAAGGGCACGAATAGGGATTAGGTCCCGCGCGCCGCCACCTCGTCAAACGCCGCCATGATATTGGCGTGGCGGGTTTCGACCATGTGCCGCTCATTATCGTGAGTCACGACATAAAGTTTGTTTTCCTTGATCGCACCCACAATCAAATCGCCGACGATATCCGGATCCAAGCCGTTCTTGGCGCCGGCGGCAAGCTCGTTGTTTTCATCGCGCGCAAACGGCCCGCCATACTTTTCCGGCCGGTTGCGCCCGGCCTTGAAGATCAGCGTGTTGATGAAGCCGGGGCAAAGGACGGTGACGCCGATGCCGTGGGGCTCTAAATCAGGGGCCAGGGCTTCGGACATTCCGACCAGCGCGAACTTGGTAGTGATGTAGATGCCCTGGCCGCGCCGGGGAAATGCGCGGAGACCGGCCATTGAAGCGGTGTTGACCACATGGCCGCCTTCTCCATGCTCCTTGATTAGCGGCAGGAACGCCTGCAAGCCATTGACGGTGCCCATCAGGTTGACGCCCAGGACCCAATCCCAGTCGGCGTCTTCAACTTCATCCAGAGGACCGCCGGTGCCGCCGACGCCGGCATTGTTGCACAGCACATGCAGCTTGCCGAAGGCGCCGGCGCAGGTTTCGGCGGCAGCGCGCATGGCATCGCGGTCGGCCACATCGATCTCGATCGCCAGGCATTCGGTGCCCAGCGCCGTCAACTCGGCCTCCACCACTCTTAGGGGTTCGGCCTCCACATCGGCGATCGCCACCTTCATGCCGGCGCCCGCGAAGGCGCGCGCCATGCCGAGCCCGATCCCCGACGCACCGCCGGTGATAAACGCGCCCTTGCCGTTCAAATCTTCCATGAGATGTGCCTCCCTGTTCAGGATTTACAAGAGGTGTAGAGAGCTATTATTTGCCGAGCTTGATCAGCCCGGTCGCGAGCAATGACTCGACAACTTCGACGATCCCTGTTTCCAAATTCCGGTCTGGGTTCCGGTGATCATCCAATTGGCCGGCGATTGCCGAGACCGGAAATTGTCCCGCGCAAAGTTTCAGAATTCCGGCGGAAAAATCATCAATCACAAAAATGCGGATCGCCTCGGCCCCGCTTTGATTGAGGATTACCAGATTGGTGGGGCCGGATTTGAGGTCCGCCGGAAGTTTTCCCCTGGCGCGGGCTTCGAGAAGATCGGTGGCATCATATTCAAATGGGTAACATTCGATGGCGCCAAACTGGCGTGGGACGAGAGCACCGATATCGGCGTTTCTCAGAGCCCAACCGTCAAATTCCAGGCGAAAGAGTGGATCGTCCGCGGCGGTCCCGGCTTTGGCCGAAAACTCGTTTTCGGCGGTCTTGATATATAGATCAAGTGCGGCGGCTTCCATGATCGGGATAGAGGCCTTATCGCCGGCATCGGCCAGCGCCTTCAAGCCGGTATGAATTTCCTCGATCCGCGCCAATGTCCCCGGGGCTGAATTGACGGCCTTTTGGACAGTTTGCTTTTTTTCTTCCGGCAGCGCGCCGAGCAGCACATCGCCCCAATCCATCTTGGCGCCGGGCGGCTTGACCGATGAGTGGTCTTTTTGTCCGCAGGCTTCGGCAAGAATTCCCTCGAGGACTTGGGCGCCGCGCCAGTCCCTTTGCTGATCCAGCGCATAATCCCGGGCGCGCTTGCCGATTTCGGCGCCGCGCTCCGGTTCGTCGAGGATCGCGCCGAGCCTTGCGGCAAGGTCATCGTGATTGTGGACATCTTCGATGGCGACGCAATTGTACCCATCGATCAGCCGTTCCGGCGACGGCAGCTTGCGGATGATTTCGGCCGATCCGACCAGGCATCCGCCGCATAACATGACCTCGCGGGCAATCACCGGGCGGTGAATCTTAATCGGAAAATCACGTTCCAGACAGCAGACGGCGACACACCGGCGGATAAATTCCGGAACCCGCCAGTGGGGCAGAAATGGGATTTGGACGATCTGGCCGGCGATCCCCAATTCGTTAACCAATGCATCGAAGCCTGGGCGTTCTCGTGCGGCCATCTGCCCCATGATCAGCAAACCGAAATCGGTCGGCGATCCCGACAGCCGGCCCAAGGCCTGCAAAAGATCATGCAGCCCCTTGTTTTCCCTTGGTTTTCCGTAAATTCCGAAATAACGGATGCCGGGCTTGAAGGTGCCCATTTGAGTGGGAGCGAATTCCGCGTCGTCACTAATTTCTTGGGTGAGGGCGGCGACATCCAATGCCGGCCCCTCCGGCGAAAATATTTCTTCTGGAATGGCAAAGGCGGCCCCGCCCCGCAACCGGTCCTTTTCCATGCCGGCGGCGGCCAGTTGTTGCACCGTGCTTCTGCCCGTCCAGACGAAGGCCGCCGCACGGAACACCAGATCATAGAGCGGCTTCAATTGAGGCTGCTTCCACAGCCGTCCGGCGTCGCTGCCCGCCGTTCGAACCACGTGCGGCAGGTTCAGGGCCTGGGAAACCATGTGCCCGGCAACGGCATAGGGTTCCAGGTAAAAAGAGAAGACCACATCGAAAGATTGGTTCTTAGCCAGGGTAAGGCCGATGGATGCCAGTTTGGAAACAACGGGGTTGCCGCGTGGAATGTAGGATTGGCTTCGGTCCCATGGCTCGGTTTCGTGGATATGGACCGAGCCGTCGCCGTAATCCGCCTGGCGCCGGTCCAAATCGGCAGCGGCCATGAAAATACGCGCGTCAAGTTAGGCTTCGGCGGCGTTTGTAACCACATGAACCTGATGGCCGACCTTTGCCAGCCCATGGGTAAGCCAATAGCTTTGCGTTGAAACGCCACCCTGAACGGGCGGGTACTTGCCAAAAAAGAGAATATTCAGAAACGCGGCCCAATCAATTTAGCCGCAGCCGCAACCGCAGCCACAGCCTTCCTGGCCGAAGTCGGACAGGATGTCTTCCGGGTGGTCCTTCCATTCCGCAATTCTACGTCCTGCGAGCGAGGCAACTTCCGGTCCGGATGTCAAATTCGCGGCCGGTCCGGCCTGGGTTGTTTCTTCGTGGTCCCCGCGAGGCGCCGACTTTGTTTCAAATCCCGGCATCTGGGCAACTCCTTTAAATCTCGATTATTGAACACCATAGCACGAAAAAATTGTTTTTGATAGTCGATGACTAATTCTCACGAGGCGGCGCGGATGCGGTCGGAATCGAGTAACGCTTCGAAGGAAGACTGCGAAATAACATGATCCAGAAATGCCGCATGCCTTGGGTCATCCTCGTATTTCCGGTCCATAATGAAGCCGAACGTTGCATCGGTCAGGGCGCCCTGGAACTTGCATCTTCCGGCAATGGCGCCGGGCCCATAAATATTCATGACCGCCGGGCAGACGCCACCACACGACGCCCGCCACTGGCAGGTTTCGCAAGCCGCCATGGCATCGGCGCCGACATCGCTATGAAACTGGCGGATTTCCTCGGTCAGGTTTTCGCTGTCGCCGGGATGTTTGTATTGATGCTGGCGCCAGCGATGGCATGGGGCTGCTTCGCCCGAAGGGCCGAAATAAATCGAATGTCCCAGGATACCGCAGGCCGAATGGACCGGAAATCCCTTCATCACCTGCATGATGGCGCGCGGGAAGATCACATTGAGGAGCGTCTTGATGCGCCGCAACGGCCAGGAATCGGCGCCATCGGCGGGCACCCACTCATCGAAGGCCGCGTCCAGCGCCCGGCGGGTGAATTCATGGACCCGTTTCGCGTTGTCTTCCGAGATGTCCTGGTCGCGTCCATCGCCATGGCCGCCGTCGGCAAAATCGAATTGCACCGGCAGCGACCGCCGCCAATACCAGGACGCTATATTTTCGATCTCCGGGACATCGGTCTCGGTCATGGTGAATTTAATTTTTATCCGTCCATCCAACGCCCCGGCGAATTTCAGGAGCAACCCTTCGTTATCCGTCGTGCCCCGTTCCGTCGATTTGCCGCCCTCTTCCGACGATATCTGCAACAGGGTCTGGCGCCCGCTTCGCAATCGTTTGGCAATGGCGGCCAGGACCGCTTCGACGTCAGGGTTAAACAGCTGGCCGTTCGATGAAATGGTCATCCGGGATGGGCAAGCATCAAGGATTTCGATGACCGCATCCGGGTTGAGGAATGGCTCGCCGCCAAGGACGAACACGTAGGACGGGTTGGGATAGCGGGCGAATATGTTCCGAACCTGTTCGGCATCCATGTCGCTTTTGGCGCGCAAGGGCGGCTGGTAGATTCTATCATAACAGTAGGTGCACGAAAGGTTACAGCGGTTGGTCACGGATATCCGCAATGCCGGGTTGGTCCAGGGCCGCTGGGTTATTTTGCCGAGGAATTGGCCCTTGCTGGAATCATAGCGGTCATTGAGCGCGGCCAGCATTTCATCGGCTTCGACGGAAGTTGCGTATGGCCGGCTGTGGAAACCCACTTCAATTCACCCCGATAGGTTCAAAAAATTTTAATGCTTCTAATTAACAAATGATAATGGAAATAATACTAGATTTGCGGGCCGTTCAAATTACCACCAAGGGTTACCTGCCCAAATGGTTAATATTGCCTATGGTATATCATTTCAACCGAAGCCGCAAAAAGGGCTGAAAACGGCGACGCCGGGTTCATTGCCGCCGATATTATGCAACCGGCCGGCGAAATGGGCAACGATCGGACGTCCCCGTATTGTTGCTATTCTCGCTCCGGGCGGGTTAAACATTTACAGGCCTTAAACGGAATTTATTGAATTTTGGCCCGAGAGGCGAAATGAGCGACACAGAAAACGGGCCAAGTCAGACCCCATCTGAGATCGAGGATGGCGAGATCGAGGATATTGCCGGGTCGGTATCGGATAGCGGCCTTCATTGCCTGGTGATGCTGGCAAAATACCTGGAACGGCCCGCCAATATCAACCAAGTGCGGCATGCCCGCGGCAAGATGGACGCGGCCTTCGACGAAAGCGATATCCTGATATCGGCCAAGGAAATCGGCCTCAAGGCCCGCGCCATCGACGGCCAATGGGAACGCCTGGGCGATGCCATCGGCCTGCCGGCGATCGCCGAGCGCGGCGACGGCACTTACATGATCCTGGCGAAAATGAACGCCGACAAGGATGAAATTCTGGTCCACGACCCCCTCGTCGGACGGCCGCAAAAGAAATCGCGCGCCGAAATCGATAACAGCTGGACCGGCCGCCTGATTGTTTTGACGACGCGCAGCCTGCTCGCCGGCGGCGGCGCCAAGTTCGATGTGTCCTGGTTTATCCCGGCGATCGTCAAGTTCCGCAGCCTGTTCGGCGAAGTTCTTATCGCCTCCTTCTTCATGCAGATACTGGCCCTCGTATCGCCGCTGTTTTTCATGGTGATCATCGATAAGGTGCTCACCCACCGGGGATTGACCAGCCTCGATGTCCTGATTTTCGCGCTGGTCGTGGTTTCCCTGTTCGAGGTTCTCTTGGGTGGCCTCCGCACCTATCTTTTCTCGCACACCACCAACCGCATCGATGTCCAACTGGGCGCCAAGCTGTTCAAGCATCTGATGAGCCTGCCGATCGCCTATTTCGGCGTCCGCCGGGTCGGCGAGACGGTGGCGCGGGTGCGCGAATTGGAGAACATCCGCAATTTCCTCACCGGCTCGGCGCTGACCCTGGTGGTCGATCTCGCCTTCACCGTGGTGTTTTTTGCGGTGATGTTCAAATTTTCCACGATACTGACCTTGATCGTTCTGGCGTCGATCCCGTTTTATGTTGTGTTCTCGCTGATCGTGACGCCGCTGTTGCGGAAAAGGGTCGAGGAAAAATTCAGGCGCGGCGCCGAGAATCAGGCGTTCTTGGTGGAATCGGTCACCGGCGTTGAAACCCTGAAAGCCGCCGCCATCGAGCCCCAGGCCCAGCGCCGCTGGGAAGAACAGCTCGCCGGTTATGTGGATATATCGTTCAAGACCACCAACCTCGGCAATATCGCCAGCCAGGGGGTCCAGTTCATCCAGAAGATGACCATGGCGCTGACCTTGTGGTTTGGCGCCCGGCTGGTCATCGACGGCGACCTGACGGTCGGCCAATTGGTGGCTTTCAACATGCTGTCCGGGCGCGTTTCGCAACCGATCCTGCGCCTCGCCCAGCTCTGGCAGGATTTTCAGCAGGCGCGCATTTCGATCGACCGGATCGGCGACATCCTCAACGAAAAAACCGAAAACGCGGCCAGTGCGTCACGGGCGGCGCTGCCCGCATTAAAGGGCGCCGTCACCTTCGACAACGTGGTCTTCCGCTATCGTCCCGACACGCCGGAAGTGCTGAAGCGGGTGACCCTTGATGTCGCCGCCGGGCAGGTGATCGGCATCGTCGGCCGGTCGGGTTCGGGGAAAAGTACGCTGGCCAAGCTGGTGCAGCGACTGTACCTTCCGGAAAGCGGGCGGGTGCTGATCGACGGCATCGACCTGGCGATGGTCGATCCGGCCTGGCTGCGCCGCCAGATCGGCGTTGTCCTGCAGGAAAACTTTTTGTTCAACCGCTCGGTGCGCGACAATATCGCGCTCGCCAATCCGACCATGTCGATGGAAACCGTGGTCGGGGCCGCCGGGATCGCCGGCGCCCACGAATTCATTCTCGAATTGCCCGAGGGCTATGACACCATTATCGAAGAGCGCGGCGCCTCGCTGTCGGGCGGCCAGCGCCAGCGTATCGCCATCGCCCGCGCCCTGGTGACCGACCCGAAGATATTGATCCTGGACGAGGCGACATCGGCGCTCGATTATGAATCCGAGCAGATCATCCAGGAAAATATGCGCCACATATGCCAGGACCGGACGGTGTTCGTCATCGCCCACCGGTTGTCGACGGTGCGCGACTGCGACCGCATCATCACCCTCGAAGCCGGCGAGATTGTCGAGGACGGTACCCACCAGGAGTTATTGGCGGCGAACGGACGCTATGCCTTCCTTTGGCAATGCCAGATCGACGGCGCCCCCCTGGATGGCGAACCGCCCGCCGCCGAAACCCCGGCCGCGGCTTTAAAGCCGCCGGTCGCCACCGTATCCAGAACGGCGGACGGGAAAATCGTGATCCAGCGCCCGGCACCGGCCGGCGAAGGCGCCGAAGACTAGGCGAGGACAGGGGCCGTGTTCGACAACCTGAAACATCACCTCGGCATCGCCGTCCAGGCATGGCGCGAGGACCGGGCCGAGGCCAAGGACAACAGGGGCAAGCCGAAACCCACAAGGGGCGAATTGGAATTCATGCCGGCGGCGCTGGAGGTCATGGAAACANCGGCTTCGCCGCTCGGGCGCAGCATCGCCTTGGCGATCTCGGCATTGTTCCTGATCACCGTTTTGTGGGCCGTTTTCGGCGAGTTGGACACCCACGCCACGGCGCAAAGCCAGATCATTCCATCGGGGCGGACAAAAGTCATCCAGTCGCTTGAAATCGGCGTCGTCAAATCGCTGCGCGTGGCCGAGGGCCAGACGGTGGCCGAGGGCGATCTTTTGATCGAACTTGATTCGACCGTCACCTCGGCCGACACCGGCCGGCTGCAAAGTGACCTGATGGAGCTCCGGACCACCGAGGCCCGGCTCAAGGCGATGCTCAGCGGCGCCCGGGATCCTATCTCGGCGTTCAAGGCGCCGCCCGGCGTCCCCGCCAACCTGGTCCGCCTGCATGAGCGGCTTCTGATCAGCGCCCGCGATGAGCAGCGGGCGCGGCTTTCCGCCTTGGCCAGCCAGCTGAAACAACGGCAAAACGAAAGGCGCGGAACCGAGACAAGCATCGAGGGTTTGAAACTGGTAATCCCGCTGATGGAAGAGCGGGTTTTAGGCGTCAAGAAGCTCAGCGATCAAGGCCACTTCCCCCGCCTCCGGTACCTCGAACTGCAACAGGAATACATCGACAAGCAAAAGCAGTTGGAGTTGCAGCAGCACAAGCTGAACGAAAGCGCCAACGCCATCGCCGCCGTCAAGGAGCAGATCGCGCAGGCCGAGGCCGAGTTCCGCCGCCAGGCCCTCGGCCAGCTCAAGGATACCGAGCGCGAAAGCAGCGCCCTCAGCCAAGAACTGGTCAAGGCCAAGCAGAGGGGCAGGCTGACCCGCCTGACGGCGCCGATCGGCGGTATTGTTCAGCAATTGTCGGTGCATACCGTCGGCGGCGTGGTGCAACCGGCGGAAACACTGATGGTGATCGTGCCGGAAAACAACAAGCTGGAATTGGAGGCCCGGATCCTCAACAAGGACATCGGCTTCGTGCGCCGGGGGCAAAGCGTCGAGATCAAGCTGGAGACCTTCCCGTTCACCAAATACGGTTCCGTTGCCGGCACGGTGCTGCACATCTCGGGCGATGCCATTCAAGACGAGAAATTGGGGCCGGTGTACCTGGCCCGGATGTCGGTCGAAAAAACCCACATGATGGTGAACGGCGAGCGGGTGCCGCTGACCCCGGGCATGGCCGCCACCGCCGAGATCAAAACCGGCAAGCGCCAGCTCATCGAATATGTCATGGCGCCCCTGTTCCGTTACCGGGACGAAGCCCTGCGCGAACGCTAGGGTGAATCGGGCCACCAGGCGGTAAAATTACTCACGCCGCCACAAGCCCGCCACAATCCGCGGCTATTTCCCACTACGAATGCGTTAAAACCGGCTGAATTCTGCCTATTTAGGCCGTGCGCAAACTTTTGCGCGCCAGGATACTTTATATACGAACACGGGATAAAATGATTTTATGACTAGTATTAGTTCAAATGTTTTGATAAATTTATCTCAATAGTTTTATCGTATTATCGGCTGAAATCTGCTATGATTGGAAACCTGTAGGGAATCGACAATTTATTGGGGAGATGCGTTTTCAAGGCATGGCGGCCGGGTGACCGGTGGCGCCGGCTTTTGTTATGCGCGTGCCTTGGGATGACGAAATAAACGGCTTCCGTGTGAAGCTCATTTGAGGGTGTTGATATTAACGGGTTCCCGTTTGCGGCGTTGATGGTTTGGTGAACGTTCGGGCGGGGCCGGAAACTGATTATCGGTCAAGGCGATAATGGACAAACGACGCCCAAATTGGATCTCTCCGGCGGAAAATTTGATCGCCGAGCGTCCCCATACCGAGGCAGCGCCGCCTGCCTCCGGGGCGGTTTATTCCCTGCATTACCAGACAACCGAAGCGAGCGGCGATATTGCCCGTTCCAATATCGCGCCCGGCAATGAAGCGCCCCAGTCAAATTTCGCCGGCTTTGGGAGCCCGCCGGCTTCAACCTCATTGTTCACCGGTAAGGGTGGCAATTTCCACCATCGGCCTGACTCGCCGGATGGCGACCTATCGACCGGCACCGGGTCAGATGCGCCGGCCTGGCAGGCGGAACAGGGCGGCGCGTCTCCGTTGAGTTTGCTGGCGCCGCTGCTTCCTTATTCCCATGCCGTCGCCCAGTCCGGCGCCGGTTTCAATGGGCTGCCCGGCCCACTGCCGGCGGTGATCGGAGCCGGAGATTTGGCCGGCGAAACCGGCGGTGGGCCGATGCAGCCGTTGACCAGGGACCGGCGCCCGGAATTATCGCCGGATGATGGTTCCGGAGAAGTCGGCCGGCAGGCGGCATTCGCGCTGAGCATCGCCAAGGTTGGTTTCGCCCTGGCGCCGCCCCAGGGCAGCATCGGCATCGCCCCCGCCTTGATCCCCGGCGATCCCGGTTTCGGCAATCAATGGCATTTGCGCAACACCTCTTACGCCGGGGTCGATCTCAACGTCACCGATGTCTGGGACCAATATACCGGCCAAGGCGTCGTCGTCGGCATCGTCGATACCGGCATCGACTATTACCATTCCGACCTGGCCCCCAACTACCGTACCGATCTCGATTACGATTCAGCCGATGGCGACAATGATTCCTACGCCTCGACCACCGATGATAATCACGGCACCGCCGTCGCCGGCGTCATCGCCGCCGCTGTCGGCGGCGGCGACGCGGTCGGCGTCGCGCCGGGCGCCGACATCACCGGTTACCGGGTCAGTTTCGAATACGGCACCGACGCCCAGTTTGAAACCCAGCTTCGCAATATGGCCAATGTCGACGTCGCCAATAACAGTTGGGGATTTACCGGATTTTTCGAAGACAATCTTCGCGGTTCATACGCAAGTTTCGGCAACGCGCTGAGCTATGCCGCTTCGACGGGGCGGGGCGGGCTCGGCACCAACATCGTGTTCGCGGCGGGAAACGGCTGGGATTACGGTGAAGACGTCAATTACCACGGCATGCAGAACTCGCGCCACACCATTGCCGTCGGCGGCATCGAAATTGACGGCGATATATCTTCGTTCAGCACGCCCGGCGCCGCCGTTCTCGTGTCCGGGCCGGCGACCAATGTCTACACCACCGACGTGAGCGGGGGCAGCGGTTATGAAGCCGGCGATTATGTCTCGATCAACGGCACCTCGTTCGCCGCCCCGGCGGTGGCCGGCGTCGTCGCCCTGATGCTGGAAGCCAATCCCGATCTCGGCTACCGGGACGTTCAGGAAATCCTCGCCTATTCATCGAAGAACCCCCGGACCAGCACCTCGGGCTGGCAGACCACCGGCGCCGATGACTGGAACGGCGGCGGCCTGAAATTCAGCCATGATTACGGCTACGGCCTGGTCGACGCCCACGCCGCCGTGCGCCTCGCCGAAACCTGGGACAGGCAATCGACCGAGGCCAATGTGGTGGCCGCCAGCTTCAACAACCTGACCTCGACCTCGACCATCGCCGACAACGCAACCCTGACCAGAACCGCCAATATCTCATCCGATATCGATATCCAGTATGTGGAAGCCCACCTCAACATTTCCCATACCTGGGTCGGCGATCTCAGGATCGATCTGATATCCCCGGACGGCACCGTCAGCACCCTCGCCAACCAGCCGGCCAATGGTGGTTTGACCGGCGGCGGCAGCCTCGATTGGAATTTCGGCTCGGTTGCCCATTGGGGTGAATCCTCGCAAGGCACCTGGACCCTCCGGATACAGGACCTTGCCACCTATGACATCGGCACCCTCTACGATTGGGACATGACCTTCTACGGCGACGCCCAGACCGCCGACGATACCTACATCTACACCGACCAATGGTCCCGCTATGGCGGCGAGGCGGGGCGGGGGACGATCAGCGATGCGTCCGGCATCGACACCCTGAATTTCGCGTCCCTGTCGACGAGCATCACGCTCGACATCAATGCCGGCGCCGCCAACACCCTCCTCGGCCAAGCCTTGAACATCGACGGCGCGACCATCATCGAAAACGCCATCGGCGGCGACGGCGGCGACACCATCACCGGCAACGCCAGCAATAACGAACTGGAAGGCTGGCGCGGCGACGACACGCTGTCAGGCGGCGGAGGCAGCGATACGTTAACGGGTGGGGCTGGCGATGACGTGATTGATGGCGGCGCCGATACGGACACGGCTGTGTTTTCTGGAAATTATGCGGACTACACGGTGCTTGCAGATAAGGGATCTTTAACCGTGTCTGCCCTGGCCGGTGACCAAGGCACGGACACGTTGACCGAAATCGAGTTCCTCCAATTTGCCGATCAGACAATTACCGCGCCGACGAACGAAGCCCCGGTCACGGTCGCAGACAGCGGTGCGACCAGCGAAGACAATTCGGTGATCATCGACGTGCTCGCAAATGATAGCGATCCCGACGGTGATCTGCTGGCCATTACCGCAGCCAGCGTCAGTGCCGGCGGCGGCAGCGTTGCCATCGCCGGCAACCAGATCGTCTACGATCCGGGGGGCAGCTATCAGTACCTGGCTGACGGCGAGAGCGCGGCGGTGACGCTCGCCTATACGGTTGCCGACGTATGGGGTATCGAAGCAACAGCCGACATCTCGGTCACGGTAACCGGCGCCAACGACGCACCGACTTCTTTCTCGCTGGACAATACCATGGTCGATGAAGGTTCCGGCGGCGGAACGGTCGTCGGTAATTTGGGCGGCGTGATCGATCCAGATGCCTCGGACAGCGGTCATAGCTTTACCCTGATTGACGATGCCGGCGGGCGGTTTGAATTGGCGGGCGATCAATTGCTGGTGGCGGCCGGCGCCGACCTGGATTTCGGAGCGGCGTCCAGCCATTCGGTCACAGTCCGCGTCCACGATGCCGCCGGCGCCAGCCATGACCAAGCCTTTACCGTTTCCTTGAACGACCTGCTTGAAGGCACCGGCGGTCAGGACACATTGATCGGAACCAGCGCCGGCGACAGGTTGTCGGGCGGCCGCGGCGCCGACCGTCTCGAAGGCGGCGGCGGCGACGATATTTACCGCTTCGAGAGGGGCGACGGCGCCGATATCATCTATGACGGCTATGCCTATACCGGCGACGTCGATCAGAGTGTCACCTACAGCCACGATATTGCGGTGACCTGGCAGGAAACGCGGCGGGGCAGCTATACGACGCGCACCCCCAACTATGACGGCGAGGGCAATATCGTCAGCTACAATACGGCGACCTATTACGGCAATGTCGCGGTCACCCAGGCCGGCACCGTGACGGTGACCGATTCGGCGACGCTGACGGTGACCGACACGATAACCGGCGACGGCGGCAACGATACATTGCAGTTCGGCGCCGGCATCGTCGCGGCGGATATCCTCACGCAGGTTGACGGCGACGATTTTCTCATCGGGGTCAAGGCCGATGCAACCGACACCTTCGCCGATCTCACCGATGTTATCCGCCTCCGCGACTGGTTCGACGCCAACAATGAGATCGAGACCATCCGCTTCGATGACGGTTCGGTTCTTGATTTGTCCGGGGTGACTCCAGCGGGTATCGGCGCCGCCGCCACTAGCGGCGACGACGCAATCTCGGGCGGCGGCGGGAGCGATCTCCTGGAAGGCGGCGGCGGCGATGATGTTTACCGGTTCGGGCGCGGCGATGGTGCGGATGTGATCCATGACGATTATTGGANCACGCAGAATACAGATCAGGCCTTCAGTTACGATACGGCGTCGGCTNACGATTACAACACGACGGTGACCGACGGCCGCTATAGNTGGTCCGGCACCCTGACGGGCACCCAGACGACGGCGGTGACCGACACGGTTTCGATCACCCAGACATTGCAGGCCGACGGCGGCAATGATGTCCTGGAATTGGCCGCCGGCATCGGCGCTGGTGATATCCGCCTGGCCGTATCGGGCAACGATCTGCTGGTCGGCGTGACCTCGGAAGCGGGCATCGACGAGGCCCTCGGCGCGATGGCCGATGTCGTCCGGCTGCAGGATTGGTTCGACGCCGATAACCGCATCGAGACCATGCGCCTTGCCGACGGCTCGACCCTTGACCTGAACGCCCTGGTGGCGGCGGGCGGCGTCATCACCATGGCCGCCAGTTGGGGCGCCGATTGGGCGGGCGGCGGCCAGGGTGACGATACGCTGGCGGGCTCCACCGGCGATGACGTGCTGATCGGTTCCGGCGGCGCCGATGATCTTCAAGGCGGCCTTGGCGGCGACACGCTTGTGGGCGGCAGCGGCGCCGATTCGGTTTTGGGCGGCGCCGGCAATGACGATCTCAGCGGCGGCGCCGGCGCCGACCATCTCGAAGGTGGCGGCGGCGATGATATCTACCGTTTCGAGCGCGGCGACGGCGCCGACATCATCTACGACGCTTATTCCTATGGCGCCGATGTGGATTACAGCGTCACCTACAGCCGCGACGTGGCGACGTCGTGGCAGGAGACGCGGCGGGGCAGCTATTCGACGCGCACCCCCAACTTTGACGGTGAAGGTCAGGTCATCGGCTATACGACGGCGACCTATTACGGCGATGTCACGGTTACGCAAGGGGGCACGGCGGCCGAGACGGTCACCGGGACGGTCACGGTGACCGACACGGTGGAAGGCGACGGCGGCAACGATATTTTGCAGTTGGGCGCCGGCATCGTGGCCGCCGATATCCTCATCCAAGTTGACGGCGACGATCTTCTGATCGGTGTTAAGGCCAATGCAACCGACACCTTCGCCGATCTCACCGACGTGATCCGCCTCCGCGACTGGTTCGACGTCGATAACCGGATCGAGACCATCCGCCTTGCCGACGGCTCCACCCTTGATCTTTCCGGTGTGGCGCAGGGCGGCGGCGGCGATGGCAGCGATGGCGCCGACACCCTTTCCGGCACCTCCGGGGCCGATTTGCTGGAAGGCGGCGGCGGCGATGATGTTTACCGGTTCGGGCGCGGCGATGGTGCGGATGTGATCCATGACGATTATTGGACCACGCAGAATA
>NZAK01000013.1 GCA_002687515.1 Rhodospirillaceae bacterium
GCCAACCCCCTATCCGCTTTACGCCCACCCTAGATGTAGTGGGTGTGGGTGTCAAGCGGATAGGCACGCTTTAATCGTTAATTTAGAGTACGCCGGTACGCATACACCTTTAGATTCCCCGAAAGAGAGCGCCCATGGCAGACGCAGCGGCGGACGAGGCCCCGAAAGACAAACAGGCCGACCTGGACAAGGAGGCCGAGGGGGAAACGCCGAAAGGCAAGGTCAACCGGACGGTGGCCATCGCCATTATCGTTCTCCTGGCGGTCATCGGCGCCGGCGTCTTCTTTTCGTTCCAATTTGTCGAAGGCGAGCGCCAGCGCGCCCTTAATGAATGGCAAATCCGCCTCGGCATCGTCGCCGATAGCCGCGTCGCCGAAATTAACGAGTGGGTCGATACCAATTTCGATGTCATCGCGGAACTGACGGAAAACGCATCGCTGCAACTTTACCTGACCGAACTTTCCGACGCCAAGGGCGATACATCCCAGGTCACCGACGGCACCGCGCAGCAAGGCTATTTGAGCAACCTTTTGGTCGCCATGGCCGACCGCAACGGTTTCGTCCCGCTGGCGCCGCAACAGGAAACCAATGCCAACGTGGAGCGCGCCGGCGTCGCCGGCTTGGCGCTGACCGACGCCGACGGCAAGCCCTTGGTGTCGACGCCGGAAATGCCCGCCCTGGGCGGCAACATGCGCAAGGCCATCGCCTCCTCGCTGGATGGCGAACCGGCGGTCATCGATATGTATAAGGGCGCGACCAACGAGCCGACCATCGGCTTCTCGCTTCCCATCTACGGCGTCCAATCGGACAGCGGCTCGAAAGGGATCGGCGTCGCCATCGGCATCCGCATTGTCGATGCGGAACTGTTCGATCTATTGAAACAGCCCGGCGATACGTCGAAAACATCGGAAACCTATTTGGTGCGCAAGAAGGCTAATTCGGTCGAATACCTGTCGCCCCTGGCCGACCGGACGGCGCCGCTGAAACGGGCGATGGCGTTCGATACCGCCGATCTTGCCGCCGCTTTCGCCATTGAAAAACCGGGCGGGTTCGCCATTAAACGCGATTATGCGGGCGAAGAGGTTCTGGTCACGTCGCGGGCGCTGGCCGATGTGCCCTGGGTGCTGGTGCGTAAAATCTCGCGTGCCGAGGCGCTGTCTGCAAACGATACCAGGCTGCGCACCATCTTAATTGTCTTCGTGCTGATAATCGTCGGTGTCACCGTCGGCATGATCGCAGTCTGGCGCCACGGCACGAGTTTACGCGCCGCGGCGGCGGCCGAAAAATTCCGCATTTCGTCCGAACGGTTCGAGAATATTTCGAAATTCATGCGCGTCATCACCAACTCCCAGCCGACCCATATCGTCGCCGTCGACGGCACCACCACCTACACTTTTTCCAATGAACCGGCGGCCAAGGCTGCGGGCATTCAGCCCGAAGACATGATGGGCAAGACCATGGCCAGCATCATGGGGCCGGTGAAGGCCAAATATTACGCCGATGTCAACAAGGATATCCTGAAGGATTTCGCCGATATGGAAGAGGAAGGCGTCGAGGATTCGGTGCAGAAGGTGCGTAAATCCTTCATCCAGCGGTTCGAGGACGAAAGCGGCGAGATGGAAGTCCTGAAATCGGACCATATCCCGCTACGCGGCGACCGCGACCATCCGCCCGGCGTCCTGATGATCGTCGACGACATCACCGAATTTTCGCGCGAGCAGCTTAAAAGCGAGAACCGGCTGAAACAGTTGGTGACCACCCTGGCCAGCGTCGTCGACCGGCGCGATCCGACCTCGGATACCCGTTCCAGCGATGTCGGCGACGTGGCGCGGTCGATCGCCGAGGAATTGGAATGTGAGCGCCGCGAGGTCGATACCGCCGGCTTTGCCGGCAGCCTCAGGAGCCTCGGCACCGTGCTTGTTTCGCCCGAATTGATGGGCCGCAGCCTGAACGATTTGGCAATCGGCGACCGGCGCCAATTGACCGAGGCTCATATTACCAGCGCCCAACTTCTCGGCGGCATCGATTTCGAGGGACCGGTGGTCGATACCATCCGCCAGTCATCGGAACATTACGACGGCACCGGCGCCGAAGCCTTAAGCGGCGAAAGCATTGTCCTGACGGCGCGCATCGTCGCCGTTGCCAACGCTTTCGTCGATCTAACCAGCCCCCGGGGCGGCGGTCCGGGCCTGTCGCTGGAACAGGCGACGGCGCGGCTTTTGGCCGATTCGGGGACCATCTACGACCGGCGCGTGGTTTCGGCGTTGCTAAACCATGTGGAAAATCATGGCGGCGCCCTTAAATGGGCGCACTTCCTGCATCGGGGATAAGAAATGATGGCGCGGCGTTCCGTTGGCGGCGCGGCCGAGGCTCAGCGCCTGAGGCGCGCCGGCCAGAACAAGGAAGCGGAAACCGCCTACCGCGCGCATCTGAAGGCAAATCCCGAGGACGCCGATGCCTGGCGCGGATTGGGGCTGGCCCTTATCGGGCTTAACCGGCTGGACGACGCCGCCTATTGCTTTTGGCAGGCGCTTCAATATCGTCCCGATAGTCTGCCGCTTTTGATGCAGTTGGGCGATCTTCTGGTGCGCGCCGGCGACATGAAACGGGCGGCAACCGTTTACGCAACCATCATTGAAAAATTTCCCGGCGAAGCCCGCGCCTATCTGTCGCTGTCGGCGATCCAGCGGGAATTGGGCGAGATAGAGGTGTCCAGGCAAACCCTGAAGATCGGCCTTTGCAAACGCCCGATCTCGGTTCAATCCTGTCTGGGAGCGCCCAAGGCCCGCATCCTGCGCCTGCGCGGGGTGCAGAACGCATTTTATAAGGTGGCTCCCGAGGGCAGCCATTGGCTGCGCCTTTCCGGCGGCAATTTTTCTTCGAGCGCGCTTTGGGATCAGAACCAATTCACCACCATAAATTTTCTGATCTCGGACGAAAACATCCTCAGCCATGAGGGTATCCCCGCCCACGATATCGTGGTCAACAGCGTCGCCGACGCGGATCTGGAGGGCCAATCCCTGGAAACGGCGGCACGATATTTGGCGCGCAATCCCGGTATGCCGGTGATCAATGACCCGGCGCGGGTTCTCGAATCCACACGCGACAACAATTATAGGCGCCTGAAAGAGGTTCCGGGTATCCGCTTCCCCAAGTCCATGCGTGCCGAAGTGCGCCCGGATGTTCCGTTTGATGCGGCCAAATTCCTCAGCCGGGAAGGATTGGAGTTGCCGGTCATCTTGCGCCGGACCGGAACCCATACGGCGGTTTCCACGGTCAAGGCCGACAGCCTGCCCGTGGTCGAAGACTATTTCCTTACCGAGGGTGCAGGCACCCATTACGTGATCGAATATGTGCTGTCTCCGTTCCGCGAGGATTATTTCCGCAAGATGCGAGTCTTTTTTATCGACGGCGAACTTTATCCGGTGGTCCATCACGTCGATACGGTTTGGAACGTTCACGGTTTCAACCGCACCACGGTGATGGCCGAAACCCCGTGGATGACGGACCTCGAGGAAGCTTACTTGGACGATCCGGCGGCCTATGTGGGCGCCGATGCTTTCGCGGCCCTGAATGCGCTACCCAAGATTTCCGGGCTCGATTTCTTCGGCGTTGATTTCGATGTCATGGAGGATGGGCGAATACTGATCTTCGAAACCAATCCGGCCATGCGCCACAGTTTCGAGCACGCCCGGAATTTTCCCTATCTGGAACCCCATGCCAGGCGCATCACGGATGCCTTCCAGAACATGATCCTGTCCCGCGCATTGCCGGCGGCGGATGAAAAACCGGTTTCCCATGCATCGGACGGCGGCAGGGCGGGGTCGGCATAAAAAGAGCCGCCCGGTGGGGGCGGCCCTATCGTAAACAGGTGCCTAGTCCGACGCCCGCGTGGCCGACCCTGCCAACCCGACGCGGGCTGCGTCTAACCGGTTTGATCGACGACGATCGATACGCCGCCATCGCCGGTGTCGGTGACCGAATAACCATCGCCGATATTTTCGACCGCGTTTTGGTCGGTTTCGTCAACCGAATCCTTCAATGTCACCTTGTTGGTTTCGGCGCCGTCCTGGCCGATGATGCGGATGACCACATCGTTGCCATCGGTGGTGATTTCGACGTTATCGCCTTCGGCCAGGCTGACCCCGTCGAAGCTGAGCGCATCGCCAGCCTCGAAATCAAAGATGGTGTCGTTGCCGTCGCCGAGGTCGAAGACGAACTCGTCATTGCCCTCGCCGCCATGGAGCTGATCGTCGCCGGCGCCGCCGAGGATGATATCGTTGCCCGACTCGCCGTAGATGACATCGTTGCCATCGCCGCCGGACAGGTAATCGACGCCCGATCCGCCGTAGAGCGTATCGATGCCGTCGCCGCCATAGATGGTGTCGGCGCCATCGCCGCCGGTGACATCATCGTCGCCGGATCCGCCGTAAAGCGTATCGTCGCCGCCGTCACCCGAAAGCGCATCGTCGCCGGCGCCGCCATACAGCGTATCGGCGACATCGCCCGCCTCGCCGGCGAGGGTGTCCGCGCTGTCGGCGCCGAGATGATCGGAGAAATCCATGGTCCGGGTGATGCTGGCTGTATCGCCGCCGGTATCGGTCGAGGTCGCGCTCACGGTCATCTGGAACGCGCCGCTGCCGTCGGGCACCGTGACCTCCAATCCGGCAAGATCACCCGCGTCGACGGTCCAGCCGCCCTCGCCGTCGGACGATCCCGCGTTGAGGGTAACGCCGTCGGGCAAGCCTTCGAAGGTGATGGCCGAAAGGGATTCCGAGCCGTCCGTATCGCCGAGCGCCGCCGCAATATCGATGGCATAGAGATGGCCACCGACATCGGGCGCGAAGCTGAGGCTTTCGCTGGCCACAAACGTCTCACCGCTCTCGACGGTCAATTCAAGATCGTCGAAATTAATCTCGGTCTTTTCCTTTTTTTCTGTCGACTGGTTGTTAAAACCACCGATGACCAGAGTATGCTCGCCTTCCGGCAGGGTGCCGAGATCGAGGGTCACGGTTTGCCAGCCGGTATCGCCGCCGCCCGAGATGCGCGCGATGTAATCATTGCCGTCGAGGCTGACCAATTCACCATCGATACTGACCAGAACTTCGGAATATTCGTCGTCCTCGTAGCGGGAATCCTGATCCAGCCGGTAGCTGAAGGTTAGCGTGCCGGCGCCCTCGTCGGTGACCGTGAAGTTCTGTCCAAAACCGCCGGACATGCCGTCGGTAACGTCGTCATCGTCGGCGCCGCCCAGTTTAATCTTAAGCGCGCCGCTGCCATCTTCACCGTCATTGTCGTCCCACTTTCCTCGGGCATGTGCTGGATTGTCCGTTCCGAAGGCATCATCGGAATAGGTGAACCCGGAGGTGCCGGAGTTGAAGTCGGCTTCGATTAGCGTTTGGCTGCCGCCGCCACCGCTATCGACAACCGAAATATCCAGGTTCAGATCACCGGCATAGCCATCCGGCGCGGTGACGCTCAGGCCGTCCAGCAGATCACCGGTCAGGGTCCAGCTGCCATCGCCGTTATCGACGCCGGCATTGAGCGTGGCGCCATCGGGAACGCCGGTGATGGTGACCACATGGTCGGCTTCCACTTGATCGAGAAGCACCTGCGACACCGGCACGGCGGTTTCCGCCATGACTTCGGTGACGCCGGTAACGCCGGCCGTCAATTCCGGAGTATCGGCAACGCCGGCAACGGCGATGGAAGCCGTTTGCGCAACGCTCGCGGTGCCGTCGCTGACATCATAGTCGAGGGTGACATCGCCGCTGAAATCGGCCGGCGGCAGATAGGTATAGTTGCCGGCATCGTCCGGACCCGTCAAAGTCCCAGTGCCGCCATTCACCACCAAATTCTCGACGCTCAATGTATCGCCATCGGCATCGGTCGCGCCGGCCAGAAGCTGATCCGCGGTGATTGTCAAGGTGCCGTCCTCGTTCATCGCCAACTCGGGCGTGCCACTGACTTCAGGTCCGACATTTGCCCCATCTGCGGTCGCCGTCACTGTCGTCGTCGCGGCATCACCGTTGGCTTCGGTCGAGGTTACACTAACGGTTAGATCAATATCACCCGAGCCTTCCGGTGCGGTCATGGTCAGGCCATCGAGCTGCGCCGGGGTGAGTTCCCAATTACCGTCTGCGTTCAAGCCGCCTGCACTGAAGCTCACCCCTTCGGGCATACCCTCCATATCGATGGTGATGGTGGACAGCGTTTCAGAGCCGTCCGTGTCCACCAAATCGGCCGCAATGGTGACTGGATACTCAATGACGGTATCAGCATTCGCATTGGCTTCAAAATCGATCGAATTGATCAGGTAATCATCGCCCGAACCCGACGCCATAAACACGATCTGATCAAATGAACTGCCATCGTCCGGCGAAATCGTGACCGCCGGGTCTATTCCGTCGCTGCCGCCGATTATGGTGCCTTCACCAACTTTCACACCGTCCTTGTAGAATTCAAACGTGGCGTCTTCACCGCTGTGCTTCCAAGCGAACGAGACGTCGGCGGACGAAACGTCGCTGTCAAACGACACGATCAACTGTTCGGAAATTCCGGCATCGCTGTCGTAGCCAAGTTCTGAATTCGCGCCCGAGGCATTGCCGCTGACGCCAAAACCTTGAGGAGACGTATTGTGGAAAGAAATATTGTCGGCGCTTGCATCGGTCAGCTGACCCTGGTCGTCGATCGAACGGGCAGTCACGGTGAATCCGGCGTCGGTATCCGTGACACTATCAAAATCAATGGACACTTCAACCGGATCGCCACCGACCGTGACCAGTTCACCTTCTCCGATGTCAACGGTCAGTTCAGGCGCATCGGCGACGCCGGCCACGGCAATGCTTGCCGTTTGCGCAACGCTCGCGGTGCCGTCGGATACATTGTAATCGAGCGATACGTCGCCGCTGAAATCGGCCGGCGGCGCATAGGTGTAATTGCCGTCGGCATCGGGGCCGGTCAATGTCCCTTGCCCGCCATTGACCACCAGGTCGGTAACACTGAGCGTATCGCCGTCCGCGTCGGAGGCACCGGCGAGAAGCTGGGCCTCGGAAATGACGATCGATCCGTCCTCGTTCATCGAGAACACCGGCGAGGTGGAGATCACCGGCGCATCGTTGCCCGGGCTGACGGTGACGCCGAAGGTTTGCGCAGCGGAACCTTCGTTGGAGGTGACGTTCAGAGTGGCGTCGAACTGGCCGCTCCAATCATCGGGCGGCGTTACCGAGACGATGGCCAGCGCCGCCACTGTCGCCACCGTATAGGTGCCGGTTGCCTGATTGTAGGTGGCGTTGTTGACCACCGCGCCCTCGGGCAGGCCGGAGAATGAGATTTCGATGGATTGCAGGGTTTCCGAACCATCGGCATCGGTGATCGAGAAAGAATCCGCCGAAAGGCCCAGATCGATGACGCTGTCCTCGGTCCCGGTCACATCGGCGGCCGACACACTGACATCGCCGGCGGGCGTCACGTCAACCGTGAAGCCGCTGGAAACGGTGGCGACATCGCCGTCGGCTTCGGTCGAGGTCACCGACAAGGTCATGTCGATTTCGCCCGAGAAATCATCCGGCGGCAGGATGCAGACCAGATGCAGCTGTTCGGGCAAAACCGTCCATTCGCCGCCGCCCAGATTGGTGCCCGGGCTTAAGGTGGCGCCGTCGGGAACGTTGGAAATCGATACGCTCAGGGCTTCCGAGCCGTCGGTATCGGAAAGCGAGCTATCCAGGTGCAACTGGGTCCAGGTGTCCTCGACGCCGGTATCGTCGCTGACCACCACCACCGGATCATCAGCAACGCCGGTGACCGACAAGGTCACGGTGGCGCTCGAGGTGCCGCCGGCGCCGTCATCGACGGTGAAGGTAAAGCTGTCGGTGCCGCTGTAATCACCGTCGGGGGTGTAGGTATAACTGCCGTCGGCGTTGATTGCGACGGTGCCATGTTCGGGTGCGCCTTGATCCGACAATGAATATTCAAGGCTGTCGCCGTCGATATCGCTGGCGCTCAACTGGCCGGCAAACGCGGTGTCTTCATCCAGCACCGCCGTGGCATCGACCGCCACCGGCACATCGTTCTCCGGGTTGACGGTAAGGCTGACGCTCGCCGTCGAGAGGCCGCCGGCGCCGTCGGACACCGTATAGGTGAAGCTGTCGGCGCCGTTGTAGTTGGCCTCCGGCGTATAGGTGACCGTGCCGTCGGCGTTGATGGCGACCGTGCCGTGATCGGGCTGGGTGACGCTGTCGACGCTCAGGGCGATGCCGTCCAGATCGGAATCGTTGGCCAGCACGTCGATCACCGCCGAAGCGTCTTCGTTGAGAATCGCCGTGTCGTCCACCGCGACCGGCGCATCGTTCTCGGGATTGACGGTCAGGCTGACGCTCGCCGTCGAAGTGCCGCCGGCACCGTCGGAGATGGAGTAGGTGAAGCTGTCGCTGCCGGTATAGTCGGCCTCCGGCGTATAGGTGACGCTGCCGTCNGCNTTGATGGCAACCGTNCCGTGNTCNGGCTGGGTGACGCTGTCGAGGCTCAAGGTATCGCCGTCCAGATCGCTATCGTTGGCGAGCACATTGATCACCGCCGANGCGTCTTCGTTNAGNNTNGCCGACATCATCAACCGCCACCGGAAGGTCATTCTCCGGGTTCACCGTCAGGCTGACGCTCGCCGTCGCAGTGCCGCCGGCGCCATCGGAAATGCTGTAGGTGAAGCTGTCGGCGCCGTTGTAATTGGCATCCGGGGTGTAGGTCACCGTGCCGTCGGCATTGATAGCGACCGTGCCGTGATCCGGCTGGGTGACGCTATCGAGGCTCAGCGTATCGCCGTCCAGATCGCTATCGTTGGCGAGCACGTTGATCACTGCCGATGCGTCCTCGTTCAGGGTCGCGGTATCGTCGACCGCGACCGGTGCATCATTGGTGGGATCGATGGTCAGGCTGACCGTCGCTGTTGCAACGCTGCCATCGGCGTCCGTCACCGAATAGGTGAAGCTGTCGCTGCCGTTGTAATCGGTGGCCGGCGTATAGGTCACCGTGCCGTCTTCGTTGATGGCGACGGTGCCGTGCAGCGGCTGGGTGACGCCGGTCAGTTCGAGCCCGCCGTCGACAGCCGTATCGTTGGCGAGCACGTCGATCACCGCCGATGCGTCTTCGTTCAACACCGCCGTGTCCTCGACCGCCACAACCGGATCATCGACCGGGTTGACCGCGACACTGACAATCGCCGTCGAGGTATCGCCGTCGGTATCGGTGATGGTGTAGGTGAAACTGTCGCCGTCGTTATAATTGGCTTCCGGCGTATAGGTGAAGGTGCCGTCCTCGTTGACGGTTACCGTGCCGTGCTCGGGCTGGGTAAAGGAATCAAGGATTGGGCCGCCATCCACCGCAATGTCGTTGGCCAGCGCATCGATGATCACCGAGGAATCTTCGTCCAAGGTCGCCACATCGGCGACCGCAACCGGATAATCGTCATTCCCGGTCACCGTCAGGTGGACCACGGCGGTATCGGTGCCGCCGGCGCCGTCGGACACCGTATAGGTGAACTGGGCCGGCCCCTCGTAATCGTCATCGGGGGTGAAGGTGATGCTGCCGTCATCGTTGAGGGTCGCCGTGCCGTGGGTCGCCTCGCCGACATCGGTGATGGTCAGCGTGTCCAAATCCGCATCCGTGTCGTTGGCCAGAAGCTGATCGGCGGTAATCACCAACGCATCATCTTCGTGGGCAATCAGAGAATCATCCACCGCCACCGGCGCATCGTTATCGGGATCGATTTCAATGGTCAGGTTGGCGGTATCGGTGAATTCACCGTCGGTAACTGTGTAGCTGAACACATCCTGATCACCGTAACCGGTTCCCTCATAGTCGACCGAGAACATCAGGTCGTTGTAATCTTCGTCGCCGCCGCCATAGAGGTCTTCGAAACCGATCATCAAGTCGCCGGTTTCGGGATCGATGCCCGAATTGGTATGGGCGACATTGTCGGTATTCAAAAGGCTGTCGGTCAGATTGTTGTCGACGGCGTGGAAAACATCATCGACATCGATTTTGTGGCCTTGACCCTCGCCTTCGCTCTGACCGACCTCCTCGCCGGATTCGTTATATTCGATCAACTCGCCGTCTTCGTTGAATTCGAAATAATGGTTGTCCGGGACCCTGTCGATCCACCGGTATTCGTCGGCGCCATCCTTGATGATGAAGAAACCGAAACTCTCGCCCGGCCCCAGATCATCGATGGTGAATTGCGATTCGCCCGGCACCATATCGCCGCCGCTGCCCACCTGCGAGGCGTCTTGCCAGGCGATCTGCGGCTCAAACGGGTTGCCGTCGGCATCGATCTTGTACCAGCCGACGATGTTGTGGTAACCGGCTTCTTCGCCCTGGAAGGTCACGGTGACAGAATCGGCGCCGTCCGGCACGGTCAAATTCGCCTGATCCACCTGCACGGGGTCAAGTTCCTGCTGCTCCTGCGGAGGAACCCACGTCGGCGTTCCCTCGGCCCAATCATTCTCAAACTCGCCCTTGGTATAGGTGTAGGTGCCATCGGAGCCGATGACCAGCGTACCAAGGTCGCCTTCGATGGTGAGCGAATCCTCACCTTCGGGGAATTGATGGACGGTGCCTTCGAATTCAACCTGCGTGACGTTCAATACATCGCCGTCAAGATCGAAGTCGTTGCTCAAAACATTACCCGTTACGGTGTCGCCGATATCGTCGCCGACCGCATCCGTATCGTCGGTGGCCACCGGCGCGACATTGCCGCTGGTTATATCGACGTTCAGCGTCACCGGCTGGCTGGTGCTGGTTACGGTTTCACCGGTGTCGGGATCGGTATCCGACGCCGTCGCGGAAACGCTGAGATTGAAATCCGTCGTATCGCCGGCGGCCGGCGTCACCGCCAAGCCGTTCAACTGCTCCGGCGTCAGGATCGCACTGTCACCGGCGATGGTGATTTCCTGGGTGGCGCCGGTAGCGTCCACATAAGTCAGGGTGGCGCCAGGCGGGATATCAGCGATGGTGACGCTTTCGAGGATATCGTCGCCGACGTCCACCGTCGCCGCGATATCCAGCGCGATGGGGGTATTTGCGGAGCCCGCCGCGTCGTCAACCGAAACATCGGGCGCATCGGCGGTCGCCGCCACGGCAATCACCAGCGATTGCGCCGTGCTGGTGTTGGTGACCCTGTTGCCGGTATCGGGATCGGTGTCGGTGGTCGTGGCGGTGAAGCTCAAGGTGAAATCAGAGGCATCGTCGGCCGGCGGCGTGATCGCCAAGCTGCTTAGCTGATCGGGCGTCAGGGTCGCACTGCCATCGACAATGGCAATTTGCTGCGTCGCGCCGCTGCCGTCCACATAGGTCAGGCTGGCGCCCGCCGGGATATTGGTGACATCGACGCTGTCGAGCGAACCGTCGGCCACATCGACGCTGATCGCCGAGGCAACATCCAACGGGATGGCGGTGTCTTCGTCGCCGGCGGCGGCGGCGTCGGTCACAGTCGGCGCATCGACGGTGGCATCCACCGTCACCGTCAGCGAATGTGCCTCGCTGGTATTGGTGACCACGACGCCCGAATCGGGGTCGGTGTCGGTGGTCGTGGCGGTGAAGCTCAGGTCGAAATCATTGGCGTCGTCCTGGGCCGGCGTGATGGTCAGGCCGGCCAACTGATCGGGCGTTAACTCGGCGCTGAATAGACCGGTCGTCGCATCTGGGCCAGTCAAGGTGATGGCCACGCCATCGCTCATCAACACGGCGCCGTCTGGAATATCGGTAATGGCAACGCTGTCGAGGGTGCCATCAATGATGCCCTCGGTATCAAGGCTGATGGCGCCGGCAACATCGAGCGGGATCGCCGCGTCTTCGTCGCCGCGGGCGGCGGTGTCCACGACTTCCGGCGCATCGACGGTGGCATCCACCGTCACCGTCAGCGAATGTGCTTCGCTGGTATTGGTGACCACGACGCCCGAATCGGGATCGGTGTCGGTCGCCGTCGCGGTGAAGCTCAGGTTGAAGTCACCGGCGTCGTCCGAGGCCGGCGTGATGGTCAGGCCGGCCAACTGATCGGGCGTTAACTCGGCGCTGAAAAGACCGGTCGTCGCGTCCGGTCCGGTCAGGGTGATGGCCACGCCGCCGCTCATCAACACGGCGCCATCCGGAATATCGGTGATCGAAACACTGTCGAGGGTGCCGTCGATGATACCCTCCGTATCCATGGTGATCGCCGTGTTGATATCCAGCGGGATCGCCGCGTCTTCGTCGCCGCGGGTAGCGGTATCCACGACACCCGGCGCATCGACGGTAACATCGACGGTTACCGCCAGGGTCTGCGCGGCGCTGGTATTGGTGACGACGGCGCCGGTATCGGGATCCGTATCGGTTGCCGTCGCGGTGAAGCTCAGATTGAAGTCACCGGCGTCGTCCGAAGGCGGCGTGATGGTCAGGCCATCCAATTGGGCGGGCGTCAGGGTCGCGCCGCCGCCGGTGATGGTGATCGACTGGGCCGCGCCGGCGTCATCCACATAGCTCATGGTGGCGCCATCGGGAATATTGGTGATGCTGACACTGTCGAGGGTGCCGTCGATGATCCCCTCTGTATCGAGGCTGATGGCCGAGTTTATATCCAACGGGATCGCCGCGTCTTCGTCGCCGCGGGCGGCGATATCCACCACCTCCGGCGCATCGACGGTGGCGTTGACCTCGACATCCAGGGATATGGGTTCGCTGGTGTTGGAAATCCCGCCGGCATCGCGTGCGGCGGTGGCGTCCGCAACCTCGGTATCGGCGGCGGTGACAGCGGTTTGCGCCTCGGTGACAGCCAGATCGGCAGCATCGGATGCGGCAATGGCGTCGGTTTCGGCGGTTTCGGCTTCGGCGGCGTCGGCGGTAGCGACCGCGAGCGCGGCTTCGGCGTCGTCCACGACGGCTTGCAACTCGGCGATCTCGGCAGGTGTCGCATCCTCGCCGGCATCGGCGAGGGCGGCGGCGGCATCGTCGGCGACGGTCTGCGCTTCGGTGACCACCAAATCGGCGGCATCGGACGCGGCGATGGCGTCGGTTTCGGCGGTCGCGGCAACGCCGGCGGCGGCTTCGGCGGCGGTAAGGGCGGTTGCGGCTTCGGCGGCAGCGGCTTCGGCATTATCGACGGCGATCTGAAAATCAGGATCGATATCGACCGCCGTGGCGGTAACGGTGACGGCGAAATCGTGGGCGTCGTCCTGGGCCGGGGTGATGGTCAGGCCGGTCAGTTGGCCGGGCGCGAGGGTGACGCTGGAGGTGCCGTCGCCATTATCGGTCAATGCCAGATCAACGCCATCAAGGCTGATGACCGCGCCTTCGGGAATATCGGTGATGGTGACGCTGTCCAGCGTGCCGTCGGGGATACCGGCGGTATCGACGGTAGCGGTCAAATCCAGATCGATCGCCGTATCTTCCAAGCCGGAGGCATCATCCACAGTGACAACCGGCGCATCGACGGTAGCGATCACCTCGACGGTTTGCGATTGGGTTTCGCTGGTGCTGGTGACCAGGCCGGTGGCATCGCCCTCGGCAGCGGCAATGACGGCATCGTCAGCCGCGGCGGCGGTAGATTCGGCATGGGCTTCGGCGGTGGTGACCGCGGTTTCGGCATCGGTGACGTTCGCATCGGCGGCATCGGAGGCGGCGATGGCGTCGTCTTCGGCGGTTTCGGCGGCAGTAGCGGCAGCCTCGGCATCGGCGAGCACGGCTTCGGCGTCGGCCAGAGCGGCCTCTAACTCGTCGACTTCATTGCGTTTGGCATCGGCGAGGGCGGCGCTGGCTTCATCGACGGCGGTCTGCGCCTCGGTCACCGCTAGATCGGCGGCATCAGAGGCGGCGATGGCTTGGGTTTCGGCAAGATCGGCGGCGGTCGCGGCAGCTTCGGCGGCATCGAGAGCGGTATTAGCATCGACGACGGCCTCGGCGGCGGCATCGGCTTCGGCCATGGCTTCGATGGCGGCGACGGTCAATTCGTAGCCGGCGGCCACGTCATCGGCTGCATCGGACGCGGCGATGGCGTCGACTTCGGCGGTTTCGGCATCGGAAGCGGCTTTCTTGGCGTCTGCGAGTGCGGTGTCGGCGGCGTCCACAGCGGCTTGCAGCTCGGCGATATTGGCATCGGTCGCATCGGCGTCGGCACCGGCGAGGGCGGCGGCGGCCTCGTCGGCGGCGGTTTGCGCTTCGGGCACGGCCAAATCGGCGGCATCGGAGGCGGCGATCGCCTGCGTTTCGGCGATTGCGGCTTCAGCGGCCGCGGCATCGGCGGCGGCGGCTTCCTCGACCATATCGGGATCGATGTCGGTCGCCGTGGCGGTCACGTCCAGGTTGAAATCATGGGCGTCATCGGAGGGCGGCGTGATCATCAGGCCGTTCAACTGATCGGGAGATAGTGTCACGCTGCCATCGGTGATGACGATCTCGACGGTGGCGCCGGTTTCGTCGACATAGGTCAGCGTCGCACCGTCGGGGATGTTGTCGATGGCGATACTGGTAACAGTGCCGTCGGCGTCGGCAAGGAAGGTGGAAACATCCAACTGGATGGGGGCGTCTTCATAGCCTTCGCCGGGAACCGCGGTTACCACCGCCGGATCGACCGTGGCGTCAACGGTGACATCCAGGGTGCTCGGCCTGGTGGTCGCGGTGACGCCGGAGTCGGGATCGATGGAGGTGGCTCTGACCTCGAGCGTGAAGTCCGCATTTTCATCGAGCGCCGGGGTGACGGTCAGGCCGGTCAGCTGGCTGGGTTCCAAGGTAACGCTGTAGGTGCCGTCATTATTATCGGTCAATAGCAGTTCAACGCCATCAAGGCTGATGGTCGCGCCCTCGGGGATATTATCGACGGTAACGCTTTCCAATCGGTCCGATGTACCGCCCATGGTGGCGTTGATGGCCAGATCTATGGCGGTATCTTCATCACCCTGCGCCACATCAATCTTCACGGTGGCCAGATCGGCAACCGCGTTTTCGGCATCGATTTCGGCTTGGATACGCGCTGCTTCGGCCTCGGCGGCGGCGCGCGCGGCATCGGCGGCAGCCTGCGCGGCGGCGCGCGCGGCGGCGG